>JALQYN010000033.1 GCA_023254055.1 Polaribacter sp.
TTTGGATATTTTATTCCTCCAACTTCTGAAGAACAAATTACTTGGCAGCCAAATACAGATTACAAAAAAGGAATGATCATCATTAAAGATGAAACCCTTTATGTTGCTGAAAAAAACGTAAAAACTTACTTAACTTTTACAGCTACTAATTGGAAAAAATATACAAAACACAATTATGCAACATTTAATAAGTACCATACCTGGACGGAGTATATCAATCGGTTAGCGTCTGTTCTTGCTGGGTTTTTCTTTCTTTTTTTAATCATTTCTGCATTTAAATACTGGAAAGAACATAAAGAAATAACCATCTTAGCATGGTTGGCTTTTTTCTTAATGTTGGTAGAAGCTTGGCTGGGTAAAATTGTGGTAGATTCAAATTTAAAGCCAACTATTATTACCATTCATATGGTAGGTGGTTTAATCATTATTGCGCTTTTATTACGTCTTCGTTTTATAACTTCTAACAAATCTTTTGGAGCAAATAAAGAAGATAACACTTATCGTTATAATTCTCTATTTAGTAAATTATTAATTATTTCTGCGGTTTTTAGTTTGATACAAATTGCAATGGGAACTCAAGTACGTCAATTTATTGATGAACAAGTAAAATTGTTTGGTTTTGAAAATAAAAATTACAGCTTGCTAAATCCGAGTTTTAAATTTTATTTCCACAGGTCGTTTACCATTGCTATTGTATTGATAAATTTTGCATTGTTTTATCTCAATCAAGTAAAAAACTTAGGATATACATTGGTAAACTGGGTGGTGTTTTTAATCTTTTTAGAAACTATTACTGGTATTTTAATGTACTATGCAGAATTTCCGATGGGAACACAAGCTACACATTTATTGGCTGGTGCTGTTCTATTTGGGTTGCAATTTTATTTGTGGTTACAGAGTAGAAAGGTTGTTAAAACTTAATGGTTTTTGTCTTTATTTCTGCCATTCAAGTGTTTCTATCAAACGCATAATGTCTTTTTTAATATAAGCTACGGCTGGTAAAATAGAATCATAATTTGGTGTTGCATAAAAATACAAAGCTCCTTTTATAAAGTTGTTTGTGCTATCTGTTAAATGAAACTGAATTTGAGAAGCGGCATTTCCAGAAATTTCTTGCATACTTCCAAAAACACGTGTTTCAAAGTTTTCGAAATTTTTTGTGGTAATTTCTTCTGCTTTAACCGCATGTTCATACACCAATTTTTCAGACTCTACCAATAACTCCTTTAAGTTGTTTACAATAGGTCTGTAGGTAATATTTACGGTTGCTTTTAACTTGGGATATCTAATTTGTCGCCAATACTTTGGTTGCTCAATTAGTTCTACATTCGAAGAAACCTCAAAGCTATAAGGCTTTGCAACAAGAACTTTTTTATAATTACTCGTTGGGTATTGTAAACTTAAATACCCTTTTGGTTTTGGTAAAACATCTTCTTTGCAAGAAGAAAATAAAAATCCAACTAAAAAAAGGATGTAAAAATTACGCATGTAATCTAGTTACTTTAACTTGTTTAATTCGTTTTCTGTCTAATGCTTCAACTGTAAACGAAAAATTATGGAAAATTATTTTCTCTCCTTTTCTTGGGAATTTCCCTGAGATTTCTAAAATAAATCCAGCTAACGTTTCAGACTCTCCTTTTTCTTCCTCAAAAACAGCTTCATCATCAAGAGTTAGTACTTTACAGAAATCTTTAATCGTTGTTTTACCGTCAAACACATAATTATTTGCATCTAACTTAGAATAGGCTAAATCTTCATCATCAAACTCGTCATTAATATCCCCTACAATTTCTTCAATTACATCTTCTAACGTTACAATTCCGCTTGTGCCACCATATTCATCAACCACAATGGCTAAATGATTTTTCTTTTCTTGAAACTCACTTAGTAAGTCGTCTAGTTTTTTATTTTCTGGAACGAAAAAAGGTTCCCGTAATAAACTTTGCCATTTAAATTTAGTTTTGTCTAAATGCTCTAGTAAATCTTTTGCGTATAAAACACCTATGATATTATCTATAGACTCATGATACACTGGATTTCTAGAATAACCTCTCTTTACAATTTTTTCCAATACTTCTTTGTAGGCCTCTTCATCAGAAATAGCAAAAATATCTATACGGGGTTTCATTATTTGAACCGTTTCTGTATTTCCGAAAGTGACAATTCCTTGTAGAATTTTCTTTTCTTCTTTTGTTGTTGTTTCGTCTGATGTAAGTTCTAAAGCTTGTGATAATTTTTCTACAGAAAAATTAGAGTTTTTACCTCCTAATCGTTTTTCTACAACCCCTGTTAAACGTATTAACGGCATACTAAAAACTGATAAAATTGTTCTTAGAATAAGTACTGGTTTTGCCATTGTTTCAGAAAAATTCAACGAGTTTCTAGATGCATATACTTTTGGTAAAACTTCTCCAAACAACAATATTAAAAAAGTAACCAAAATTACTTCAATCATAAACTTTATGATATAGCTTGAAATAGAAATTATACCCCACTCTATAGAAAAATCTTTATCCCCAAAAAATTGCTCACTTAAACTAGCAAATATTAAAACAATAAGAATGTTTATAAAATTATTTGTTATTAATATGGTTGCCAGTAATTTTTTTGGTCTTTCTAATAACTTTACAACTAAACTATTTCCTTTGGTTTTTTCTGTTTGTTGGTCTAATTGTGTTTGGGAAAGTGAAAAAAAAGCAATTTCTGATCCAGAAATTAAAGCAGAACAAATCAATAGAAATACTAATACTAAACTGTTAATTGTAATTAGTAAATCGAATTTTAATACGAATAATAAAAATATACTTGCGGGTTCTGAGTCCAAATTTTAAAAGTTTAATTTTTTAAAATGGTAAATCGTCGTTTTCTTCAACTTGATTGGCTGGTGCTTCTGTTTTTTCTGTTGGAGCTTCCTGTTTTACCGTTTCTTTTTTAGTTGTTAAAAAAGTCATATCAACAACATGAATTTCTGTAGCATATCTTTTTTGACCATCTTGTTCCCATTGACGGGTTTTAAGTCTTCCTTCGCAATAAATTTTATCTCCTTTAGATAAATATTTTTCACAAATTTCTGCTAATTTGTTTCTAACAACAACATTGTGCCATTCTGTATTGGTCACTTTCTCGCCAGTCTGTTTATTTGTATATGTTTCGTTTGTAGCAATAGGGAAACGACCAATTGAGTTTCCGCCATCAAAATAATGCATTTTAACCTCATCCCCTAAATGCCCAATAAGCATTACTTTATTTAATGTTCCTGCCATGTTTTTGATATATTTTTTTCATTTGCTCTTTCAAAAAATTGACAAGAACAAACAAACTGATTTATAATCAAATGTACTAAAAATATCCGTTTGAAGGATTGAAGTTTTCTAAAAAATTAGCGATTAAAATAGGCACTGGATATTTTTTTATAGAATTCCAACTTATTTGATTTTCGTGCAATACATCTTTCTTTACAATCCAAAATTTAGTGTATAAATGTTGATGAGAAAGCTTGTGAACTATTTCGTTTTCGTTAAACAGAACAATATTTTCATTTTCTGATATCTGTAGAGAAAGCTCTTCTTTCGAAATACCTTTTTCTGTTTCTATCAAAGGAAACTCGTACAATCCTTGCCAAATTCCTTTTCCTTTTCTTTCCGATAACATGGTTTTATTATCATCTGAAATAAAAACCAGGTAATTAAAGTACCTTTTTCTGATCTTTATTTTCTGATTTTTAACAGGCAATTGTGTAATTGTTTTCTTTGCCAACGCAATACAACTATCATTTAACGGACAGGTTTCACATAACGGATTTTGCGGTTTGCAATGCAATGCTCCAAAATCCATGATAGCCTGATTATAGCTGCCAGGTTGTTTCGGATCAATTAATGTTTGTGCCAATTCTTTAAATTCTTTTATTCCTGCAGATGAATTTATTGGAGTTTTAATTCCGAAATACCGAGATAAAACCCGATAAACATTTCCATCTACAACAGCTTGTGATTCATCAAAACAAATAGAAGAAATTGCTGATGCTGTGTAATCTCCAACCCCTTTTAGTTTTTTTATTTCTTCATATGTTGAAGGAAATTTTCCGTCCAATTCATTGGCAATGTATTTCGCAGAATAATGTAAGTTTCTTGCTCTAGAATAATACCCTAAACCTTGCCAAAGCTTTAAAACCTTAGATTCACTAGCTTTTGCCAAATCAAATACAGTTGGAAACTCTTTTGTAAACGTGATATAATAAGACAACCCTTGATGAACTCTGGTTTGTTGAAGCATTATTTCTGATAGCCAAATAAAATACGGATTTTTGGTTTTTCGCCAAGGCAAATCTCTATCATTTTGTAAATACCAGTAAATTAATCTGTTAGAAAAGTCCATTTTATAAATCGCTGCGGCAAAATTACATCATAATATTCACATAATTTTAATGGATTAAGTTTTTGGAATAGATTAATTATCATATATTTGCACCCTCAAAATTATAAAACAAACATACAAATATATTAACATGACGAAAGCAGATATCGTATCAAAAATTTCAGATAAATCTGGAATTGAAAAAGGGGATGTTTTAGAAACAGTTGAAGCATTTATGGAAGTGGTTAAAGACGCATTAGAGCAAGGAGATAATGTATATTTAAGAGGTTTTGGTAGCTTCATAATTAAAACTAGAGCTGAAAAAACTGGAAGAAATATTTCAAAAAACACAACAATTAAAATCCCTTCACACAATATTCCGGCTTTTAAGCCTGCCAAAACTTTTACTGAAGGAGTAAAAAAGAACGTATTAGTAAAATAATAAAAGTATTAATCTAAACCTTTTTTTAGGTTTAATAAAAAGATCTAATTATGCCAAGTGGTAAAAAAAGAAAGAGAGCAAAAATCTCTACACACAAACGTAAGAAAAGAGCTAGAGCAAACAGACATAAGAAAAAGTAAGCATTGCTTACTTTTTCTGCATTTGCTTTAAAAAGCTTAACAACGTTCATTGACAAGAAGTTTAAACACTTCATACAGGCAAAAAATCCTGTACTATTATTTAATCCATCTACACAATTATGTGTAGTATAAAACCAAATTCAGAATGAAAACAGAATTAATTATTCGTTCAAGTTCATCTGATATTGATTTTGCCTTACTAAGAGATGGTAGACTTATTGAATTAAATAAAGAGACTAACGATAATAAATTTTCTGTAGGCGATATTTTTATTGCCAAAATAGGAAAAGTATTGTCTGGCTTAAATGCTGCATTTGTAAACGTAGGTTATCCAAAAGATGGCTTTTTACATTATCATGATTTAGGCGCACAAGTTAACTCTTTATCAAAATTCCTTAAGAAAGTAAGCACAGGTAATTATAAAGAATTCACTTTAAAAAATTTCGGCTTTGAGAAAGATATACACAAAGACGGAAACATTAATGATGTCCTTAAAACAGGACAAAACACATTAGTACAAATTGTAAAAGAACCAATTTCTACCAAAGGACCAAGAATTAGTTCTGAGCTATCTATAGCTGGTAGGTATTTAGTTTTAGTTCCTTTTTCTAATCGAGTTTCTGTATCTCAAAAAATTGCAGATCCAAAAGAAAAAGAACGTTTAAAAAGATTAGCCCAAAGTATTAAACCAAAAGGTTTTGGTGTGATACTAAGAACTGTTGCACAAGATAAAAAAGTAGCAGAGTTAGACAGGGATTTACAAAACTCTTTAGACCGTTGGAAAGCTATGTGTAAAAGCATTGCGAATACAAATACTCCAACAAAAATATTGAGCGAGTTAAACAGAGCATCATCTATATTAAGAGATGTAATGAATGATTCTTTTACAAACATTATTACAAATGATGAGACTTTAGTTGTAGAAATTAAAGACTATTTACAAGAAATTTACCCAGAAAAGGTAGATATTGTACATCTACACAAATCAAAAACTCCAATATTTGAGAAGTATGGTATAGAACGCCAAATAAAAACTTCTTTTGGTAAAACAGTATCTATGAGTAAAGGTGCATATTTGGTAATAGAACATACCGAAGCCTTACATGTTATAGATGTTAATAGTGGAAACAGATCTAATAAAGCAAATTCTCAAGAAGACACAGCTTTAGAAGTAAACATGATTGCTGCAAAAGAAATTGCAAGACAATTACAGTTACGTGATATGGGTGGAATTATTGTGGTTGATTTTATTGATATGCAAAGTGCAGAGAATAGACAAAAGCTCTATCAATACATGAAAGATGAAATGTCTTTTGATAGAACAAAGCACAAAATTTTACCACCAAGTAAATTTGGGTTGGTGCAAATAACTCGTCAAAGAGTAAGACCAGAATTAGAAATTAAAACTAGAGAGCCAAATCCGAATATAAACGGAGAAGTAGAAGCTCCTATTGTTTTAATTGATAAAATAGAAATTGAGTTAGAAAGAATTATATCTAGTGGAAAAAACTACAAAAAGATTACGCTAAATGCGCATCCATTTGTAGCCGCTTACCTTACAAAAGGTGTTTCTTCTATTCGTTTTAAATGGTTTATTAAATACAAAAAGTGGATTGATATATTACCTAGAGATGCTTACCAATACTTACAATATAAATTTTATAAAAAAAGTAAGTAAGGCATAACTTTTATCAACAAAAAAACCGCATCATTTAAATGATGCGGTTTTTTTTATAATTTGTTGTACTGTCTTTTATTCTTTGTTGGATGCCAGTTTGGTATCTTCATTCCATTTTTTAAGACTGATTACTTTATTGTTGTTGTATGTAATTTCTTTTAATGAATTTTTGTTCCAAGCAAACCATTTTCCTACTTTTTTTCCTGCATCATAATTTGCAATCATTGTTTTTTCTCCATCTTGATTGTAAGAAATCCATTGCCCCGTTAATTTTTTATCTTTAAAAAATCCTTGTTCTTTAATAGAACCATCTTGATAATAATAGGTTGCTTTTACCATGTCTCCTGCTTTTTCATAGGTTGGCTCAACTTCTTGAGCATTGATATTTGCAATAACAAATAATACAATTAGGGTAAGTATTTTTTTCATGGTTTGTATATTTAATGTTAACGATATACACAAATGTACTTATTTTTTAACAAATAACAAACGTTTACATAACATTAAATTAACATTGGGTTAAAACCAAAAACCCAAATTAAAATACCAATACTGCTTTTTGGTGTCTGGAGACCAAGAATATTTTAAATCTATTGGACCTAAAAAAGAATTGATACTATAGCCAAATGCATACCCAGATTTTGTGTCATTAAACAAGTCCCCTCCTTTTAAAACACTATCTTCTACTCTAGCAAAATTGGCCAAAAAATGAATAAATTGTTTTTCTGAAATTCCAACTCTTACATTAAATGTCGATTTTAAAAAAGATTGTTCTGACAATGCATTGATATCGTACCCATAAAAAGGAATGTAATTATTGATGAAATTTTGATTATATCCTCCTAATAAAAAATCAAATGTTGTTGAGTTAACTTCACCAAGGGTAAACCCTGCCTCTGACTCAAATTGAAAAGTAACATCTTTTAAAAAAGTTTTTGCAAATCCTATTTTACCTCTCACTTGTGAAAACTGAATAAAATCGTTGTTATAATCTGTTGAAGACATATACCACTTAAACCTAGCATCTAAAAACACTCCTTTTTTAGGATAATATTTGTCATCATAGGTGTCTAATTTTAAATAAGAATAGAGATTTAAATAATCACTATCGTCAAAAACAAACGGATCATTTGTCAACGTAGAAATTGTTTCAGTTTGCGATAATAATTTTTGATATTCTAAGCCTAAACCTATTGCAAACTTTCTATCAAAAGTTGTTTGGACATATACTCTATTTGTAAAATCTCTATACTTTAAATTGACTAAATTAATACCTGAAATATTTGATTTTACATCGGTTTGAAAACTGTTATATCTAGAACTAAATCCGTAACTATAATAAAATCCATTATCTACAAAATACTGTAAATTAAATCTTGGCTTATCCCCAACTACTAAATCTATAGAGATTGCATCATTTTTAGATAAAATATTCTTTTTATTTAAATTGATTAAAACACCCGATTTATAAACCAAGTCATAATGTACTCCTAATCTTAAATTTGCATTTTGTTTGTTTTCTTTAACGTCTATAAAAACAACTTTACCTTTAGAAGAATTTTTTACGTTAAACTTTATCATCTTAAAATTATCAGTTGCTGATAAATAGCTAACTCTAGTTGCTAGTTCTTTATAATTGATTTTATCTCTTTCTTGTAATTTTAATTTTCCTAAAATATATGCTCTTGTGTAATTCTTATTTCCAGAAATTTCTATTTTACCAACAACAAATTCTGAATCTTTATTTACCAAATCGTTAGGAATTCGTTTTATTGTTTGGAGCTTAGCAATACTATCGAACGCTTTAGTAAATTTTTTTGCAATTTGAGTTCCTTTGTCCATTATTTCTAATGATTTATCAAAGGAAACAACCGTAAAATCAAAAATATCAGGATGAATGTAAATGTCTGTTTTTGCCTTCTGCTTAGAATTTCTATTATAAATTTGATAACTAGAAATTTGACTCAATACATCTAATACTGTTTTTATATTTTCTTTGTCAAATAATTTTGATTGCACATCTACTCCAATAATAATATCTACTCCAGTTTTTTTCATTTCGTTAACCGGAAAATTATTTGCAACGCCTCCATCAATCAATAATTGACCTTCTATTTCTATTGGGTTTAGTAAGGTAGGAAAAGAACCACTAGCCCTAAGTGCCAAAGGTAAAGAGCCGCTTGTAAGCTTAACTTGATTTCCTGTTTCTACATCTGTTGCAATACAAAAAAACGGAATTGGAAGTTTAGAAAAATCTGAAATAGAATCTACAGGGGATAATAATTGTGTTAAAAAACTTAGTACATTTTGCCCTTTAGAAACACCTTGGGGTAAACCTATTTTTCCTTGATTTATTGGCAATACAAGTGAATGTTTTTCTCCATGTTCTTTATCAAAAAAAGGTTTTGACTTTCTTGGGTTCTTGTCTTGTAATAACGTATAAAAATCTGTGTCAATAACAATTTTTTCTATTTGACCTGCGCTATAGCCTGCTGCATACAAACCTCCAATAATGGCTCCCATACTTGTTCCACCAATATAATCTATTTGAATTCCTGCTTTTTCAATTTCTTTTAAAACACCAACATGTGCAAAGCCTTTTGCTCCACCTCCACTTAAAACCAATCCAATTTTTGGTTGCTTTTTTTGTGCAAAAACAACCATTGAGGTTAGTAGAAATATGAAAAGTATTTTTTTCATTCAGGTGTGTTGTTAAAATATTCAAATATAGTTTTTGCTCTAGAGTTTCCAACTTCTATTTCTAACTCTTCTAATCTAGCCATTTTTACTCTTTTTGCAGATTTAAATTTACGCAATAATGTGGTAATGGTTTGCTTACCAATACCAGGTATTTGTTCTAATTCTGATTGTATGGCGCTTTTACTTCTTTTATTTCTATGAAACGTTATCCCAAAGCGATGTGCTTCATTTCTTAAAAACTGTATCACTTTTAAACTTTCCGATTTTTTATCTAAATACAACGGAACAGAATCTCCTGGGTAATAAATTTCTTCCAATCTTTTGGCAATACCAACAATGGCAATTTTTCCTCTTAATCCTAAAATATCTAAGCTTTTTAACGCAGAAGATAATTGCCCTTTTCCGCCATCAATAATTATCAGTTGAGGTAACGATTCGTTCTCTGATAACAATCTTTTATAGCGTCTAAAAACAACTTCTTCCATCGAAGCAAAATCATCTGGTCCAACAACCGTTTTAATATTGTAATGTCTGTATTCTTTTTTACTAGGTTTTCCATTTCTAAAAACTACACAGGCAGCAACTGGATGCGTTCCTTGGATGTTGGAATTGTCAAAACACTCGATATGTCTTGGTTCTTCATTTAAGCGTAAATCTGCTTTCATTTGAGACATGATTCTGTTGGCATGCCTATCTGGATCCACAATTTTTAGTTGTTTAAATCGATCTTGTCTAAAATAACGCGCATTTCGTATTGACAGTTCAACAATTCGTTTTTTATCTCCCGTTTTTGGAATGGTAACCTTTATGTCATCTCCAAGCTCTACAGCAAACGGAACATAGATTTCTTTTGATTGCGAATTAAATCGTTGACGAATTTCTATGATTGATAACTCCAACAATTCTTTATCAGATTCATCCAGTTTTTTCTTAATTTCTGTTGTATGAGATTGTATGATTGAACCGTTCGCAATTTTAAAAAAGTTCACATAGCCATAGCTTTCGTCAGAAATAACAGAAAACACATCTACATTATTAATACTTGGATTTACCACGGTAGATTTTGCCTGGTAATTTGCTAATTGATCTATTTTTTCTTTTATTTTATGAGCCTCTTCGAATTCCATTTTTGATGCAAAACCTTGCATCAACTCAGAAAATTTTTCTAAAGATTCTTTAAAGTTCCCTTTGATAATATTTCTAATCGCAGAAACATCTGCTTGATAATTTTCTTCTGTTTGTAGGTTTTCACAAGGAGCCTTACAATTTCTTAAATGATATTCTAAGCAAACTTTATATTTTTTTGCCGCAATTTTTTCTTTGCTTAAATCGTAATTGCACGTACGTAATGTATAAAGCTCTTTTATTAAATCTAATAAGGCTTTTGCTGTTCTAATAGATGTGTAAGGGCCAAAATATTCTGATCCATCTTTTACAACATTTCTTGTTAAGAAAATTCTTGGGAAACGTTCGTTTTTAATACAAATCCAAGGGTACGTTTTATCATCTTTAAGCATCACATTGTATTTTGGTTGATACTTTTTGATCAGATTGTTTTCTAACAACAATGCATCTGTTTCTGTATCTACAACAATGTGTTTTATGCTAACAATTTTTTTTACTAAAACTTTAGTTTTACCATTTTCATGATTCTTAGTAAAATAAGAAGCAACTCTTTTTTTTAGATTTTTTGCTTTACCAACATAGATGATAACATCGTTTGTATCAAAATATTGATATACGCCAGGAGAATTTGGCAACGATTTAATTTGGATTTCTAAAGCATTAGACATACTACGAAAATACGTTTTTTATAGCGTATCTTCATCCTTGTTTTTATGAAAATAAAAAGATGTTTTAACTATTTAGAAGCAAGTTCTTGTTTTTCCTCATTCTTTTTTTCTGGTGGAAATGCTTGCTTATTAAAGATAAACAATAGCGCAACACCAATGGTAATAAAAGAATCTGCTCCGTTAAAAATAGCATTGAAAAACGTAAAGTTTTCACCTTCATAAATTGGAAAATACAACATATCCACAACTCTACCGTGAAATAATTCTCCATACGGATTTTCTGCAAAAAGTGTTGCTGTTCCGTGAGCTGGTGCGTCAAAAATCACTCCATAAAACACTGAATCAATGATGTTTCCGAATGCTCCTGAAAGCACTAAAGAAATAGCCAATACAATAACAGTTGGAGCATTTCTTTTAATGGTGTTTCGCAACCAATAAATAATTCCAAATACAGCTACCACTCTAAATAGAGTTAAAAATAATTTCCCTGCTTTACCACCAAACTCAAAACCCCATGCCATGCCATTATTTTCTGTAAAATGAATTCTAAACCAATCGAAAACGTGAATACTTTCTTGAATTTCGAAATGTGTTTTTATGTAAATTTTACTTACTTGATCTACAAGTAATGCTAAAAAAACAGTGGTAATTGCAATGGTTTTTTTGGACATAGTAATGTGTTAATGTGTAATCAACAAAAATAGGAATATTATTATGATTGTTCTAGTTTTCATAAATCATTTCTATTCAAAAGATTATAAGGACTAGCAATTTTAAATAAAATAAAGTAGTTTTGAGATTATTAACCTTTATTATGTATCATGTCTGCAACTGCTTCAATAGAAAATTCTACTTGGTCTAACTCTAAAAAAATAGGGTTCCGTTTTTTCTTCTCCTATTTTTCTCTTTTTATGTTGTTTGAAAATAATGGCGCTTTTCCTTTTTTTGAATATCTATCGGGTCTTTTTAATACTTTCTTATACAAATTGATTCCATGGGTTGGAAAAGCAGCCTTTGGAATTTCTGAGACTATAAGAGTAGGACCAAATGGTAGTGGAGATACAACCTATGATTACCTATTGATTTTTACCATCTTTTTTATCGCTGTTTTAACCACTGTTATTTGGTCGTTTTTAGACAAAAAAAGAACAAATTATTTAAAAATGTACTATTGGCTAACTTTAGCCATACGTTTGTATGTCGGGCTAATGTTGATCAATTACGGAATGGTTAAAGTAATTCAATTACAATTCTCAAGTCCTTCTATGTCTAGACTAACACAACCTTTTGGAGATGCTTCTCCAATGGGATTGGCATGGACTTTCTTAGGATTCTCTAAAGGATACAATATGTTTATGGGTATTGCAGAAATTGCCGCTGTGTTACTTTTATTTAGAAGAACTATGACATTTGGTTTAATTATTACACTAATGACAACGGCAAACGTAATGGCGGTAAATTATTTTTATGATGTTCCTGTTAAAATTTTATCTACACACTTATTTTTGTTATCGGCCTTTTTATTAGCTAGAGATTTTAACAAATTATGTCAATTTTTCTTCTTTAGAAAACCTGTTTCTTTAAGCAGTATCTCCAAACCGAAATTTAAAAAAGGCTTCAATCGTTTTTTACTACTAGCAAAACTGTTTCTTTTAACGTATGCTTTAGGTTATGGTGCATATAGCACCTTAGAGACTAAAGAAAAATATAGAGGAGAAAGTGCTAAAAGCATTCTTGAAGGTTTTTATGAAATAAATAAATTGACAATAAATAACACAAAAGTCGATTTAACTTTTAAATCTGACATAACCGGGTGGAAATACTTAATGATTGAAGGAAAAAGATTTGCTCAAATTAGATTTGGAAATAATCAAAAAAATTGGTTTAGAATAAAAATAGATTCTACTAAGAAAGAACTTGAGCTTAAAAATTCTAGAGATACCTTAAATGTTTATACCTTCAAATACAATGACGATTTAAAGGATAATTTCATTTTAAACGGAATTGTAGAAAAAGACAGTATTTCAATAAAATTAAAACGCACCAAAAATTATCAAGATAAATTTTTACTAACCAATAGAGGCTTTCATTGGATTAATGAAGTGCCTTATAATAGATAAATACGATTTAAGAGCATTATAAATAAAAAAGCAACCAAATTTGGTTGCTTTTTTTTATTGATTTCTTTTAGCTTCTATGCTAAGTGTTGCATGAGGAACTAATTTTAGACGTTCCTTCATTATTAATTTTCCTGTAACTCTACAAACACCATAGGTCTTGTTTTCTATTCGTTGTAGCGCATTTTTTAAATCTCTAATAAACTTTTCTTGACGAATGGCTAATTGCACATTGGCTTCTTTAGCCATAGTATCTGAACCTTCATCAAATGATTTAAATGATGGAGATGTGTCATCTGTACCATTATCTGCATCATTTTTGTATGAACTTTCTAATAGAGCTAAATCTTCTTTGGCTCTTGCTATTTTTTTCTCAATAATTTCTTTAAACTCTTGTAAGTCTTTATCTGAATATCTCACGATGCTGTCTGACATAACTCCTACATTTTATTAATTAATATTCTACTTTTGATGTTGTCGAATTCGATTTCGACACCATCAGTTAATGAGTCTACAAAAACCAGTTCTTTAGTTAGAGTTTCACTCATTATATATTCTTTATTTTCTAATACAGATTCTTGTAAGTTTTGATAATTTAAGACGGTAAGTTGTATCTTATCTGTAACTTCAAAACCAGAATCTTTTCGTAAATTTTGAATTCTATTTACCAATTCTCTAGCAATTCCTTCTTTACGTAATTCTTCAGAAATAGTAACATCTAGAGCAACGGTTAATCCTTGTGAATTTGCAACCAACCAACCTTCAATGTCTTTCGATGAAATTTCTACATCTGAGATTTCCAAATGTATACTTTTTTCATCAATTTTTATAGAAAGATTTCCATCTTTTTCTATCTTAAAAATATCTTCTTGACTAAAATTTTGAATGGCATTAGAAATCAACTTCATATCACGTCCAAACTTTGGCCCAAGTGTTTTAAAATTTGGTTTAATTTGCTTCACTAAAATTCCAGAAGCATCATCTAACAACTCTATTTCTTTTACGTTTACTTCATGTTTTATCAAATCAGAAACTGCTAAAATTTCTTCTTTTTGTTGTGCATCCAATACCGGAATCATTATCTTTTGTAAGGGTTGACGAACTTTTATTTTTTCTTTTGCTCTTAATGATAAAACCAACGAAGAAATAGTTTGTGCGTTTTCCATTTTACGTTCTAAAGACTCGTCAATAAACGATGTATCAAACTTTGGAAATTCTGCTAAATGCACAGATTCAAAATGCTCTTTTCCTGTTGCTTTTGTTAAATCTGTATACAATCTATCCATAAAAAATGGTGCTACTGGCGCACTTAATTTTGCAACGGTTAGCATA
The DNA here is from genome assembly GCA_023254055.1 of Polaribacter sp. Classification (GTDB taxonomy): domain Bacteria; phylum Bacteroidota; class Bacteroidia; order Flavobacteriales; family Flavobacteriaceae; genus Polaribacter. The sequence continues at coordinate 14,556 of JALQYN010000033.1, forward strand.
CAGGTATACAAAGTTTGATAGGCAGAAATTTTGTCTTGCTGATAATCTCCTTTCCAAAAACGTCTTCTACACAATCTCACATACCAGTTACTCAAGTATTCTTGCACAAAGTCAGAAATTGCTCTGGTTGCTTTTGTTGGCTCATAATCTTCATAAAAAGCATCAACTCTTTTTGTAAGCGAATGTAGTTCTGATAAAATCCAACGATCTATTTCTGGTCTTTCTTTTAAAGGAACATCTGCTTCTGTATAGGTAAAATTGTCAATGTTTGCATACAAAGTAAAGAATGAATAGGTGTTGTAAAGGGTTCCAAAAAACTTTCTTCTAACTTCGGCAATTCCTTCAAGATCAAATTTTAAATTATCCCACGGATTTGCATTGCTAATCATATACCAACGTGTAGCATCTGCTCCGTAGGTTTTCAACGTTTCAAAAGGGTCTGTTGCGTTTCCTAAACGCTTCGACATTTTCTGTCCGTTTTTATCTAAAACCAACCCGTTAGAAACTACATTTTTATACGCAACTGAATCAAAAACCATGGTTCCGATGGCATGTAATGTATAAAACCAACCTCTTGTTTGATCTACTCCTTCGGCAATAAAATTAGCTGGAAAACTTTCGTTATTGTCTATCAATTCTTTATTTTCAAACGGATAATGCCATTGTGCATAAGGCATTGAACCTGAATCGAACCAAACATCAATCAAATCACTCTCGCGTTTCATTGGTTTTCCAGATTCAGAAACCAAGGTAATTTGATCAACTACATTTTTATGCAAGTCGATGTTATCATAATTCTCTTCAGACATATTCCCCACTTCAAATTCTGAGAAAATATCTTTGTCCATAACACCTGCCTGAACGGCACGTTCCATTTCTGATTTCAATTCTTCAACAGAACCGATTATGATTTCTTCCTTGCCGTCTGCAGTTCTCCAAATTGGTAATGGAATTCCCCAAAAACGAGAACGAGATAAGTTCCAATCATTGGCGTTTTTTAACCAGTTTCCAAAACGACCTGTTCCCGTTGATGCTGGTTTCCAGTTTATCGTTTCGTTCAATTCGTGCATTCTGTCTTTTACATCAGTAACTTTGATAAACCAAGAATCTAATGGATAATACAAAATAGGCTTGTCTGTTCTCCAACAATTCGGGTAACTATGCACGTATTTTTCTACCTTAAAGGCTTTGTTTTCTGTTTTTAATTTGATAGCTAATTCTACATCAACCGATTTTTCTGGAGCTTCTCCGTCATTATAATATTCATTCTTTACATACTTTCCTCCAAATTCACCCAATTCTGGTCTAAATTTCCCTTGTAAATCTACTAAAGGAACTGGGTTTCCATTATCGTCTAAGACTAGAAGTGGCGGAATTTCAGGTGTAGCCTGTTTTGCAACCATGGCATCATCTGCACCAAAAGTTGGAGCGGTATGTACAATTCCTGTTCCGTCTTCAGTAGTTACAAAATCTCCAGAAATAACTCTAAAAGCATTTTCTGCATTTTCATAAGGCAAAGCATAGGTTAATAATTGCTCATATCGGATACCTACTAGGTCTTTTCCTTTGAACTCGTTTAAAACTAAAAATGGAATTTGTTTATCTTCTTCTGAATAATTTGCTAATTCTGCTGCATCATTAACTTGATTAAACTTTTTCCCTGCAAATTGTTTTCCAACCAAATTTTTAGCCAACACTACTTTAATGGGCTCAAAGGTGTATTGATTAAAAGTATCTACTAAGACATAGTCAATCTTTGGCCCTACTGTTAACGCTGTATTACTTGGCAATGTCCAAGGAGTGGTTGTCCACGCTAAAAAGTGAACATCGCCTTCAACTTGTAAAAATTCTGGCAAGGTATTTTTTATCGTTTTAAACTGAGCAACAACCGTAGTGTCTGTAACATCTTGGTAGGTTCCAGGTTGATTTAATTCGTGAGAACTCAGTCCTGTTCCTGCTTTTGGAGAGTAGGGTTGAATTGTATATCCTTTGTATAATAAATTCTTGTTGTAAATTTGCTTTAACAACCACCAAACAGATTCCATGTATTTTGGCTTATAGGTAATATATGGGTCTTCCATATCTACCCAATAACCTACTTTACGGGTCATATCATTCCAAATATCTGTATAGCGCATTACTGCTTTTTTACAAGCTTCGTTGTATTCTTCTACAGTAATTTTAGTTCCAATATCTTCTTTGGTAATTCCAAGTTCTTTTTCAACACCCAATTCTACAGGTAAACCATGGGTGTCCCAACCTGCTTTTCTTTTTACTTGAAAGCCTTTCATGGTTTTGTAACGAGGAAAAATATCTTTAATCGCTCTCGCTAATACATGGTGAACTCCTGGTAAACCGTTTGCTGAAGGGGGTCCTTCAAAAAAAACAAATGGTTCGTTTCCTTCACGTGAGGTAACACTCTTCTCAAAGATGTTATTATCTTCCCAAGATTGTAAGATTTCTTCTGCAACTTTTGGTAAGTCAAGTCCTTTATATTCAGCAAATTTTGCACTCATATGTTCCTTCTAAATAATCGATGTGCGAAATTACATATTTTCTAGTAAATCTGAGCGTTGAACTCCTAAAAAGAAAGCGAAAAGCCTTCTAAAATTATTCCTCTACTATTTTTAGAAAAAATCAATACTATATCAGAACTTCTGACCTTTAATAAAATAAGTAAGCTTTAATAACATTAGTTGCACTACTCTTATGAAAAGTTGGTTATATTTAAAGTTAAACAGACTATCTATCATATCATCAATATCAAATTTTTGATGAAAGAATTTAATTCTGTTTTCAATCTGTTTATCCGTGTATCTACTATACATTCTTCTAGCAGAAAATTCACTAAGCCTCCATTTCAAGAGTTTTTTTCTTCTCCATTTTTTTCTATATCCATAAAAATCTTCTATTTCTGTTTTTAAATATTTCTGAATATACAGAGAAGCTAAATCTGCTGTTTGCATTGCATATCGAATACCTTCTCCTCCTCTTGGATTAATTGCAGAAACAGAATCTCCAATTGCAATTACTTTATTTTTATAAAACAGATCCTTAATTCCTTGACTGTATCTTAAAATTCCGCCATGCTTATCTATAATACTAAACTCTTTTGACTGAATGTATTCTTCAATAATTTTCTCTGTAATTTTCTTTGTTGTTGCGTTTGTTTCTTCTTGATCTACAGATTTTATATGAGTCTTTCCAGCTCCTACTTTAAGGATTCTATTTTCCATTGGGAAAATCCAAGAATAGCCTTTTATAGCCCATTTATGACCTAAGAAAAAAACAAGTTTATTTTTAAACCTATCGTATACTTCTTGCTCTACTTTTATTACATATTCTGTCCCACTACCCAATACCATTTGAGGTTGTTCTTCTTTATCATCATACATCACTTTTCTAAGTGGGCCAGTTGCATCAATAACCAATTTAGTTTTAACCTCAATTATTGTTGAAGAAAAGGTGTTTAAAATAGACAAAGTCACTAGGTCTTTTGATACTTTTTTGCTCAAGTATTTATGACCCATTAGTACTTCAGCTCCATTATTTATTGAATCATCTGCTAAAAATTGACGTAGCTTTTTAAAATCTAAAACAACTCCTTTCTTTGTACTAGATTTCCAAGAATATTTTTTTTCAGAACATTGAATCTCAATATCGTTCCAATAAGATCCAATTATAGTATTAGGCAAATCAAATTCTTTTAAAGGTTCTAATGTCATACCTGCACTGGAAAAATCATTTTCTCCAAAATCTTTATATTTCTCTACTAATAAAACTTTGTGTCCCTTTTTAGATAAATTCCTCGCTGCTTGTCCTCCAGCTGGTCCAGCTCCTACAATTACAACATCATAAATAGTCTGATTCATAAATACTAATTGATTTCTCGTTCCTTTTTTATTTTTTCGTATGCATTTTGTATTTGTAAAAACTTTTCTTCAGCGCCTTTTATATGCTCCGGGCCAAGACCTTGTAATTTGTCTGGATGGTATTTTTTAGCCATTTTTCTGTAGGCTTTTTTCAACTCGTCATCTGTCGCAGATTTTGTAATTTCTAGCATCTTATAAGCGCTATCTGATGCATCATAAAACATGGCTTTGATAGATTCATAGTCGTATTGATTGATGTTTAAATACCCTGCTATTTTTTTGATTTCATTAACCTCTACTTCTGTTACAAACTCGTCTGCTTTTGCAATTCCGAATAAAAAATGTACTAATTGCAATCTTGACGCATGTGGCATATGTTGACGAATTTGCACACAAACTTGGTGAGTAGAAATGTCTTTTTTGATGATACCACTAAATAATTTAAATGCATGATTTGCACGTTCCTTACCGTACATTCCTACAAATTGCGAACGTACAAAATCCAGTTCGCGTTGATCTACTTTTCCGTCTGCTTTGATAACTACAGAAGCTAAAATCAATAAACTGATTTCAAAATCTCCCGATTGTGTTTTTCTAGTTGTCCCTTTTGTTTGAGCCTCTTGAAACTCTCTTAATACATCTTCTTTAGAAAACCCGTCAACAAAACTTCCAACAGCAAAGCCAATAATACTTCCAATCGGGCCACCCAAGGTAAAACCTAATCCGGCACCTAGCCATTTGGTAAAATTTCCCATTCAAATCTCTTTTAAAAGTTTCAAAGATACATATAATTGCTTTCTATAAAAGTTAACAGTTTGTTAGTTTCTGATTGTTTTGTTTACTAATATTTATCTGTATCTTTGTTGCTTAAAATTTTATAAAATATGTATCCAGAAGAATTAGTAAAACCAATGCGTGACGAATTGATAAACGCTGGTTTTAAAGCTTTATATACTGCTGAAGATGTTGACACCGCTTTGGCAAAAGAAGGAACAACATTGGTAATGGTAAACTCGGTTTGTGGGTGTGCTGCAGGTACTGCAAGACCAGGTGCAATTGCTTCTTTAGGAGCAGATAAAAAACCCGCAAACTTAACCACTGTTTTTGCAGGTGTTGAAAAAGAATCTACTCAGAAAGCAAGAGAATACATGATTCCTTTTCCTCCATCATCTCCAGCAATTGCGTTGTTTAAAGATGGTAATTTGGTGCACATGTTAGAGCGTCATCATATTGAAGGAAGATCTGCACAAATGATTGCACAAAATTTAGCGCAAGCTTACGAAGAGTTTTGTTAATCCCATCTACCATAGGAATCTTCCCGAAGGGAAGAAAATTGATTGGATTGATTGACTTTTAGACAAAAAAGATTATTAGACAAAACCACGTTGCTTAACGTGGTTTTTTTATTTTTATAGCATGGATAAAACACAAATAATTCAAAACACTATAGCTTTTGTAAAAGAAACTTTGAAAGATGCAGAAGGTGGGCACGATTGGTTTCACATAGAACGTGTGTATAAGAATAGTTTATTAATTGCGAAAGATGAAAATGTTGATAAGTTTATTGTTTCATTAGGTGCTTTGTTGCACGATATTGCAGATGCTAAATTTTATAATGGTGATGAAACGATTGGTCCAAAAATGGCTCGTAAATTTTTAGAAAATCAAGAAGTTGATGAAAGTACAATTGTTCATGTTGAAAACATCATCAATTATATTTCTTTTAAATCTAGCTTAGAAAAAGGAAAGAAATTTAGCTCTCCTGAACTAGATGTCGTTCAAGATGCAGATCGTTTAGATGCTATTGGAGCAATCGGAATTGCACGTTGTTTTAATTATGGTGGATTTAAAAATCGGGCTTTATACAATCCAGAGATTCCTCCGAATTTAAATATGACAAAAAAGGAGTACAAAAAATCTACGGCGCCAACCATCAATCATTTTTATGAAAAACTACTGTTGTTAAAAGATAAAATGAACACTTCAACTGGGCGGCGAATCGCCGCTGATAGGCACTTATATATGGAGCAATTTTTGGCTCAATTCTTTGATGAGTGGAAAGGAGTAAAATAAGAAAAGAGAAGTAAAAATGTTTGTCATTTCGAGGAAGAATGACGAAGTAATCTGTTTTTTTTACAAAGTTGAGATTGCTTCGTGCCTCGCAATGACAATATTATCTATTTTCCTGGAAAATCAGCTTTTCTTTTTTCTAAAAAAGCAGTAGTTCCCTCTTTAAAATCTTCGGTTCCAAAACAATTGCCAAATTCAGAAATTTCGGTTTCGAACCCATTTACGCCATCTCTAAAATTGTCATTTATTGCTTTAATTGCAGCACTAATGGCAACTGAAGAATTTCTAGAAATTTTAGTGGCTAGTTTCATTGCTAATGGCAACAACTCTTCTTGCGTGGTTACCTCATTTACCAGTCCGAAATTATGCGCTTCTTGGGCAGAAATCATTCCTGCTGTCATTACCATTTCCATGGCTCTTCCTTTACCAACTAATTGTGCTAAACGTTGTGTTCCTCCATATCCTGGAATTACCCCTAAAGATACTTCTGGCAATCCCATTTTTGCATTGTCTGAAGCTATTCTAAAATGACTTGCCATTGCCAATTCTAGTCCGCCACCAAGAGCAAAACCATTGACTGCTGCAATAACAGGAGTTGATAGGTTTTCAACAAAATTAAACAAGATTTCTTGCCCGTTTCTGGCTAATTCTTCTCCTTCTTCAACAGAAAAATGAGCAAACTCAGAAATATCTGCGCCGGCAACAAATGCTTTTTCTCCACTTCCGGTAACAATGATTGTTTTTACTGATACATCTTCATCTAACTTTTTAAAAGCTTCATGCAATTCTTCAATAGTTGCAATGTTTAATGCGTTTAATTTTTTTGGTCTGTTAATGGTAATTGTTGCACAACCATTTTCATTACTAATTAATAAATTTTCAAAAGTCATATGTTTAATTTTTAGGCAGCGTTACTGTAAATGTTGTTCCTACATTTTTGCTTGAAGTAAAAGAGATTGAACCATTATACGCTTCTATAATTTTTTTAATCATTGGCAAACCTAATCCCATTCCACTTGATTTTGTAGTAAACTTAGGTTCAAATATTAAGTGCTCTACAGAGCTGTCAATTCCTTTTCCGTTGTCTGTAACCGAAATTTTTATCGTTTTATTTTCTGACGAGACATATACTTGAATTTTAGGGTTTTCAATTCCTTCTGTAGCTTGTGTAGCATTGGTAACTAAATTTGTTACAATTCTAATCAACTGTGTTTTATCAAGATTCGCAATCACTTTTTCATCTGAATAAGAATACGAAATATAGTCTTCATTAAAAATATCTAACGCTAATTTAACAACTTCTATAACATCTATTTCTTCACGTTTCTGCGTTGGCATTTTAGCAAAATCTGAAAATGCTGATGCTATAGAACTCATTACATCTATTTGTTGAATTAACGTTTGACTAAACTCTTTTAGTTTTTCTTTGATGTTTGGATCTTTTGGATCAAATTTTCTTTCAAAACTTTGTACCGATAATCGCATTGGAGTTAATGGATTTTTAATTTCATGAGCAACTTGTTTTGCCATTTCTCTCCAAGCTTGTTCTCGCTCGCTTTGTGCCAATTTTACGGCACTTTCTTGCAACTCATCTATCATTCTATTATAGGCATTTACCAACGTACTTATCTCTGTACTTCCAGAAGTAAATTCGATTTTCTCATTACGTTTATTAAAGCGCGTTTTATGAATTTTATCTGAAATGGTTTTGATAGATCTTGTAATGTAACTCGATAAAAAATAAGCCAATGCAATTGCTATTATAAACATAAACAAATACACATATGCCAATCGAATCATAAACTCTCTCAACTCTTTTTCTTCATCAGAATTGTCTTGAGAAAACTTTAATTCTAGCACCCCAATTCTTTTAAATTTTAAATCGGTGATATATGTATAAGAGGTTTCATTACTTATACTATTTATGACCACGTTGCTGAAAACTCGATGAGACGGCAAGTCTTCTAAATCTTCTAAAACTTGACCAGATAATGCGAGTTCTTCTTTTTTCGTGTCAAAAGAGTTAATCGTATTTGAAGTAATGATTAGATTTCCTTCTAAATCAAAAATTGAGATGTTTAATTTATGTGTAGAGGCGATTTCGTAGATTCTGTTTTGAAAAATCTTGCCTAAAGTTTCTGTACTTAAGGGCTCTCTAAATTCTCTTTTTAATTCAAATTCAATACTAGAGATTACAGATTTTTCTTTTCTAGCAAAACGAGAAATATTATAGTCTTTTGTTTGCTCGTCGTATTGATAAATGGTAACACCTAGAATTAAAACGGATGCCAACAGCACCAATAATATCATGGCTAAGAAAATACGAATCCGTAAAGATATGTTTTTAAACATGGGTGCTATTTTTCTGCATGAAGGCGTTTGGTTTTCATAATTAACACGTCATCAAATGCTCCATCATTATCCCAATCATAAACATTTTTTCCAATAAAACCTTCGGCTGTTTTTTTTATATGATATGCAGTTTTCACATTTTTACCATTGTAAAAATACTCTACATACAATGAATCCATTATTACATTCCATTTCCCAATAGATTCATCTTTTTTTTCTTCTTGCTGATTTACATACCAAGCAGAAAATGTACCATCTTCATGGTAAATAGATCGTGCTCTTCTAGGTGGATTGTTTTTAAAATCATCTTCAAAAACAAACGTAGAATCCGATTTTTGATATGTAGGCATATCAATCTTTATGTACGTAGTTTCCCAAGAATCTACCATAAATTCTTTTAATGATTTATCTTTCTTACAACTCACAAAAAGTATCCCTAAAAAAACAAAAAAGAGTATATTTTTAAGATTCATCGACTTGTCTAATTTAAATGCCAAGATAGGCAAATATTAAAATCATTACAAACTGAGTAATGACTTTTAATTAGATTGTCATTCCTGTGAAAACAGGAATCTATAATACCTTAAAATGGATTCCTGCCTACGCAGGAATGACAACTAGTTTTTAAAATTATTTCTCCGCAAACAAGCTCATGCTAAAAAAGGTTGTGCCTTTAGCCAACAATGTTTATGATCTTACCTGGCACAATAATTACTTTCTTTGGCTCTCGCCCTGCGAGTTGTGCAATTGTTTTTTCGTGTGCCATTACCGCTTTTTCGATTTCATCTTTTGATAAATCTAAAGATAAATCCATAGTAAAACGCATTTTACCATTGAATGAAACTGGATAGGTTTTAGAGCTTTCTACCAAATGCTTTTCTTCAAAAACAGGAAAATCTGTCGTGGCAATGCTTTTTGTATGTCCTAACAAACTCCACAATTCTTCTGCAATATGCGGTGCATACGGCGACACTAAAATTGCCAACGGCTCTAAAATAGCGCGCTTGTTACATTTTAATGCGGTTAACTCATTTACTGCAATCATAAACGTAGAAACTGAGGTGTTGAAAGAGAAATTTTCAATATCTTCTTCTACTTTTTTAATGGTTTTATGCAAGGTTTTTAACTCATCTTTTGTTGGTGCTGCGTCAGAAACTTCAAAAATTTCTCCGTTAAAATACAACTTCCATAATTTTTTCAAGAAGGATGAAACTCCAGATATACCAGAAGTTTTCCAAGGTTTTGCTTGTTCTAAAGGGCCTAAAAACATCTCAAACAAACGCAAAGAGTCTGCGCCATATTCTTTACAAACCTCATCTGGATTTAATACATTTAGTTTTGATTTTGACATTTTCTCAACCTCACGTCCGACCTTGTAAACTCCGTCTTCTAAAATGAATTCTGCATCAATGTAATCTTTTCCAAACTCTTTATCTTTCTTTAATTCTTCGATATTTAATTCATCTGATGAATTTACATATTGCACTTTTACATGTAATTTACTGTATAAAAACTCAATTTTAAAATCATCTATATTTTCAGTAACTTCTTTATATAAATCTATTATTTTTTGATTAGATGTGTTTGGTGCATTCTCAAGTAATTTCTTCTTGAAGAGCTCTTGGTTATCAAAATCTTTTGAAACAAAAATTTCCTTTTTTATATCATACGACAACCTTTTTGTACTTCCAATATATTTATCACCGTTAAAACAACGGATTTTATGAACTCTATAAACAAAAGCACTCGTCCCCAAAATCATTCCTTGGTTGATGAGTTTTTTTGCAAACTCATCTACAGGTACAATGCCTCTATCAAACAAGAATTTTTGCCAAAAACGCGCGTATAATAAATGTCCGGTTGCATGTTCAGAACCACCAATATATAAATCCACATCTTTCCAATAGTCTAACGCTTCTTTGCTTGCAAATTCACCTTCGTTATTAGAATCCATGTATCTATTAAAATACCAAGAACTTCCTGCCCAACCCGGCATGGTGTTTAATTCTAACGGGTATACCGTTTTGTTTTTCAACTTGTCATTAGAAACCACTTTGTTTGCTCTAGTATCCCAAGCCCATTCAGTGGCGTTTCCTAACGGCGGTTTTCCGTCTTCGGTAGGCAAATACTTTTCTACTTCTGGCAACACAATTGGCAAGTGTTTGGCATCAATCATTTGGGGCATTCCGTCTTTATAATACACCGGAAAAGGTTCTCCCCAATACCGTTGTCTGCTAAACACAGCATCTCGCAAACGGTAGTTTATTTTTCCGTAACCAGCGCCCATTTTTTCTAACTCGAAAATGGCAAGTTTTAATGCTTTTTTGTACGATAAGCCACTTAAGAAATCTGAGTTTGCAATTACAGTTCCTTCTTTATCCGTATGAGCAGCTTCAGAAATATCTACATTTTCAAAAATATTCGGAATCTCGATATCAAAATGTTTTGCAAAATCATAATCACGTTGATCTCCACAAGGAACCGCCATTACAGCACCTGTTCCGTAGTTTGCCAACACATAATCTCCAATCCAAATCGGAATTTGTTTTCCAGTAAACGGATGGATTGCGTAGGCACCTGTAAACACACCAGAAATGGTTTTTACATCTGCCATTCTATCGCGTTCCGAGCGTTTTGCAGTTGCTTGTACATAGGCTTCAACTGCTGCTTTTTGAGCATCGGTTGTAATTTTAGCAACCAGCTCATGTTCTGGAGCTAAGGTCATAAATGAAACTCCAAAAATGGTATCAGGACGAGTTGTGAATACACTAATCCTATCCCTTAGTCCCTTTCCAGAGGAAAGGGAAACTGTTACATTAGCTTGTTTGTGGTTATTGTCACCTTTTTTTTCTTCTAATTTTGAAAGTAGAAATGCTTGATTACTTAATTCTGAATCTATTTTAGATAAAACTGCATCAATATCACCAATTACTTCTTCATTTTTAAATCTGATCACTTTAAAACCAGATTTTTGTTCTAATTCTAAAGTTCTTGCTTCATCTTTTTCTAATTGATAATCATGAATTTTCCCGTCAACTTCAATAATTAATTTCTTTGATAGGCAAACAAAATCAACTATAAAATCATTAATTAAATGTTGTTGTCTAAATTTAGATTTTAATTTTTTTCCTTTTAAGTGTTTCCATAAAATAGCTTCAGCTGGCGTTGGATTTGCTCTCATTTCTTTAGCTTTTTCAAGTAATAAATAAGAGTTGTTTCCTCCGGTCATATACCCAAGCGTTTTTTTAGAATCCGATTTTTCTCCCTTTCCTTCAGAAAGGGCTGGGGATAGGACTTCAAAAGAAACCATGGCTCCAACAGATTTTCCAATCCAATTGGTTTGCGAATCTTTTAAGGGTTGTGGCCAATCTATTGTTGATAATCCATCTAGCAAACGTTGTGCATAGGCAGAAATTCGCATAGACCATTGTGTCATTTTTTTACGAACTACTGGATGACCTCCACGTTCTGAAACACCGTTTACAATTTCATCATTTGCCAATACGGTTCCTAATGCAGGACACCAATTCACTTCTGTGTCTGACAAAAATGTTAAACGATATTGTAATAAAATTTGTTCTTGTTCTGCTTTTGTAAATGCTTTCCATTCTTCCGCAGTAAATGATTTGATATTTTCATCACAAACTGCATTCACGGTTGCGTTTCCATCTTTTTTGAAGATTTTAATCAACGTAGCAATATCTTCAGCTTTATCGCTGTCTTTATTATACCAAGAGTTGAACAATTGGATAAAAATCCACTGAGTCCATTTGTAATATTCAGGATTAGAAGTTCGAACTTCTCGAGACCAATCGAAAGAAAAACCAATTCTGTCTAATTGTCTTCTGTATGTTTTTATGTTTTCTTCAGTAGTTTTTGCAGGATGTTGCCCAGTTTGAATGGCGTATTGTTCTGCTGGCAAACCAAAAGAATCATAGCCTTGCGGATGCAATACATTAAATCCTTTATGCCTTTTATATCTAGCATAAATATCTGATGCAATATACCCTAACGGATGCCCAACATGCAATCCAGCTCCAGATGGATATGGAAACATATCCAATACATAATATTTAGGTTTTTCTGATTCATTACTGGCTTTAAAAGTCTGGTTTTTATTCCAGAAATCTTGCCATTTCTTTTCGATTTCTATATGGTTGTATTGCATGTTAATGTCTACTTTTAGAAGCGCCAAAGTTACAGCTTATTACTAAAAGATTAAAGGATTTTAATTGTGAAATAAAATCAATAAAAATGTTCGTTATTTGCAGTGCAAATTTTTACCATTTTGAAAAACAATATTTTAAAAGCTCATTTGGCTTTATTGGGTGCCAATTTAATTTATGGTGCTAATTATATCATTGCAAAAGGCATTATGCCGAATAAAATAGGTCCATCTGCATTTATTTTTTTACGCATTGTTGGAGCCGGAATTTTATTTTGGATCATCAAATCTTTTATCAAAGAGAAAATCAATAAGAAAGATTTTCCACTTTTAATTTTATGTGGTTTATTAGGAGTTGCATCCAATCAATTATTGTTTTTTCATGGATTAAACTTAACCTCGCCAATAGATGCTTCTATTATTATTACGGCGATTCCGATTGTAGTGTTAATTTTTAGTGCAATTCTTTTAAAAGAAAGAATAACACCCAATAAAATTATAGGAATTGCTATTGGTGGTATTGGCGCATTTTTATTGGTTTGGTATGGAAACAAAACCGAAGGCACAAGTTCTCTTTTAGGAAATGTTTTGGTATTTTTAAATACTTGTTCTTATGGTTTGTATTTGGTATTGGTAAAGCCATTGATGAAAAAATACAATTCGTTAACAGTGATTAGCTGGGTGTTTTTATTTGGTTTTTTATGTATGTTACCCTTTGGAATTCCAGATATTTTACAAACAAATTTTGCTGCATTTACAGCAGAAACCTATGCAACCATCGCTTTTGTAGTCATCGGGACTACCTTCTTGGCCTATCTTTTTAATATCTATGCTTTGAATTATGTTTCACCTTCTGTAAACGGAAGTTATGTGTATTTACAACCTGCCATTAGTTTTATAATGGTGAGTGTGTATGCATATGCTTTTGGTCAAACAGCATATGCTCAAGACATCAATCCCATAAAAATTACAAGTTGTTTTCTCGTTATTTTTGGAGTCTATTTGATTAGTAAAAAATCAAAATAAAAGGCATAAAAAAATCCGAAAACAATGTTTTCGGATTTTTAAATATGTTTTATTACTACTCTATTTTACTGGAACAGTAACTACAGTATTTGCCCATCCAATATGCATATCTCCTGTTTTTGAGAACATAATTGCCAATGCCTCAACAGTATTTTTATTCGTTGAAGTTTTTGCTGTTACTCTAGCTACATCTTTACTTTCTTTATACGAAAAAGCACCCCATACGTTGATATCTTTGTTTAAGATAATTGTCCATTCTGAATTTCCAGGAATTGCAAACATGGTATAGGTTCCAGCTTTTACAGATTTTCCTCCAAAAGTTACGTCTTTATAAAAAGTAATTTCTGTAGCTTCATTAGCTCCTAATCTCCAAACTTTACCAGCAGGTGCCAGTTTTGCCAAGTCTCTACCTTTTAATTGTGGTCTCCCATAAATTACTTTTGCGATTGTGCCTTCAGCTTTTGTAGTATACATAGCAATGTCAGCAGGACTCTTATCTAATCCTTTAAATTTCTGCGCTGTAGTCTCGTTAGAAAATAAAACTGCAACAAAAAATAATGCGGTTATAAATATACTTTTTTTCATTTTCTCTTATTTAATGGTTACACTTACTATTGTATCTCCCCACCCCATGTGTAGGTTCATATTGTCATCAAAAATCATTGAAAAAGCTTCTATAGTATCATCACTTTTAGATACTTTTCCTTTAACCCTAACAACATCCTCATCTTGTTTATAAAAATAAGCTCCCCAAACATTTCTTGCGGTACTTAAAATTACGGTCCACTCTCCTTCATTAGGAATTGTAAATAATGAATACCTACCCGCTTTGACCTTTTCTCCTCCAAAAACAACATCTTTATAAAATGTAATTTCTGCAGCTTCGTTTGCTCCTGTTCTCCAGATTTTACCTGCTGGTGCTAATTTTGCTAAATCTCTTCCTTTTAATTGTGGTCTGCTATATACAACTTTAACTATTTTGTCTGATATTTTATAACTAGACGGAAATGAAGCAGCATCCATTGGGCTTTTATCTAGAGGCTCAAACTTTTGTGCAATTATTTCGTTTGAAAATAATACTGTCATTGCAAACAATGCAATTATTAAACTATTTTTTTTCATAATATTCTTATTTTGATTAATCTTTATGTCTGTCTTCAAAAATACATTTCCTTACAATAGTAAGTTATTAATTTTATGTTAAAGAAAGGATTACGCACATCCACAATTCGTGTCACACCCTTTTTTATTCTTCTTTGATTTAAAAAAGAACTTTTTTAACAAAAAGCTTATAGCTAAAATTAAAATGATATATGCGGCTATTTCTTGCATCAACTAAATATTATAAATGTTATAAATGATGCAACATAAGCTAAAATTCCCATCCCGATTAATTGAGCCATAGGCCATCTCCAAGATTTTGTTTCTCTTTTAACGATTGCTAATGTACCCATACATTGCATTGCAAATGCATAAAAAATTAACAATGACATTCCGACGGCTAAGTTGAATCTTTTTTCTCCTGTTTCTGGATTAATCTCAGCCCGCATTCGTTGTTTAATAGTGCTTGTGTTTTCATCATCGCTTTCTACACTATAAATAGTTGCTAAGGTTCCAACAAAAACTTCTCTAGCGGCAAAAGAACTAATTAACGCAATTCCTATTTTCCAATCGTATCCTAAAGGTTTTATGGCTGGTTCTATGGCTTTACCCATAATTCCAATATACGATTTTTCTAATTTGGATGATGCTATTTTACGCTGAACTTCTGTTGCAGATAAATTACTATTTTCTATGTTATTCGTAACTTCATCTGCCACAGATTCAAAAGAATCTGGACCATTAGAGGCCAAAAACCACAAGACAATTGAAATGGCTAAAATTATTTTACCTGCTCCAAAAACAAATGCTTTTGTTTTTTCAATCACATCAAAAACAACATTTTTTATTGATGGCAATTTATAATTTGGCATTTCTGCAACAAAAAATGAGGTGCTTTTTACTTTTAGTAATTTATGGAGCATAAATGCAGAAACAATTGCAATTGCAAATCCTAAAACATACAAGCATAGCAACGTAAATCCTTGTAGACTAAAATATCCAAAGAGTTTTTTATCAGGAATTACCAATGATATTAAAATTGCATACACGGGTAATCTTGCAGAGCAGGTTGTAAAGGGTGTTACTAAAATGGTAATCAAACGTTCTTTCCAACCCGAAATAGTTCTTGTAGCCATAACAGCCGGAATAGCACAGGCTGTACCTGAAATTAATGGAATAACACTTTTTCCGCTCATTCCGTATCTGCGCATAATTTTATCCATTAAAAAGACCACACGACTCATATAACCGGTTTCTTCCAAAATGGCTACAAATAAAAATAAAATGGCTATTTGTGGAATAAAAATAACCACTCCTCCAATACCAGGAATAATTCCGTCTGTTATTAAATCTCTTAAAACTCCAGAATTCATTTGTTTGGTAACAAACTCACTTAAATTTGCAAACTGCGCATCAATAAAATCCATTGGAACAGTAGACCAATCAAAAATAGATTGAAAAATCAATAATAATACGCCAAAGAAAATTACATATCCAAAAATTTTATGTGTGAAAACTTTATCTAATTTTCCTCGTAAATCTTTGGCTTTTGTTCGATCTATTTTATATGTTCTTTTTAAAATTTCGTTGATTTGTTGGTATCGATAAATGGTTTCTTTGTGCTGATACCTTTTTACCATAGAAACATCTTGAGTAAACTCTAAGAGTTTTATTTTTTCTTCATCAGTAATTGATTCTGGAAAATTATTTTGGGTAATCATTAACCATAATTCATATAAAGTATGATTTGGACTTACCGCTTTTAATTGCTTAAAGTAATCTCCATCAATTTTATGGTTGATTGAACACAAAGGATAAGTAATAGAAACTTTTGCGCAATTTGCAATTTTCTCTTTTACTGCTTCAATACCAATATTTTTTCTAGCACTTATCAAAACAACTTCTGTTTGAAGCTCTTTTTGTAAAGTTTCAACATCCAATGAAATTCCTTTTCTATCCATTTGGTCTGACATGTTGATTGCCAAAATAATCGGAATTTCTAAATCTTTTACTTGAGAAAATAAAAAAAGATTTCGTTTTAAATTTTCGATATCAGCAACTACAACAATGACATCTGGAAAGTCTTTATCTGTTGTGTTTAATAAAGAAGTAAGCACAATACTTTCGTCAACAGAAGTGGGGTTGATACTATATGTTCCTGGTAAATCTGTAATGATTGCTGTTTGGTTAATAGATAACCTACATGTACCTTGTTTTTTATCTACCGTTACTCCAGGGTAATTTCCTACCTTTTGAGTTAACCCAGTAAGTTGATTAAAAAGTGATGTTTTACCGGTATTCGGGTTGCCAATTAAAGCTACTTTTATGGGTTTGTGAATCTCCATTAAGTTAGCTTTTGATAATTTTGATTTGGGCTGCCATTTCTTTTCTAATGGCTAAATGACTACCATTTACACAAATATATAATGGGTCTTGTAAAGGGGCAACTTGTAATAACTCAACCTCAACTCCTGGTAAACATCCCATTTCCAATAATTTAAGTGGAATAACGTCTAACGATTCCTCAGAAATAATTCCGATTTCTCCCTTAACTAAAGTTGCAATTGTATTCAAGAATCCTTATTTTTAAGACAACAAAGATAGGAATTTAGAATGATTCTAAAGAAGAAAAATGGCTATTATTTACGATTATATTCCTCTTTTAACATAGCAATATCTGCAATCACTTTTTTCATGTCTTCTTTTTCAGTTCCGTCATAATACCCTCGTATTCTTCTGTCTTTATCTACCAATACAAATTGTTCTGTATGGATAAAATCGTTTTCGTCTCCGTTTCCTTCATCCAACACAGCAAAATAACTTTTACGAGCTAATTCATAAATGTGTTTTTTAGGGCCTGTTGTTACATTCCATTTTCCATCAATTACCCCTTTTTTTTCTGCATAGGCTTTTAAAACCGGGACACTATCCATCACCGGAGTTACTGAATGAGATAAGAACATAATGTCAGTATCGTCTTTATAATACGCCTGTAATTCGTTCATGTTATAAGCCATGGCAATACAGATGGTTTTGCAGCGTGTAAAAAAGAAATCGGCAATATAAATTTTGTCTTTATAGGTAGCATTGGTAATGGTATCTCCATTCTGATTTATCAAACTAAAATCTGCTATTTTGTGGTTTTTTTGAATGTGTTTTACAGAAGCATCTACCAATTTTGGATTTACATCTGATGGACTATAAATAGGCAACCTTTTATCAACAGATAATAAATTGTAAAAAACCGTTAGTGCAATTGCAGAAAAAACAGCAAAAATAATTAGGAAAGAAAGCGATTTTTTAACTGAAAAAAAACTCATTATCGGCGTATTTTAGGTTTACAAAATTACGTGATATTCTACTTAATTTAAAGCGAAATCCGAGAATTTAAAATAAAACTTTGTTAAAAAAAGGAAATGCGCTCAAATCTTATTTTAGAACTCTTATTAAAAACGTACATTTGTCCGGTTAAAAAAAGAAATAAGACTACATGGAAATATTAATTAAAGCATCTCAATTCATACTTAGTTTATCCTTATTAATTGTTTTACATGAATTAGGACACTTTATACCGGCAAAAATATTTAAAACAAGAGTAGAGAAATTCTACTTATTTTTTGATTATAAATTTTCTCTTTTTAAAAAGAAAGTTGGAGATACTGTATACGGAATTGGATGGATCCCACTTGGTGGATATGTAAAAATATCTGGAATGATTGATGAAAGTATGGATACTGAGCAAATGGCCTTGCCAGCTCAACCATGGGAATTTAGATCTAAACCTGCTTGGCAACGTTTAATAATTATGCTTGGTGGTGTAATTGTAAACTTTATCTTAGGTATTTTCATTTACATCATGCTAATGTATGCTTATGGCGAAAACTTTTTGCCAAATAAAAATGTAAAAGGTGGGGTTTGGGTGCAGGATTCTTTAGGAACTTCTTTAGGCTTAAAAACAGGGGATAAAGTTTTATCAATTGATGGTCAAGAAATAAGAAAGTTTAGCAATTTACCCATCGAGTTTATTAATGGAAATACTTATACTATTGAAAGAAATGGTGAGGTTATAAAAAAGGAAATTCCGGTTGACTTTATTTCTAAATTAATTGAAAGAGGTAAAAACGAAGGGTCTTTTATTTTACCTAGATATCCTTTTATGATAGGTCAAATTTCTAAAGATTCTCCTAATGTAAATGGCGAATTGAAAGTAAGAGATATTGTTGTTGGAATCAATGGAACGCCAATTACTTATTATGATGAAGCAGAAGCTGTTCTTGGAAATTATAAAAATCAAGTGATTTCTCTATCTGTAAGAAGAGGAAATGAACTCAAAGATATTAAAGTAAAAACAACCGATAAAGGAACTATTGGTGTTGCTTTGGCAAATTTATCTGTATCCGATATTTCTAAATTAGGGTACTATGATTTAGAGAATATTCAATATTCGTTTGCGGAAGCAATTCCTGCAGGCTTACATAAATCTTGGAGTACGCTTTCTGGTTATGTAAAACAATTAAAGAAAATATTCAACCCAAATACAGGAGCCTATAAAGGTTTAGGGGGGTTTATTTCGATCGGAAGTATTTTCCCATCAGAGTTTAGCTGGCAAACATTTTGGAACATTACAGCATTCTTATCAATCATGTTAGGGTTTATGAATTTATTACCAATTCCTGCGTTAGATGGTGGTCATGTTGTGTTTACACTTTGGGAAATGATTACAGGCAAGAAACCTGGAGACAAGTTTTTAGAATATGCACAAATTGTAGGATTCGTTTTATTAATTACTTTGCTTTTGTTTGCAAACGGAAACGACATCTATAGATGGCTCTTTAAATAATTAAAAACAGTATATAGAATAAAAAAAGCTCTTGATTTCTCAAGAGCTTTTTTTGTTTAATACTTTATCTTTAAAGTAAAGTTAAATAATGAATTCCAAGTATAATATTGATTACACTTATCACAAGCATAGGTGGTAAACCCTGGTAGAATCTTGATAACTCCTCTGCTTTTCATTTTATGATTCGATTTTGACTTGCATCTAGGGCATGCTTTCATAATATAATTATTAGGGGTTAAAAATTATATTTCAAATCTACTAAAAAATTACTTTTTGGCATCGGTACTAAATTGGTTTCTGTATAAACAGTATCAAAAATATTATTTCCAATAAGCGATACATCAAAAGAATTTAATTTTAAAGTAAGCATCAAATCTACAATACCATAACTTTCTCCTGTAGATCTTTCAGAAAATTTATATACAATGCTCTGACTTACATTTTGAAAGAATTGAGATCTAAATGTAGAAGTGAAATGATGTTTTAAAGAATTGATCGAATATCTAGAAAAATTGGCTTTTACAGAAGCTAAGTTTTCATCTAAATACGTATATCCAAAAGAAAGGTTTTGTGTAAAATCTTTTACTTTATAACGAAACGAACCGTTAAACTCAATTC
The DNA here is from genome assembly GCA_023254055.1 of Polaribacter sp. Taxonomy (GTDB): domain Bacteria; phylum Bacteroidota; class Bacteroidia; order Flavobacteriales; family Flavobacteriaceae; genus Polaribacter. The sequence continues at coordinate 34,600 of JALQYN010000033.1, forward strand.
CAAATGAATTCAAATCTTGAATGTTGGTTGCCTGCCATTTATCGTTGGCATTTGCTTTAACGTAATCTATTAAGTTGTTAGAATTTCTGTTAAATACAGCTGTAGAAAAATTGATTTTTGACGATATATATTTAATCCCTACTTCTTCTGAAATTGCTTCTTCCGGATTCAAGTTTGCATTTCCCAAGGTTGTTGGGTCACTATAAAACAAGTCCGTATACGTCGGAATTCTATAGGTATATCCTGCATTCGCATATACTTTAAAATGATCACTTATTGCATATCCAATATCAATTCCGGGAAATGCATGAAATTTAAAATCTGAAAAATAATTTACAGCCACTCCTGGCGTAATATCCATTTTATCATTCAATAATTTAAAGCGATGTTCTAAAAATAAGTTTGCCATAAACCGATCTCTAGACCCTAAATTATTACTCGTTAAAAATACTTTTGCAATATCAATTCCAAAACCCGTAACACCTAAAGAAGAGTTGTACGATGCATTTAACTCGGCTCCTACTTTATTAGAAATATGTAAATTTCTATAGACTGAAGGATTGTTACGAATAAAAACATACATATCTTGGTTTCGTTTCCAATACAAACGTGGTTTTAACGTCAGTCTATTATTTTTAATAGTTGTTGATAAACCTACCAAACTAGATTGCGTTTCTTCGTATTGGTTTATTGCTGTTGGTGAAGCGTAAAATCCGTTTGCTCCAAAATCTCTTTCTGTGAAATATCCAATAAAATCGATTGGAGTATTGTTTTTATTAAAGGTGTTTTTTATAAAATAATTCTGGTTTTTAAAATCTGTATTGTGTCTATATCCGTCTGATGAATTTAAAGATGCATGCACAATAATCGAACTGTTTTCAAGGTTTTTACCAACAGTAATACTCCCGTTTTTCTGACCAAATGAACCTGCTTGAATTCCTGCCGAATTTACATTATCCGCAGATTTTTTGGTAACAATATTAATCGCTCCGGTAAACGCGTTTTGCCCAAAAATACGTGCTGCTGCTCCTTTAATGATTTCAATACGTTCAATAACATCTAGCGGCAACGCCATATTCATCGTATGATGACCTGTTTGTGGATCTTCAACTTTAATACCGTCAATCAACAACAACGTTTGATCAAAACTACCACCACGAATGTATAAGTCGGCTTGCATTCCACTTACCCCTCTTCTTCGCATATCTACACCTGCAACTTGTTGCAATAAATCTGTAATATTTGTAACTGCACTTTGTTGTATCTGCTTAGAAGTAATTACTTGAATTGTTCGCGAGTTTTCTTTAAATGGAATGTCTATTCTACTAGAAGAAATTACAACAGTATCTAACTCAAAAACGGTATCTTTTTTTTGAGAAAAAGTGTAACTCGTTAATAACAAAGCGATTCCTATACTAATCTGTTTTTTAATGCTCATGCCAATGATTTTTCATCAGCAAAAGTAAAAAAATAGCTGAGAGTATACGCTAAAAAATGTACTTTTATAGGTATGTATGCTTTGGTAGATTGTAATAATTTTTATGCTTCTTGCGAACGGGTTTTTAACCCGAATTTGCAAAAAAAACCTGTTGCTATTCTGAGTAATAACGATGGTTGTGTCATTTCTATGAGTGATGAGGCAAAGAAATTACAGCTCCCTTTTGGTGCACCAATTTTTAAATGGGAAAGCTTTTGCAAAGCAAATAACATCTCTGTGTTGTCTTCTAATTATCCGTTATACGGAGATATGAGTGCAAGAGTCATGAATATTTTAGCGCAATTTTCTCCAGATATAGAAGTCTATTCTATTGATGAGGCTTTTTTACAATTTAAAGGTTTTGACAACTACAATTTTACCGATTACGGAACGCAAATTAGAAACCGCATTTTACAATGGACAGGAATTCCGACTTCTGTTGGGTTTGCTCCAACAAAAGCATTGAGTAAGGTTGCCAATAAAATTGCGCGTAAGTTTCCGAAAGAAACAGGAGGGGTTTATGTAATTGATTCTGAAGAAAAGCGCATCAAAGCATTGAAATGGATTCCGTTAGAAAATGTATGGGGAATTGGAAGACGTTTAAACAAACGATTGCTAGAAAAAGGATGTAAAACTGCCTTTGATTTTATACAACTTTCTGATGCTTGGATCTTGAAAAATTTTTCGATTACAGAATGGCGTTTAAAAAAAGAGTTAGAAGGCATTCCTAAAATTGCATTAGAAAATATTTCAAAATCAAAAAAAGCAATTGCAACAACACGAAGTTTTGAATATACATTTTCTGATATAGAAAACATCAAAGAACGGATTTCTACTTTTGCTTCAAGATGTGCAGAAAAATTGAGAAAACAACATTCTAGCTGTCATATGCTTATTGTATTGTTAAGTAGTGATCGTCATAAAAAAGATACCGAGCAACACAGAGCAAGTAGAACTGTTGTTTTTCCGTATCCTACAGATTCTACTTTGGCAATTAGTAAAGCCGCAGTAAACACTGTAAGCACCATGTTTAAAAAAGGTGTAAAATACAAACGCGCAGGTGTAATTGTTACTGGGTTGGTTCCTACAGACAATCATCAATTGGATTTATTTGTACACGAAAATCCAAAGCATAAGCCTCTAATGTCTGCAATTGACACAATAAATCGTAGATTTAAATCAGATAAAATAAAGTTAGGAAATCAAGATTTAACTCGCACTTGGAAGATGCGTCAAGAGCGCTTATCTCCAAAATACACCACAAATATTAAGGATATTATTAGTGTCAAGTAAATGAATATATCATGAATGATAATTATAAAATTTTAGCTGTCTTTGAGTATTCTGCAGAGGCAACTGTTACAAAATCGAAATTAGATTCTGAAGGACTACAAACAATGTTAATGGATGAAAAAACAATAGATTCAGATCCATTAATAAGTAATGCTATTGGTGGTGTAAAATTATTAGTACATAAAAATGATTTTGAAAAAGCAGTGGGAATTTATAATACCATTAGAGCTTATCAAAAAGACAAAAATGGTAATGCGCTATTTTGTCCAAAATGTAATTCTAGTAAAATTTTAGTAGCTCCTGCACATAGAAAAAACTTCTTTTTTATGTTGTTTCCTTTTTTTGAGGCAAGAAAATTAATTTGTAACGATTGTAAAATTATTTTTAAGAGATGAAAAAACCTAAAAACTTAACTTTTTTTACCCCTAAAGCTTCTACAACTAATGGTGCTGTTTTTATTGATATGACTATTTCTGCAGGATTTCCTTCTCCTGCAGATGATTTTAGAGAAACGAGAATTTCATTAGATGAAGAATTAATTCTAAATAAGGAAGCTACTTTTTTTGCTAAAGTTAGTGGACAATCTATGATTGGAGCTGGGTTAGAAGACAATGATTTATTAGTAATTGACAGAAGTATTGAGCCAACAAATAATAAAATAGCTGTTTGTTTTTTGGATGGAGAATTTACCGTAAAACGGCTGCGCGTAGAAAATGACGAAGTTTGGTTGCAACCAGAAAACCCTGATTACCCAATAATTAAAATCACCGAAGAAAACAATTTTGTTATCTGGGGAATTGTAACCAATGTGATTAAAAAATTATAAAATCATTCTTTTTTAATAATTTATTATTGTTTATCAATAATTTTTATATCTTTGCTGTATTAATTTATACAATATGGCAAATACACCTGTATCTAAACAACGAACTATTAAAGGTCATAAACTATGCTGTACCATTTGCAAAAATGATACATTTTGGGAAAGAGAAACTTTAATGAACACCAAAACATTAACCTTCTTTAAACTAGATTGGCTCAACAAAAAAGCACTGAATTTAATCTGCGATAATTGTGGACATGTGCTTTGGTTTATGAATAAAAATTAAAAATTATGAAAACAGAAAAAATTTTAAAAGTCATGAAGTTTTTTTCATGGTTAGCCTTTATCGGATTACTCATTAAATCGGGAACAATTCTAGTAACGTATCTAATAAGTATTGGAAATGCTGAGGCATCAAAAAACATTTTTGAAGGCATCAATTTATTAGAATACAGAAATTATAGTTTTATACAATACTCTTTTATCATTACCTATAAAATTCTGCTGTTTACTATTGAAGCTTATATTGCTTTTCTGGTCATTAAATTGCTTCAAAAATTAGATGTTAAACAGCCTTTTAATGCAAGCGTGCATTTACTAATGAAGCAAATAAGTTATGGCATTTTTTATTTATGGATTATAGCGCTTATACACAATGCACATGTTCAATTTTTAGCAAAGAGGTACAATTTTGAAATGGAATTATTTTCGAGTGATTTTATTTTCTTGTCAGGAATCATCTTTATCTTTGCGCAGATTGTAAAACGCGGAATTGACATTCAATCTGAAAATGAATTAACAATATAACGTATGGCAATCATAGTAAACTTAGATGTAATGCTTGCCAAACGAAAAATGAAAAGCAAAGATTTGGCAGAAATTATTGGAATTACAACTGCTAATTTATCTATCTTAAAATCGGGTAAAGCAAAAGCTATTCGTTTTTCTACGTTAGAAGCAATTTGTAAAGCGTTAGATTGCCAACCATCAGATATTCTAGAATATGTAAATGATTGATAGATTTTATGTAGTTTTGAAAAAAACTATTTTAAATCTTAGAACAATGCGTTTACAACTTTTTAAAACCTTAGTCTTATCACTTTTTATTTCAACAATAAGCAATGCTCAAAGCTATATCAAATACGATGTTTCTTTTCCCAATGCAGTGCATCACGAAGCTGAAATTAAAGTTTCTTTTACAAAAATTAAGAGCGGTAAATTTTCTTTTAGAATGAGTAGAACTTCTCCAGGAAGATATGCCATTCACGAGTTTGCTAAAAATGTGTACAATGTAAAAGCTACCAATAGCAAAGGAGAATCTTTAGAAATTACAAGACCAAATCCATATCAATGGGATGTAGACAATCATGACGGAACTGTAATTGTTACGTATACCTTATTTGCAAATCGTGGAGGAGGAACCTATGCCCAAATTGACGAAACTCATGCGCACTTAAACATTCCTGCTACATTTATGTTTGCACCTTCTTTAAAAGAAACACCTATTCAAATTACTTTTAATCCAAGAAAAGACTGGAAAATTGCAACCCAATTAAAACCAATGTTTGACACTACGTATTATGCTCCAGATTTGCAGTATTTTATGGATAGTCCAACAGAGTTGAGTAACCATATGGTGCGTTCTTTTGAAGTTGAATCAAACGGAGAAAAATTAAAACTAAAATTAGCTTTACACAATATTGGCACCGAAGCAGAAGCAGATGAGTATTTTGAGAGTGTGAAGAAAGTTGTATTGCAACAAATGGCTGTTTTTGGAGAGTTACCAAAGTATGATTATGGCGAATACGTTTTCTTAGCTTGTTATGTACCAAATGCAAGTGGAGACGGAATGGAGCATAGAAATTCAACTGTTATTACCAGCACAAGAACGTTGGCAAATGGCGGAATGAAAGGTAATATTGGAACGGTATCTCATGAGTTTTTTCATTCATGGAATGTAGAGCGAATTAGACCACAATCTTTAGAGCCTTTTGATTTTGAAGAAGCAAATATGAGTGGCGAACTGTGGTTTGCAGAAGGTTTTACCAGTTATTATACCAATTTGTTTTTAACCAGAGCAGGTTTAATGTCTCATGAAAGCTATATCAATAGCTTAAACGGAACTTTTAACTATGTATGGAATTCTCCAGGAAGATCTTTTTTTAATCCGATAGAAATGAGTTACCAGGCTCCATTTGTAGATGCTGCAACTTCGGTAGACCCCGTAAATAGAGAAAATACATTTATTTCTTATTATTCTTACGGAAGTGCTTTAGGATTGGCATTAGACTTGGCTTTACGTAATGAGAAAGGAGATTTAACCTTAGATGGTTTCATGAAATCGGTATGGAAAACTCATGGAAAAAAAGAGAAACCATATACGGTTGATGATTTAAATAAAGCATTAAACAAATATGCAGGGAAATTATTTGGAGATTATTTCTTCTCTAGTTTTATCTATAAAAGTGCTATGCCAAATTATGAGCCTTTATTTAAAAGGGTTGGTGTTGTTTTAAAACAGGATAGCAAAAAAGTATTTTTTGGCGCTTATACATCAAATGGTGTTGTAGGTAATAACCCACAAATTGGAAGTCCGGCTTATAAAGCAGGTCTTAATGCAAAAGATAAAATTGTTGCTATTGATAATCATGTTGTTGGTAGTAGAAATTCTGTAAATGCAATTCTAGCAAACTATAAAATTGGAGATGAAATTACCATTCAATTTAGTAGATATAATCAATTGAGAACTGTAAAAACAAAATTGATTAAAGATCCTAGCTATAGCATTATGACTTTTGAAAAAGCTGGGTTAGAAGTAACTCCAGAAATGCTGAAAAACAGAAAAGAATGGTTAGATAAAAAATAATTTTCATTGTTTTCTGTTAACAAGTTCTTGCTTCCGCAGGAATGACAATAGTATAAAAATAAAAATGCCGAGCAATATTGCTCGGCATTTTGTTTTATGAATAATTGTATTCTTATTTATTTTTTGGATTGTCTCTATTCATTTCTGTGATATCTACACTTGTAGCTTCTACTCCTAAGAAGTATTTGCTAAAATGATCTGCGCGTAACCAGAAAGAATATTCTGTCATGCTTCCAAATCCGTGACGTTGCCCTGGCATCGTCATAAATTTAAAACGCTTGTTTGCTTTTATCAATTCATTTGCCATTCTAATGGTTCCAGCCGGATGTACATTGTTATCAACATCGCCATGAATCAACATTAAATGCCCTTTTAAATTTTTTGCCAATGATTGATTGGTGTCAATCTTGTATTTATAAGAAATTTTTCCTTTTTCATCTATTTCTTCTTTAACACCATGATGCGTTTCACTCCACCAGCTATTATACACGTTGTTATCATGATTTCCTGCTGAAGAAACTGCTGCTTTAAAAAAATCTGGATATACTAACATGGCTGCAGTTGACATAAATCCACCTCCAGAATGACCATAAATTCCCACTTTAGAAATATCTATAAAACTGTGTTTGTTTGCCAATTGCTGAGCTACATATTTTTTATCTGCCAATCCATAGTCTCTTAAGTTTCCATACCCATAATTATGATACCATTTAGAACGATCTGGATGACCTCCTCTATTTCCTAATGTAATTACCACAAAACCAACTTGCGCCATTCTGTCTAAACGATCCATTCTATAAGAAAAAGATTTATTTACAGACTCTGTTTGTGGCCCTGGATATACATATTCTAATAATGGATATACTTTTGTAGAATCAAAATCGAAAGGCTTATACATTACGCCGTATAAATCTGTAATTCCGTCATCTGCTTTTACTTTGAATGTTTCTGGAAATTTGTATCCCGTAGCAAACAATTGAGATAAATCTGCTTCTTCTAATTTCATGACTAATCTTCCATCTGAAGAACGTAATTCTGATTTTGGTATGGTATTAACTCTAGAGTAATTACTTACAAAATAACTATTAGAATCTGCCATACTTGTGCTAGTAGTAAAATCTCCCGGATTTAATGTTTTCATTCCAGATCCATTTAAGTTGATTTTATATAAATGAGCATAATATGGATCTTGCTTTTTATTAACTCCGTTCGCTGTAAAATATAACGTTCTTGTTTTTTCGTCCAATCCAGCAACACCCGCTACGTGATAATCTCCGTTTGTAACTTGATTTTTAAGTTTTCCGTTAGCATCATACAAATAAAAATGTGCCCAACCGTCTCTTTCTGCCCAATGCAACATTTCTGTTTCATTGTTAAATAAAATTAAGGGTCTAGATTCTATGTATGTATTAAAGCGCTCTTCGATAAGTACTTTAGATTTTCCTGTTTCTAAATCAGCTACACAAACATCATATTTTTTACGATCTCTACTAATTACACTGTAATACAGTTTTCCTTTTTTTGATAATAATAAAGAGGGTCTAAAGTCATCATCTCTACTAGATTGTTTAGATGGCGCTCTAAAAACAGATAAGCTTTGTTGTTTTATGGTGTCTAATTCTACATTAACAACTCTTTTGGTCGGAATATCAAAAATTAACAGTTCTGATTTATAAAATTCTTGCTCTCCTGCCATATGATATTTATAGGTTTCTAAAACAGGTCTTCTGTTGGTTACAGAATTAATTACCCATAAATCTTTGATGTGTCTAGAATCCGATTTTTGAAAAACGAATTTTTTAGAATCATGAGACCAGGTACCCCAAACTCCTTTACGATTGTCTTTATTTTTGATTTTAGTTTCGTTGTTTTCGCCTCTTCCACCACCACCGTATCCGTAGTTTTCCACACCATCTTTTGTCCATTGATGCTCAACAATTGTAGAGTCTTTTTCGTCTTTAACAGCTTTTAAAAAGTTAGCTTTATCCATCCAGTAAAGGTTAAAGTTTTTAGAGAATAAAACAATTGAGCTATCAGGTGCAATATTTGCCCAATTTTTCCATTTCTTTTCTTCTTTCTTATTGTCTATAATGGTTAATCCGTTACCCCCTAATCTATATTCTAGGTGATACACTTTCTTTTCCATTTTAGGTTTTTTGCTTTTTGCTTTTTTCCCTTTTTTGGTATCATCTTCGGTAGCAGGAACTTCTTCTGTTGAAGTTACTCTAAAACGAATTGCTGTTTCGCTTTCATTAAATTTAAAATCAAAACGAGGTAAATGTTGTCCATCATATGGGTCTTTGGTGATTTCTGTCAACCATTTTGCCATTTTAACATTGTCAAAAAGGGGAGTTCTCGTTTTTCTATCTGCATCAACTAGGTAATAATTGGCTCCTTCTGATGTTTTGTATTGGTACCAAAAACGATTCCCTTTTTTTAACCAATGAGGGCTAACAGAAGTGGAATGTACTAACTTTGCTAAGTTTTTAGGTGAGTATTTTGCTGCTTGTCTGTAATTTGGTTTTGGTGTTTCTTGTGCAAACGAAATGCTAGAAACAAATACAAAAAGCAATACTAGTGCTCTATTTTTCATAATTTATATTGTTTGGTTATAAATGTAAAAGCTAAAGTTCTTTAAAACAATTAATATATCAAACTAATAATCATTTTTTATTTTATATTTAACATTAACCCATAAAAAAAGCCCTCATTAAAATGAGGACTTTTTAGTTTATTTTGTATTAAAATTAATCGGCTAATAAAATAACTTTATTGTCTTTCATTTCAATAGTTCCAGAAGATATTTGTAATGTTAAAATCTTATTATCATCTGCATGAGGTATAAGTTTCCCTTTTAACTCATCAAGTTCTAAATGTTCTTGAGTATGCACATGTACTTGCACTGTACCTTCCTTTAAAACAGAAACAATAGGTGCGTGATTATTTAACATTTGAAAATATCCATCTTTACCAGGTACATAAATAGAATCTACGTCTGATGAAAATAAAACAGCTTCTGGTGTTACAATTTCTAAAAACATATCTTTTTTAGTTTTTAAGCTTCCGCTAACATTTTTTCTCCTGCATCAATTGCATCTTGAATTGATCCTTGTAAGTTAAATGCTGCTTCAGGATATTTATCTAACTCACCATCCATAATCATATTAAATCCTTTAATAGTGTCTTTAATATCAACTAGTACACCAGGAATTCCTGTAAATTGCTCAGCAACATGGAAAGGTTGAGACAAGAAACGTTGTACACGTCTTGCTCTATGAACGGCTAATTTATCTTCTTCAGATAATTCTTCCATTCCTAAAATTGCAATAATATCTTGTAATTCTTTATAACGTTGTAATAACTCTTTAACTCTAGTTGCACAATCGTAGTGTTCATCTCCTAAAATATCAGCTGATAAAATTCTAGAAGTAGAATCTAATGGATCTACTGCTGGATAAATACCTAACTCAGCAATCTTACGAGACAATACAGTAGTTGCATCTAAATGCGCAAATGTTGTTGCTGGTGCTGGATCTGTTAAATCATCCGCAGGCACATATACTGCTTGTACAGATGTAATAGATCCTTTTTTCGTAGAAGTAATACGCTCTTGCATTGCTCCCATCTCAGTAGCTAATGTTGGTTGATACCCTACCGCTGAAGGCATACGTCCTAATAAGGCAGAAACTTCAGAACCTGCTTGTGTAAAACGGAAAATATTATCTACGAAGAAAAGAACATCTTTTCCTTGAGATTCCCCTGCTCCATCACGGAAATATTCTGCTATTGTTAATCCTGATAACGCAACTCTAGCACGTGCTCCAGGAGGTTCATTCATTTGTCCGAATACAAAAGTTGCTTTAGAGTCTTTCATACCAGGTTTATCTACTTTAGATAAATCCCATCCTCCTTCTTCCATAGAATGCATAAAGTCATCACCATATTTGATAATTCCTGATTCTAACATCTCTCTCAATAAATCGTTTCCTTCACGAGTTCTTTCACCAACTCCTGCAAAAACAGATAATCCACCGTGTCCTTTTGCAATGTTGTTAATTAACTCTTGAATTAATACTGTTTTTCCTACTCCTGCTCCACCAAATAATCCAATTTTACCTCCTTTTGCATAAGGCTCAATCAAGTCCATTACTTTAATTCCTGTAAATAATACTTCTGTAGAAGTAGATAAATCTTCGAATTTTGGTGCCGATCTATGGATTGGCAAACCTTTATCTCCTTTTTTTTCTAAATTCCCTAATCCATCAATTGCATCTCCAGTTACATTGAATAATCTTCCGTAGATATCATTTCCAATAGGCATTTGTATCGGACTTCCAGTTGCTCTTACTTCTTGTCCTCTTTGCAAACCATCAGTTGCATCCATTGAGATTGTACGAACTGTATCTTCTCCAATATGTTGTTGAACTTCTAAAACTAAAGTTGAACCGTCAGTTTTAGTAATTTCTAACGAATCATAAATTTTTGGAAGTTCTGTAGTTTCCGTATTAAACTCTACATCGATTACTGGACCAATAACCTGTGAAACTTTACCTGTTGTTGTAGACATTATAGTATCTAATTAATGTTAGTTATTTTATTTTGTGGTTTTTACCCCTCTTTTTCAGGGTGCAAAGATAATTTAATTAATGCTAAATTAAAAGTGTTTTTTATATTTTTTCTCATGAAAAAAAGAAATGAAATATTATCTAGTTACAAAACAAATAATGAAATAAATGGAGTATAATAAAGGTGAGAAATCTATAAAAATAAAAAAGCCTCATACACAAAGTATGAGGCTTAATCTTTTTATAAAGTTTTGAAATTATTCTTAGTCGTTGTTTGCAACTTTAATTTCTACTCTTCTGTTTTCTGCTCTACCAGCTCTAGTTTTATTATCAGCAATTGGAGAACCTTCTCCAAATCCTTTAGCTTCTAATCTATCTGTAGCAATTCCTTTCTTAACAAAGTAATCTCTAACAGCCATAGCTCTTTTTTCAGAAATTCTTAAATTCAATGCTGCACCACCTGTACTGTCAGTATGACCTTCAATAGTAAATGTAGCTTTAGGGAATTGATTCATAATAGCAACTATTTCATCTAATTTTTTAGTAACACCTGGCTTGAATGATGTTTTACCAGTGTTAAATAAAATTGACTTAGCACCCATGTTGATTGTTTGAACAGCAGCATCTGAAATTACAGGCTCTGGACATCCATTGTTAGAAGCTGGTCCAGCTTCGTTAACACAATTATCGTCTTTATCTAAAACACCGTCACCATCAGTATCAGGCCAAGGACATCCTCCGTTAGCTGCAGGTCCTGCAACGTTTGGACATTTATCGTCTTTGTTTACAACTCCGTCACCATCTGAATCTGGACAACCTCTGTTTGCAGAAGAACCTTTTTCATTTGGACACATATCATCTTTATCAGCAATTCCATCACCATCAGCATCTGGACAACCGTTTAAAGCAGCTAAACCAGCAACATTTGGACAAGAATCTTTAGAATCTTGAACGCCATCACCATCAGCATCTGGACAACCATTAAATGCAGCTAAACCAGCAACATCTGGACAAGAATCATCTTTGTCATATACTCCGTCTCCGTCTGTATCTTTTCCTCCAAATTTAAAGGTAAGACCTAAAGAAGACTGGAAGTGTGCAGCAACATCTCCTGAAAATCCTTTTTTAGTTCCTGTTTGAAAAGTAATTCCTACATTTTCTTTTAACCAAGTATTAAAACCAAGACCTACATTTAACATCCCTTCACCTTTACCGTCAGCAGAAGTATAAGTTCCTCCTAAATAAACAAAAGGGTCAAAATATTTTGTTGAAGATCCAAATGTCATTTCAACCAACTTATTTACATCATATCTAACATTAGCATCAAGAGAGTAATACATAAAATCAACAGTACTACCGTTCACTCCATTAGTAATCTTATTCAAAGACCCCATTAATTGTAAACTAAATCCTCTTTCTAAATATTTTGTTGCAGAAAGGGTAGAAATAGAAGGCATTACATTCCAATCAGCATTTCCTAATAAATCTTTAAAGTTATCGGTAAAACTACCTCCTGATGGGTAAAAATCTACTGTGTTAACTCCAAGAGTAATTGCCCATGGATTATCTGAATCCTGTGCGTTTACATTCGCGACCATCACAAATGTAAATAAAGCTATCATAGCCGTTTTTAAATGTTTCATTATCAAATTTTTAAATTAAAAGTTCTTTATTAAGTATACAAATGTAAGTTGTTAAAACGTATTTACAAAGATTTTTTGAAAAAATTTCTAATTTTTAAGTCGGTTAACCCTTCTAATTATATAACATTGAGTAGTTTCCCTACCTTTATAAATGCTTTAATCGCAAGATCTAGATGCTGTTTATTATGCGCTGCAGATAGTTGCACCCTTATTCTTGCTTTTTCTTTTGGCACTACAGGAAAAAAGAACCCAATAACATACACGCCTTCTTCTAGTAATTTATTTGCCATGGTTTGGGATAACTTAGCGTCATAAAGCATTACTGGTACAATTGCTGCATCTGCTCCAACTAAATCAAAACCAGCTTCTTCCATTTTTGTTCTAAAGTAATTTGTGTTCCATTCTAATTTATCACGAAGAGTAGTGTCATTTGCTATTAAATCAAATACTTTTAATGATGCTCCAACGATTGCTGGCGCTAATGAATTTGAAAACAAGTAGGGTCTAGAACGTTGACGTAAAATTTCAATGATTTCTTTTTTACCTGTAGTATAACCCCCCATGGCACCACCTAAAGCTTTACCAAAAGTTCCGGTTACTATATCAACTCGGCCCATTACATTTTTTAACTCAACCGTCCCTCTTCCTGTTTTACCTATAAACCCAGCAGCATGACATTCATCTACCATAACCAATGCGTCATATTTGTCTGCTAAATCACAGATTTCGTCAAGTTTTGCAACGATGCCGTCCATTGAAAAAACACCATCTGTTACAATAATTTTAAAACGATGGTTTTGTTTATTTGCTTCGATTAACTGCTCCTCTAAAGAGTTCATGTCGTTATTGTCATAACGATACCGTGCTGCTTTACACAAACGAACTCCGTCTATTATGGAAGCATGATTTAAACTGTCAGAGATAATGGCGTCTTCTTTAGATAATAACGGTTCAAAAACACCTCCATTTGCATCAAAAGCCGCTGCATACAAAATGGTGTCTTCAGTTTTATAAAATTCTGCAACCTTAGCTTCTAGTTCTTTGTGAATATCTTGAGTTCCACAAATAAAACGTACAGAAGACATTCCAAACCCATGCGAATCCATAGTGTCTTTTGCTGCTTGAATAACTTCTGGATGATTAGATAATCCCAAATAATTATTTGCGCAAAAGTTAATCACTTCTTCTCCTGTAGCTATTTTTATCATCGCATCTTGAGAGGAAGTAATAATACGTTCAGATTTATAAAGTCCTGCATCTTTTATTTCTTGTAACTCTTGTTGTAATTGCTCTTTTATGTTTCCGTACATTTTTTAGTTTTTTGATTTTACAAAGATAAATTAAATTTCTTCTATTGTAATTTGTTCGTTAATATATATGAGTATTTTTTTGACCACATTAATATGCATCGATTTTAGCACATCTTCATAACTAATAAGTTGTTGGTGATATTCCTTTGATGGTTTTCCTGTTTTATAATCAATAATTATGGCTTCATTTTTAGAATTAAAAACCAGTCTGTCGGGAATAAAAATCTGATGGTCTTTAGAAACAATTTCTCGCTCATTAAAAACAATCAAATCCTTAGAAAAGTAGTCTTTAAGTTTTGGATGATTTACAATGTCTAAAAGTAACTTTTTTAAACTCTCGGATAACTCAGTATTTAAAAAGCCTTGTTGCAGATATTGATGAATGACACTTTCTACTTCATCTTTTGATTTTATTTTTGAAAGCATTTCGTGTACTAAATTTCCATATTCAATGGCTTTACCTTGTTCTGTTTCCCAAAGTTTAGATGAATTTGCCACCATATATATATTGTGTTGACGCCAAGAGTTACTAATAAATTCATTCTGAACAATAGAAGTAGAAATTGTTTTTTCTGGGTCACTCACTTTATTTTTATTGCCAAAACTATAGGTCAATTTTGAATCCGACCACTCTCCTTTATCTTTTAAATAATCAATTAGAATTCCTGAAGAATAATTGGTATTGACTTCATCTTTTGATGAAATTGTTTTTTCTGTAACTATATACAACTGCTCAATTGACCTGGTTAAGGCAACATATAGTAAATTAAAACTATCTAACTCCAATTCTTGTTGTTGGTGATTGTAAATTTCTTCGCCTTGTTTTCCTGTATACTTTATACTTTTAAAAGAGTCAACTAATAATTCATCAAAACTTTCAAATTGTTCTGCTGGTAGTTTTGTCAACCATGCTTTTGGATTTATTTGTTGATAAACATCAATGTTATAAGGAAAAATTACCACTGGAAACTCCAGTCCTTTGGATTTATGAATTGTCATTATTTGAACTGCATTTTCTGCTTCTGGTGCAACAATGCTTAGTTTGTCTTTTTTAAGATTCCAAAAATCTAAAAACTGTTGAATTCCAGTTCCTTTTTTTTGTTGCTCAAAAACAACATCTAAAAAAAACTGAATATAGGCATCTGATTCGTTTGATAGATGAAATGCTCTGATGATCTCTTCAATTTTTTCGTAAAACGGGAGTTTTGAAAATTCTTCTATATCAAAATGAACAGCATAATTTGAAATTAGTTTGAAAAAATCTCCTCCATTTTTAATATCAAAAGAAGTAATAAAATGATGTTTGTCTGTTTTTATGTTTAAATGACTGTGTAAAAAATAAACAATATTTAGCCATGTTTCTTGATCTTTTGGATGTTGAATTGCTTGCAAAATATCGACAATAAAATTTACTTTTTTACTATTCTGAATCAACAAGGTTTCTGAAGAAATGATCTCTATTCCTTTTTCTGACAAATAGTTTGCAACCGCAATCCCTTCTTTTTTCTTTCTTACCAAAACACATACCTCTTGTCTTGAAAAATTAGCATCTAAATTGAGTATGATCTCGTGTACTTTTTTAGCATACTTTAAATCGTTTTCTTCCTTATCATCTTCTTTTTCTAAAAAATCTATGGATACAAACCCGCCTTGTTTTTGTGTTGTGTTTTGTTTATTTCCATCTACAAAAAGTTGTTGATATACTGGATTTTGAAAATACTGAGAAACATATTGAAAAAACGAATTATTAAAATCAATTACTTCACTATAACTTCTATAGTTTGTGTCTAAGCCTTTTATTTCTTTTAATGTATGAAAAGGGTTTGAGTTTTTTTCTTTTTGCTCTTCAGAGCCTAATCTTATAAACTGTTCTGCTTTTCCGCCACGCCATCGATAAATAGCTTGTTTTCCGTCACCAACCAATAACAAGTTACTTTTTTCTTGTGCTAAAGCGTTTTCTATTAACGGAATTAAGTTTTGCCATTGTAAGATGGATGTATCTTGCATTTCATCAATAAAGTAATACATAAATTTTTGCCCAATTCTTTCATAAATAAATGGAGCAGGTTCTTCTTTGATGTTGTTAGAAATTAACTGATTAAATTCTGAGATTAAACGAATGTTATTTTCTTCTTTAATGGTTGTTAATTCTGAATTTATTTTGGTTAAAACCGCAAACGGAATGATACTTTTTAAGGCTAAGGTATTTAACGTAAATTGTTGATACAACTCCTCAGATTCTTTATATAATTCAATTAATTTTGGAAGAATTTCTTCTATTGCATTTTTTACTTCTTCTGGTTTTGATTTGGCATAAAACATATGTTCTTCAATACGTTCCTTTAGTTTTGATTGATCAAAAAACCTTGCTTTCTCAATAGTTTTTAATGATAAAAAATGCTTCGGCACTAAGGAGTAATAAAAGTCGTTGTGTTTTAAATCTGTTGAATTGATAATTGATAAGCCTTCTTCGCTAATTTCAGCAAATCGCTTTTCAAGTTGTTTTTGATGAAGTATTAATTTCTTTTTTAAAGAGGTAAAATCACTGATTGTTTTTGAATTCAGTTTTTTAAAATGCTTTGCATCTTCATCTTTCAATAAAATTTTTGCAAACTCATTTAAATCTCTAGAAATATCCCAAGATTTATCTTCTTTGGCTTTGTCTAAAGAATACTCAATCAATGTATTGGTAATGTCGTTTTCTACTCCGATTTTAGAAACCAAAACATCTACCGCTAAAGACAACAAAGTGTCTGAATCTAACTCAACTTCAAAATTTAGGTTGAGGCCTAAATCAAAAGCAAAACTCTTAATTATTTTATGGGTAAAACTATCAATCGTGGTAATTGCAAAAGCACTGTAATTCTGTAATATTGCTTCTAAAATGATGGAGCTTCTTTTCTGAATTGTATTTGTGTCTAGCGTAGTATCTTCAATAATTTTAATCAACAAATTCACCAAATCAACCCGCCATTGAGCGGGTTTTTCTTTTTCTGGAGATACCAATGGATCGCCAAATCGTTTATCCGGGCCAAATTCCGCTCGAGACTGACCTGCTTAATACAAACCAAAACACCATGATAGCAATTGCCAAGCTTGCATCGGCAATGTTTGGCTCAAGCACAATCGTTAATGGCTTAACCGTTACCGCGCAATCTCCGGCGGCAATGGCAGTGAACGTATCTTCCGGTGAGATTTATGAGTTAGCCAATCTGGAGGCTACCGCGTATAGCTCTCTGGCTGCTGATGTCACTCACAGCGTTATGAAGCAGGGTATTTCGTTAAATGCGCAATCCCTGACGATTACCGCTCCAGGCACTGTTGGCTATTCGATTAACTATCTGATCCAAGCGACATATCAAGACACAGACAGTGATGCGGCAACTCTTCCTTACTACAACAGCTCCAATCCATCACAAGCTTGGAGTGGGCCGAATAACTCGGGATCGCAGCAATACACAACAAGAAGCGGAGCGGTGATTGTCTCTGCAAAGGCCGGTGTGGCGGCAACAACAGGATCTCAAGCAACGCCATCGCCTGATAGCGGATATGTTGGCTTGTATGTTGTTACTGTTGCGTATGGCGCTGCAACCATCACCAGTGGCAACATTGCCCAATATATCGGGGCACCTTTATTGCCTGCCGGTTTACTTCAAACAATTCAATCTGGAGCATCCACTTATGCTGTTGATGCGGGAACGGGAGCAAATGCATACAAATTGAATTTTACACCAGCCATTTCAGCACCATTAGATGGAATGGTTGTTTCTTTCAAGCCAAATTATACCAATACTGGCGCGTCAACAATTTCAGTTAGTGGTGGAACAGCATACCCAGTAGTCGGTTGTGCGCAGAGTGCATTACAAGCTGGCGAAATAACTGCCGAAGGCAGGGTGCAAGTAATTTGGAGCGGTAATTTATCAAGTTGGGTGATTCTTAGTGCTAGCGGTGGCCCCCTGCAGATTGCGGCCGGAACAAAGGGAAATCATGCGGCTACGTTGGCACAAGTTCAGTCAGGATCTAGCTCATATATTGCGGATACGGGCACCGCAAATACCTATGTAGCAACCCTAATTCCTGCTTTATCTGCTTACTCTGATGGTGTAAAAGTAAGAGTTAAGATAGCAAACGCTAATACTGGCGCGTCAACACTGAACGTCAACGCTCTTGGTGCAAAAACTATTTATGGTGCTGCCCACGTTGCGTTGCAGGCTGGCGAGTTGGTAGCAAACGGCTATGCAGAGTTTGAATACAA
>JALQYN010000036.1 GCA_023254055.1 Polaribacter sp.
AAGAGCATTGCTAATTAAAAAATAGAATTCTTATATCATTCCAATTAATAATTGTAAATTTGTTCGCAATTAATTTATAAGTTGATTGTACCATGAAAGCTCACAATTCTAAACTTGTTGGAGAAGGATTAACCTACGATGATGTACTTTTAGTACCTGCCTTTTCTGATGTACTTCCAAGAGAAGTAAACATCCAAACAAAATTTACCAAAAACATCACAATTAATGTTCCAATTGTATCTGCAGCTATGGATACAGTTACAGAATCTGATATGGCTATTGCTATTGCTAGAGAAGGAGGAATAGGTGTATTGCATAAAAATATGACGATTGAGCAACAAGCTCAAGAGGTTAGAAAAGTAAAAAGAGCTGAATCTGGAATGATTATAGATCCGATTACCTTACCAATCACTGCAAAAGTTTTTGACGCAAAAAATAATATGCGAGAGCATAAAATTGGGGGAATACCAGTTGTTGACGACAACGGATTTTTATTAGGAATTGTAACTAATAGAGATTTACGTTTCGAAAAAAATAATGAAAGACCCATTACAGAAGTAATGACTTCTAAAAACTTGGTTACTGCAGCCGAAGGAACTTCACTTGAGCAAGCTGAAGTTATTTTGCAAGAAAATAAAATCGAAAAATTGCCTGTTATAGACAAAAACAACAAGCTAGTTGGATTGATTACGTTTAGAGACATTACCAAAGTAACTCAAAAACCAACAGCCAATAAAGATACCTATGGACGTTTAAGAGTTGCTGCAGCATTGGGAGTTACTCCAGATGTTGTTGAAAGAGCAGAGGCGTTGGTTAATGCGGGTGTAGATGCAGTAATTATTGATACGGCTCACGGACATACAAAAGGTGTAGTTACTGCTTTAAAAGCAGTAAAAGCGAAGTTTCCAAATTTAGATGTAGTTGTGGGTAATATTGCAACAGCAGAAGCAGCACAATTTTTAGTTGATGCAGGTGCAGATGCAGTTAAAGTAGGAATAGGCCCTGGATCTATTTGTACAACTAGAGTAGTGGCAGGAGTTGGTTTTCCACAATTCTCTGCGGTTATAGAGGTTGCTGCGGCAATAAAAGGTTCTGGTGTTCCTGTGATTGCTGATGGCGGAATTAGATATACTGGTGATATTCCGAAAGCTATTGCAGCAGGAGCAGACTCAGTAATGTTAGGTTCATTATTAGCCGGAACCAAAGAGTCACCGGGTGAAACTATTATTTACGAAGGAAGAAAATTTAAATCATATCGAGGAATGGGTTCTATTGAAGCCATGAAACAAGGTTCTAAAGACCGATATTTCCAAGATGTAGAAGATGATATCAAAAAATTAGTTCCAGAAGGAATTGTTGGACGCGTTCCTTATAAAGGAGATTTATTTGAAAGTATTCATCAATTTGTAGGTGGTTTAAAAGCCGGAATGGGGTATTGCGGTGCAAAAGACGTTGCAACTCTAAAAGAAACAGGAAAGTTCGTTAGAATTACTGCAAGCGGTATTAACGAAAGTCACCCACACGATGTTGCGATTACGAAAGAATCTCCAAATTATAGTAGAAGGTAATTTATCGTATTTATAAATAAAAAAATCCCGAATCATAGATTCGGGATTTTTTATTGAATAGTATTTAATATTATTCTTTGATTCCTAATTTCTCTAAAACCAATTTGGTGATGTCATGCTTTGCATCTAAATAAGCAAAATTATTTCCAGTTAAAGTTAAAATTTGTGTATATCCTTTTTCTTTAGCAATTCCTTCTATAACTTCATTTACCTTTTTATACAAAGGTCTCATAAAATCATTTCGTCTCAATTGCATCATTTTTGATCCATTTTCTTGAAACTGAGCAATCTCTTGTTTTAGTTTTGAAATTTCAGTAAACTTCGCCTTTTTATCATCATCAGAAAGTGTTTTAGCGCTTTCATTGTATTTTTTTACAGTTGCATCATGCAGTGAAATTTTTGATTTATTTATTGAATCTAATTTTGACCCATAATTGTTTATGCGCTCTTGTACCGATTTTAATTGTGGCATTTTTGCAATAATGTATTCTCTATCTACTGTTCCAACTTTTGTTTGTGCATTTATCGAATAGCAAACAAAGAATGTAGCGATAAGAAGTGTAATTTTAATTTTCATTTTTGTAAGTTTTTGGCAAATATAAGAAAGCGACTGCTTTTACCTAATTTATTAAGAGTTTTTAA
This sequence comes from Polaribacter sp., assembly GCA_023254055.1. Taxonomy (GTDB): domain Bacteria; phylum Bacteroidota; class Bacteroidia; order Flavobacteriales; family Flavobacteriaceae; genus Polaribacter. Next base: position 2,211 of record JALQYN010000036.1, read on the forward strand.
CAGCTAAGATGTTTTTTTCTATCCATTTTATGATGGAATTAACGTCTGACTTAAAATCAAACCAAGCAATTTTTTCATCTTTTTTGAACCAAGTTAATTGCCTTTTAGCAAACCTTCTCGTATTTTTTTTAATTTCTTCAATGGCAAATTCTTTAGAAAACGTACCATCGAAATAGGAGAATAATTCTCGGTAACCAACCGTTTGCAAAGCATTTAATTCTCTGTTTGAGTATAAACTTTTGGCTTCGTCAATTAACCCATGTGCAATCATACTATCTACACGCTGATTGATTCGATTATACAATACCTCTCTTTCTGCAGTCAAACCAATTTTTATTGATTGAAAATTTCGAGAAGCTTTTGGTTTGTTTTTAAAACTGGAATAGGTTTTTCCTGTTCCAATACAAATTTCTAATGCTCTTATGATTCTATGCGGATTATCAATTGCAATATTTTGATAGGTTTCAGGATCTAATTCTTTTAGTTTTTGCTGTAAACTTTCGATTCCGTTTTCTTTAAATGAAGTATTTAATTGCTCTCTAATGGCAGGATCTACATCCGGAAATTCATCCAAACCATCGATAACAGCATCAACATATAAACCGCTTCCGCCAACCATAATAACGACATTACTTTCTGCAAAAAGTTCAGAAAGTTTTTTTAGGGCATCACGTTCAAACTCACCTACATTATAAGCATCAAAAATGCTTCTATTCTGAATAAAATGATGTTTTGCAGCACTTAATTCATCTTCTGAAGGAACAGCAGTACCAATGCTCATTTCTTTAAAAAACTGACGCGAATCACAAGAAATAATTTCTGCATTAAAATAGTTTGCTAATTGGATGCTTAAAGCTGTTTTACCAATAGCAGTAGGGCCAACAATTGTGATTAGAAAGTTGTTTTTTGAAGAGGGCATTTATATAATTTTGCTACCACATTTATAACAAAACTCAGCATTGTCTTTATGATTATCAGTTAAACAAGTCGGACAAGATTGAGTATTTGTATTTATTTTATCAATTTTAGTCATTTCAGAACTTACAATTCCAGTTGGAATTGCGATGATACCATATCCTAAAATCATAATGGCACTTGCTATGAATTGACCAATTGGTGTGTTTGGTGCAATATCTCCAAATCCAACTGTGGTGAGCGTTACAATTGCCCAATAAACACTTCTTGGAATACTTGTAAAACCATTTTCCTCTCCTTCAATCATGTACATTAAAGTTCCTAAAATGACACAAATAATTACAATAAAAAAGATGAAAACAGCAATTTTAGCTTTACTTGCTCTTAATGCGATTAATAGTTTATTAGAGGCTCCAATATATCTTGCTAGCTTTAAAATTCTGAAAATTCTTAATAAACGTAAAGCTCTTAAAGCAATAAGGTTATGAGATCCGACAAGAACAAAAGATAGATATTTCGGAATGGTAGACAATAAATCTATAATTCCGTAAAAGCTAAACACATATTTTAAAGGGTTTTTTATTGAAATTAATCGTAAAATATATTCAATTGTAAAAAGAATGGTGATCACCCATTCTGAGATGTTTAGTATGTCATGATATTGGTCATCAATACTCGAAACACTTTCCAACATTACCAATAAAACACTGGTGATAATAGCTACAAGTAGTATTACATCAAAAACTTTTCCAGCTTTTGTGTCAGCTTCATAAATAATTTCATGAAGTCTGTGTTTCCAAGAAGTTGTTGGTTTTAGATTATCCAATATTCATTTATTTTTTGCTAATTTACTATAAATTATATTTTATTAAGACAAAAGCTCTAGTTTAAAATAAACTAGAGCTTTTTAGATTTTTTGGTATTTGTATTTTTTTATTGTTTTTTGACAAAAATAAAATCTCCTCCTTCATCTCCAATTCCGTAAATAGTACCGTATTGTGGGGTGTTTGGACTATTATTCATAACAGGTTCTTCTATTTTATCAAATAATTGACGAGCAGATAAAAAATTATTTGGATTTGTTTCTAATCTATTTAGCAAGTATTTTAAGAACATACTTTTGTTAGGTACTGTTTTTAATGTACCACTTGTAATTGCTTTTCTACTTGTTAATTCAAATTTCTTTTGAATAGATTTTGGTGATTTTTCGAACGAACGCGTTTTAAAAATACTACCACTAAAACAAGCATCAGAAATTAACAAAGTGTGTTTAGATCTAATAGTTTTTAAGAAGTCAACAACTTGTGAATTACTTATTAAATTAAGCTCATATTCCATATCTGCATCGGAAGGTAGCCAAGCACCAACACCACTTATTTCATCGTAAATACCATGACCAGCGTAGAAAACTAATAAATTGTCTTTATTTGTAACTTTCTTTTTTAGTTTGCTAAATTCTTTGATAATGTCATTAGCTTTTGGACTCTTGTTTAATATGACTACATTTTCTCTTTTAAAGCTGTATTTATTAATCAAAACATTTCCTAAGTCTTGTGCATCTTTAGTTGGAAGTCCACCTAAATCTGTAATGGCACCATCTCCATAATCACTCACACCAATTAATAATGCATAATATTCTCCAAAACCACTATTGTTATTGACAACAATTACATCATCTTTATCATTATTGTTATCTACAACAACATCTGGAGATTTCCTTTTAATCGAAAACGTTTTAGTAGAAGAAGCCATTTTTAAATCTGTAGCTTTTACCACTAAATCATTTGTTCCAAATTTTAGAGGTACATTGGCCGTAAAGGATCCATCTTCTGTAACAGTGGCATCTACACCATTAATTTTAATTTCAAAGATACGATCCTTGTCTGTAGCCTTACCACGAACCATAATAGTTTTTGTTTTCACAATTTTAAATCCACGTTCTACAATTGGTTCTATAATTACAACTTCTGGCGGAGTATTAAAACTAGCAGTAGGGTAGGTAACATTTAAATAGTCAACAGATATTTCTTGTTTGTTGTAAACACTAAAACCTACATAATCACCAAAAAACTTAGAATAAGGAGCTTCATTTATATATTGATCATTGATATAGATTCTAAGTAAATTATTAGTCTTTACAATCTTAATCTTATTTGGCTGATAAGCTTGGGTATTTAACGCAGAAGTTTCAGTCCAAGGAATCAGTTTATTTGATACATCATTTTCTAATTTTCTAAACAAATAGCTACCACTTTTAGATAAAAATAAATCAAATTCGTTGGTATTATTTTGACGACCAAATACAAAAGCTATAGATCCATTAGAAGTACTTGTAAGTCTTGTAATAGAAGTTTCTATAATAAAGTCTTTACTGGTGTCTATACCTACTTTTTTACTTATAAAAGCACCACCTTTCTCGTTATTGCTTTTTACATATAATTTACCATTGCTAATTCTTGTTTTTACATTGGTGTCATCCGTTAAGTTCCATCTATTTGTATTGTTTTTAAAACTTTCATTTAATGGAACTGTTAAGGTGTTAGAAGTTACAATGGTTGTATTTGATTTTTTCAAATATTTAATGGTAATGTTATCTACACCTATTTTTTGTTTGTTAAAGACAACATATCCTAGTCGGTGTCCAAAAAAAGCTTCAAAATCTGATTGAGCCACAAAGGTATTGTTTATGTAAAATTTGTATTGGTCACCTTCTTTTCTAATTTTAAGTGTGTTTAAAGCTCCATTTCCTTTTTTTATAGCTGATGAAAGAGTAAACTTTTTAATAAGTTGTTCTTTGTCATCTACGACACGTGCAATTTTATAATACCCATTACCTGTTAGGTAAAAACGAAAACTACTTTTACCTTCTTTACCCCATTGCAAACCATATGAATAGTTGGCAACACCACTAATTTTTTTGATAGCTGTAGTAATTTCAAAATCTCTTGATGTATCAATTGTCTTAGGAATATTTGTTGCCCAACCACCATTTTCTTTTAGGTGTTCAAAATTATAATAACTGTTGGCAACACTCATAATAGTAGTATTAGCTGTGTTTGTTACTGGCCAATTATTTTTGTTGTCTGTAAAGTAATCTACGATTACATTTTCTCCATTTGCAACAACTATATTGTTATTATTGTTATTGTTACTTTGATTTATGTATTTAACATTGATGTTTTCTATGGCAATTTTTTGATTGTTATATACAACAAAACCTAAGCGTTTTCCCATAAAGGGTTTATGTGTATATAAAGTCAAATACCTATCATTTACATAAAATTTGATAAAACCTCTTTCTTTTTTAATTTTTAAAGTGTTTGTGGCATTGTTTCCTGTGTTTATATAGGTAGATTTTGTCCAGTCTTTAATAGCTGTATATTTCCCGTTAACATATTGATCAATAGAGTAGGAACCATTACCGGTAATAGTAAAAACAAATTGATTTTCACTGTCTTTTCTACCAAAAACAAAACCGTACCCATTATTTGTTATTCCACTCATTTTTAAAATTTTCGACTCAATTTCAAAATCTTTTGTGTCATCAATATCTATAACTTTCGTACTCGTCCAACCACGAGAAGTTCTTTTATGCTCAAAATAATACTTACCATTTTTTAATTCTATCTCAGCTTTTTCATTAGAAGACTCTGCCCAGTTATTTACATTTGAATTAAATTCATCAGATAAAATAACTCCACTTTTTGTAGTAGTTGTCGTGGTAGTAACATTAGTATTGGTTTGATTAATGTACTTTACACTTAAATTATTAACAGCAATTTTTTGATTGTTGTATACAACAAAACCTAAACGATTACCCATAAAAGGTTTATGAGTATATAAGGTTAAATAATTATCGTTTACATAAAATTTAATAAAGCCTCTTTCTTTTTTAATTTTTAAAGTATTGTAAGCGTAATTACCGGTCTTAATATAAGATGATTTTGTCCAGTCTTTTATTGCCGTATATTTACCATCTTTGTATTGATCTATTGAGTAAGAACCATTTGCGGTAATTGTAAAAACAAATTGATTGTTTCCATCTTTTCTACCAAAAACAAATCCATATCCATTGTTTTTAATTCCACTTATTTTTAAAAAACGAGATTCAATTTCAAAATCTTTAGTTTCATCAATATCTATGACTTTAGTACTAGACCAGCCACCAGAAGTTCTTTTGTGTTCAAAGTAATAACGGTTGTTTTTTACTTCTAAGATTGCACTGCCATCAGAAGATTCTGCCCAATTATTTTTATTTGAGGTAAAATCTTCATTCATAACTACATTACCTTTTGTAGTAGTGGTAGTGTTAACAACAACAGGGTTACCATTTAACTGAGTTGCTTTGATATAATCGATGGCTACTTTTTGTTTCCCAAATATGTAAACTCCTAATCTTTTCCCTAAAAATGGATTGTAGTCTTTACTTTCTAAAAAACGATTATTGATGTAAAATGAAATTTTATTACCAACTTTTTTTACTTTAAAAATATTTGTAGCATAGGTTCCTGTATTAATTGAGCTTGAAGTTTTCCAGCCTTTATAATTTACATATTTATCATTTCTTTTGTCAGAAACTCTATATTGATTGTTACTTAAATAAAAGTGAAAAGTGTTTTTATCGTCTTTATTTCCGAACATTAAACCAAATGTATGATTTGCATTATCGTAAGAAATTCTTTCAATGGATGTTTCAAACTCAAAATCAGCATTTAAATCAATGTCTAAATCTCTAGTTCTTACATTCCAATTTTTATCAGTTCTTTTGTGCTCAAAATAATATTTTCCGTTTTTTACTTCTAGCTCTCTTGTTGAATTATTACCAACAGGCCAACCATTTGTACTAGAATACGTTTCGTTATAAATTACTTTTTGCGCATTGGCTATAAAAGTAAATGTTGATAAAAAGAAAACTAAGAATAAGTATTTAGTTTTCAAGTTCATTGTTCTTTTTTTTATTGATGATTCATTTCTATAAAAATAGGCACTACTTTAGCGTTTGTATTTGATGATTTTGTTGCAAAAGCAATTTTGCTATTTTCAAATTTAATATCTGATCCGTTATAAATTTTATTCCCTAAAGCTTTTTTTACTCTAGAAACAAAATCTCCAGAACCATATCTTGTAGTGCTTACTATTTTATTTATGTCTAATTTTTCTTTACTATACAATACACAAAGTACATCTCTACCTGGATTAGAATCAAACTCTATAAAGTAATCTTCATTTGGCAAAGCAATTTCACTATTTGTGTAATTAAAAAAGTCACTAAATTTATCAAATGGATATAATTTGCTAACAGATTTGTCTGAAGATCCATAGCCTACTAAATATACATAACCTCTTTGTTTGCTTTTTAGGTAAATTCTAAATTGAGTTCCAGAGCCATAACTTTTAGCTATTCTATATGTTGTTTCAGAAGCTTTTACAATGTTAAAATTTCTAGAAGCACCTTTGGCTAAAATTGGAGTCATGTTCTCTCCATTACCTAATTTTAATGTTAGTTCTCCTGCTAGGGTATTTACATTGTTAGTAACTACAACATCATCATTATCATTGTCATCATTTACATCTGGAGAAACAATAACTTTTGGTTTAGGGCTTTTATCAACTAAAACATAAGCTGTTTTTGTATTCTTCTTAAAATCATCGTAACGAACCCAAATGTATCCATTATTTCCCCAATTAGTACCCCAAGAGTTTAATAACTCAAAAGCTCCACCATATTTATCATCGTCATAACCAACAACTACCATTGCGTGGCCACCTGGTTTACTAGTATGGATTCCGTTCCAATACCCTTTTGCTTTAAAGAAGGTAGAAGAAACTTGCATTCCAATAACTACTGGGTTTTTATTTGCAATGGCTTTTTTTACTTTACCTACTAAATTAGATGGGTTGTCCCATTTTGCCAGCCTCTCGTAAGTTAAAATCGTATTTTGTTTTGCCTTTTGTAATCCATAGCTTGATGGATTTTTAACACAATTTGTTTGATCGTAACTAAAATCCTTTAATTCTAATACTCCAAAGGTGTTTAACAGTTTCATAGCATCAGCGATATAAGACCCCCGTTTGCAATTATTATCTCCTTTAAACTTAATCAAGTTGTAAACAAAAGCAGGTGAATACGTGTTTTGATTGATTTTTGCGGTGTTATTTCTCCAGCCATTTTTTATTGCATTTGCAATGGTTCTCGCTCCATATCCACTTGCCCAACCAACACAAGATGGTTGGCGACCTTGATTTCCTGGAGTAGGAGAATAGGCTTTAAGACTATAGTTTCTTGGAACTGCAGTAACACTTCTTGTAATTAGGGGTACTGTTTCTGTAACGTTTTCGTATTTTTCTTTACTAAATTCTAATCCTGTAACAAATTCTTGAGCATAGAACGTTGTTGATAGAAACATTAAAAATACAATAAGTGAAAACTTTTTCATGATATTTATCTTTAGGTTATTGTACAAAAATGAGTGAATAGCGTACAAAAATCAATACGCAGTTTTTCGTATTCTGCATAAAAATAATAAAAAAGTTTAAAAAGATAAATTTTAAAGAGAAAATAACTGTATTATCTCTAAAATTATAATTGCAGATTGAGTATTATTTATTTGAAATAGATCATGTTACCTTAATATCTCATGATTTTCAATACGGATTTGGTTTTTAAATAGTTTTTAATAATTGTTTTCGCTAATGCTTTATTGTTTATTGGAGTAAGCATTTCTTTTAAAATGCTCATTTGGTTTTCTTGAAAAGCTAAATTGGTAAAACAATAGCCTACAACTTCGTTGTTTTCAATTAGAATAACAGAATGCTCATCTAGTGTTCTTCCTTTATCAATTATAAGCATATTGTCACTATTAAATTTTTCTGTAACAAATCTTTTTTTGCTCCTTAAATTGTATTTAGGTTTATTAAAATCTAACTCTAGAAAATATTTTAAACTTGTAAGCAGAAGATTTCCTGTGATTTCGTAGCTTATTGAAGTAGTTTTTTCTTGAATTTTAAGTCCACGCTTAGAGGTTTTTATAAACAGGTTTGTAAGATCGTTTTTAATATTATTTCCTTTACCCATAAAAATAATTTGTCCATCACTTCTATGTAAATAATAAACACCCATAATTGTTGGAATGCCCTCAAGTAAACCGGTTAATTTTTCAGCAACTTTTTTAGAGTCAAAATATTTAATGGTATTTTCTATTATTGTCTTGTCAACATCTTTTGCTAACAGCAATTTAAAAAGTTGGATTGTAGCCAAAGCATCTCCTGAAGCTCTATGTCGATCACTCATTGGAATTCCAAGTGACTTGCATAGTTTTCCTAAGCTATAAGATGGTTTATCTGGAATTAATTTCCTGCTTAATTCAACAGTACAAAGTGTATCTCTCTTAAATGAATACCCTAAACGTTTGTACTCTGTTTTTAAAATTCGATAATCAAAACTCGAGTTGTGGGCTACGACAATACAATCTTGAGTAATTTCTAAAATTCGTTTTGCTACTTCATGAAACTTCGGAGCATTTCGAAGCATGTTATTGTTGATTCCTGTGAGTTGAACAACAAAAGGCTGTATGTCTTTCTCAGGATTTACAAGAGTAATTAACTGGTCTACAACTGTATGTCCGTCAAATTTATAAATTGCAATTTCAGTAATTCCTTCTTCGTTAAATTTACCTCCAGTAGTTTCAATATCTAAAATTGCGTACAAATTCTAATTCTTTTTAGTAAAACTAAGCAATATAATTTCTAGCACCAAAAATGGCGCTACCAACTCGTACCATATTACTACCTTTTTTAATTGCTAATTGATAATCCCCGCTCATTCCCATTGAAAGGGTTTTAAGTTGACTATGTTGTGTTTTAAGTAGCTCAAAAAAGTTTTTTAAGGATGAAAACTCTTCAGCTAATTGTTCTTGATCTTCTGTAAATGTTGCCATGCCCATTAAACCAACAATTTGAATATTTTCTAATTCTTTTAACCCTTCTGAAGTGATTATTGTTTCAATATCTGAAAAAGACAATCCAAACTTAGTGTCTTCTTTAGCGATTTTAGCTTGCAACAGACAGTTGATAACTCTATTGTGTTTTTTTGCTTGTTTGTTGATTTCCTTTAAAGTACTAAAACTGTCTACACCGTGAATTAAATCAACAAAATGAGCCATGTATTTGACCTTATTTTTTTGCAAATGTCCTATCATGTGCCACTGAATATCTTTAGGTAATTCATCGTGTTTAGCGGCCATTTCTTGTATTTTATTCTCACCAAACACACGCTGACCAGCATGATAGGCTTCTAAAATATCGGCATTAGGTTTCGTTTTAGAGACTGCTACTAATGTTACTTCTTTAGGAATAGAAGATAGAATAGTAGCCAAGTTTTCTTTAATTCCGAACATATATCGTTAAGATAGTAGTTTTATAATTTGATCTGCCAATTCTTTACCAATTCTATCTTGAGCTTCAACTGTTGCAGCTCCAATATGTGGAGTCAAAGAAATGTCTGGATTCATTAATAATTGAATTTCAGGAGTGGGCTCTTTTTCAAAAACATCCAAACCTGCATATTTTACTTTGCCAGATTCTATAGCGTTTACCAAAGCAACTTCATCAATTACACCCCCACGAGCAGCATTTATAATTCCAACACCATTTTTCATTAATCCAAATTGTGTTTCTCCAATAATGTATTGCTCTTGATTAGGTACGTGTAGGGTAATGAAATCAGCTTGTTTTATTACCTCTTCAAAAGATTCAGTCTCAATTTTTACATCGATAGATTGTCCGTTGTAAAAGGGAACATTGATAATTGCTTCTCCTACATAGCCATCATTTGCAATCACTTTCATTCCTATTCCTAAAGCAATTTTTGCAACTTCTTTACCAATTCTTCCAAAGCCAATAATTCCAATAGTTTTTCCTCTTAATTCAGTACCACCAGCAAAATCTTTCTTTAAATCTTTAAAACGTGTGTCACCTTCTAAAGGCATTTCTCTGTTTGCTTGATGTAAAAAACGAACCATTCCAAATAAATGAGCAAACACTAATTCTGCAACAGAACTAGAAGATGCATTTGGTGTGTTAATTACGTGTAAACCTTGGTTTATTGCATATTCTACATCAATATTATCCATTCCAACACCACCACGACCAATTAATTTGATACTTGGACATGCATCAATTAATTCTTGTCGAACCTGAGTGGCACTTCTAACTAATATGGCATCAACTGAATTTTCATTGATAAATTGTTCCAATTGATTTTGTGCCACTTTTGTTGTGATAACTTCAAATCCTCCTTTTTCAAGTGCTTCAATTCCACTTTGTGAAATTCCATCATTTGCTAATACTTTCATTCTTTATGTGTTTTATAGGATCAAAACAAAAATCTTTGTGACTTTTGCATATCCTATCTCTGTTACTTATTAATTCTTTCTAATTCTTGCATTACATCAACCAATGCTTGTACACTATATAAAGGAAGTGCATTGTACATGCTTGCTCTATATCCACCAACACTTCTATGTCCGTTAATTCCGCTTATTCCGGCTTCTTTACACATGTTGTCAAATGTTTCCTTTAGACTTTCATCTGTAAGTGTAAAAGTAGCGTTCATATTACTTCTATCTTCTTTAGCAGCAAAACCTTTAAACAATGGATTTCTATCTATTTCGTTATATATTAATGCAGCTTTTTTGTTATTTACTTTTTCGATAAACGGAATTCCACCTAAATCTTTTAACCATTCTAAGTTTAACATAGAAACATACACAGAAAAAACAGAAGGTGTATTAAACATACTGTCTTTATCTATATGAATTTTGTAATTTAACATAGACGGAATAGTTCTTTCAACTTTTCCTAAGATGGCTTCTTTAATTACTATTAAAGTTGTACCAGCAGGGCCCATGTTTTTTTGTGCACCCGCATACATTAAGTCGAATTTAGAAAAATCTAATTGACGAGAAAAAATATCTGAACTCATATCGCAAACTGTTACGCCATCAAATTTTGGAAACTCTTTTATTTGAGTTCCAAAAATGGTGTTGTTACTTGTGCAATGAAAATAATCTACATCGGTAGGGATTTCTATTCCTTTCGGAATATAGGTGTAGTTTTGATCCTTAGAAGAGGCAACTTCTACTAGTTCTCCAAAGAGTTCTGCCTCTTTGATTGCTTTGTCAGACCACGTTCCTGTATTTAAGTAAGCTGCTTTTTTGTTTAACAAATTATAAGCTGTCATTAAAAATTGTGTGCTTGCTCCACCTTGTAAAAACAATACTTTATAACCTTTGTTTTCTAAATTTAACAATTCTAAAACTAAACTTTTTGCTTTGTCCATAACGGCAACAAAAGGTTTACTTCTGTGAGAAATTTCTAAAATAGATAAGTCATCGTTATTAAAATTGACAACTGCTTCAGAAGCTTTTTGTAATACTTCCTGGGGCAAGATTGATGGTCCGGCGCTAAAATTATGTTTTTTCATTTTTGTGTTTATTGTGGAGATACTAAAGAGCAAATATCGTGCTTTTTGATGACTATTGTTTTAAATTTTTGCTAAAAAATCTAAGGTATTTATTCCGTCTGCATAATCCCATAATTCTGGGTTTTGAGTTTCTCCAAAAGGAATTTCAGAATCTAAAACTCCACTTGACACCACACATTGTATTTTATCAGCATCTTTATGAAGTTTTTCTGTTAAGTTATTGATGTCTGAATAGTATTCGTAAAAAACAGTAGCAATAGGAGATGAATAACTTTCATCTTCTTTAAGCATTAAAAAACCATTTTCAAGTAAATCATACAAACTCATTAAATACACTGCCTTATTATAATCGTAATTATTTGCATATTTAGCGTTGTTTATAATGTCCCGCTTTTGATATATTCCATTAAAAAAAGCATCGAAATTATAGTCAACTGGGACAAATAATTTAGAAACACTTCTGCAACCCAATCCAAAATATTGAAAAATATCATTACCAAGATTTGCTAATTCAGTGTCCGTTTCATTTCCTGTTAATACAGCAACAGAGTTTCTGTTTTTTCTTATGATATTTGGTTTACCCTTAAAATAATGTTCAAAATAACGTGCTGTATTATTACTTCCTGTTGCAATTACAGCATCAAAATTTGTCAATTTTCCTTCTGTAAATTCAATTCTTCCTTTAAAACTAGGTTCTACATATTCTATATATTTCGCTAAAAAAGGAAGTAAAAAATTATCGCTTGAAGACTGTTTAACTAAAACAGCATGTCCAGAAATCAAAACAGATAAAAAATCGTGAAAACCAACCAAAGGAATGTTTCCAGCCATTACTATAGCAACCTTTTTAGATGAGTTTTGTGGAGCAATATTAGAAGTCCATTTTAAAATATTTTCTTTGGTAAGTGCTTTTGACCAACTTTCTAAAGAAAATAAAATATTATCTTTAGTAAACCAGCTATTATTCTCTTCTGCTAATTTTAGTTGATGTTTAAAACCATCAAAAAACAAATCATTAAAATCAATTTGCTCTTTCTTTTCAATGCCAGATTGAGAAAACTGACTTAAAAATGTTCCTAATTTTACAAAAGCGTCAATTCGTTGTTGCATTCTCTCTATTTCTTTTGGTTGTGAACTATTTTGGGCTTATTTTTGCACCGCAAATATACGTAAACTGAAACAGAATAACTATGGCAATAATAATTACTGATGAATGTATAAATTGTGGCGCTTGTGAGCCTGAATGTCCAAATACAGCAATATACGAAGGAGCAGATGATTGGAAATATTCTGATGGTACAGAATTAACTGGAAATGTAGTATTACCAAATGGTAAAGCAGCAAATGCAGATGAAGACCAAGAACCTATATCTGATGAAATTTATTATATAGTTGCAGACAAATGTACAGAATGTAAAGGTTTTCATGAAGAGCCTCAATGTGCGGCAGTTTGTCCTGTAGATTGTTGTGTGCCTGATGAAGATCATGTAGAAACAGAAGAGGAGTTGTTAACAAAGCAGCGTTTTATGCATAACGAATAACATCTAAGATGATACAAATATTAAAAAGACATTTAAACCTCGAATAAAATCGAGGTTTTTTTATGAATAAAATCTATATTTGCACACGCAAAAATCAAGTGAGGGTTCTTGCGTTTTTTACCTAAACATCTTAAGAAATATGAAAGCCGGAATTGTAGGATTACCAAACGTAGGGAAATCAACTTTATTCAATTGTTTGTCAAATGCAAAAGCGCAAAGTGCAAACTTTCCATTTTGTACAATAGAACCTAATATTGGCGTTGTAAATGTGCCAGATGAAAGATTGCAAAAATTAGAAGAATTGGTAAATCCAGAAAGAGTTCAGCCAGCAACTGTAGAAATCGTTGATATTGCTGGATTGGTTCGTGGAGCAAGTAAAGGAGAAGGTTTAGGAAATCAGTTTTTAGCAAATATTAGAGAAACGGATGCTATTATTCATGTATTGCGTTGTTTTGATAACGATAACATCATCCATGTTGATACTACAATAGATCCAATAAGAGATAAAGAAACCATTGATATTGAATTGCAATTAAAGGATTTAGAAACGGTTGAAAAACGTTTAGAAAGAGTTAAAAGAACTGCAAAAACTGGAAATAAAGAAGCGCAAGTTGAATTAGTAATTTTATTAAAAATTCAAGAAACTTTGTTGCAAGGATTGTCCGTTAGAACCATTGATTTTTCAGAAAAAGAAGAAGAGTTTGTTAACACACTACAATTAATAACCTCTAAGCCGGTTTTATATGTTTGTAATGTAGATGAAAATTCTGCTGTTAATGGAAATGATTATGTAAACAAAGTCAAAGAAGTTGTTGCCAATGAAGATGCAGAAATCATTATTTTAGCAGTTGGTACAGAAGCAGATATTAATGAGTTAGACGATTACGAAGAGCGTCAAATGTTCTTAGCCGATATTGGTTTGGATGAACCTGGTTCTTCAAAATTGATTCGGTCAGCCTATAAATTATTAAAACTACAGACTTATTTTACAGCGGGAGTTAAAGAGGTAAGAGCTTGGACAATTAACGTTGGTGATACAGCACCACAAGCAGCAGGTGTTATACATACAGATTTTGAAAAAGGGTTTATTAGAGCAGAAGTAATTAAATACGAAGATTATATTGCTTTAGGAAGTGAAGCAAAAGTAAAAGAAGCCGGAAAATTATCTATTGAAGGTAAAGAATATATTGTGCAAGATGGAGATATGATGAACTTTAGATTTAATGTTTAAAAATACAGAAAAATCTTTCAAAAAATATTTTAAAACTCTGTTGATAACTAATTCAATAGAGTTTTTTATTTTTTATGCTTATTCTTATTTTAGCATAGCATTCAACCATTAAATTTTATGGCAAAAGAAACAAAATATACCGAAGATAATATTCGATCTCTCGACTGGAAAGAGCATATCCGAATGCGTCCTGGAATGTATATTGGAAAATTAGGAGATGGTTCTTCACCTGATGATGGAATCTACATCTTATTAAAAGAAGTACTCGATAACTCTATCGATGAATATGTAATGGGAGCCGGAAAATCTATTGAGATTTCTATAAGAGACAAACAAGTTACAGTTCGCGATTATGGACGTGGAATTCCGTTAGGAAAAGTTGTAGATGTGGTATCTAAAATGAATACCGGAGGTAAATACGATTCTAAAGCTTTTAAAAAATCGGTTGGTTTAAATGGAGTAGGAACAAAAGCGGTGAATGCGTTATCAGATTATTTTAAAGTACAATCTATTAGAGAGAATAAAACAGCTTGGGCAGAATTTAATCAAGGGAATTTAGTAGAACAAGAAGACGCACAAGAATCATCGTTAAGAAAAGGAACAAAAGTCCAGTTTATTCCAGACGAAACTATTTTTGGTAAGTACAAATTCAGAAATGAATATGTAGCAAAGATGCTAAAAAACTACGTGTATTTAAACACGGGTTTAACCATTGTTTTTAATGGTGAAAAGTTTCACTCAGAAAATGGATTGAAAGATTTATTAGAAGAAAATACTTCGGCGTCAGATTTATTATATCCAATTATTCATTTAAAAGATGACGATATAGAAATTGCAATTACCCACAGTAAAACACAATATTCAGAAGAATATCATTCGTTTGTAAATGGGCAACACACAACACAAGGTGGTACACATCAAGCCGCTTTTAGAGAAGCCATTGTAAAAACAATTCGTGAGTACTTTGGTAAAAACTATGAATCGTCTGATGTTCGTAAATCAATTATTTCTGCCATTGCTATTAAAGTGATGGAGCCTGTTTTTGAGAGTCAGACTAAAACAAAATTAGGCTCTACAGAAATGGGTGGTGGTTTGCCAACAGTGAGAACATTTATCAACGATTTTGTAAAAACACAATTAGACAATTATCTGCATAAAAACACCGCAGCAGCAGAAGCCATTCAGCGTAAAATATTACAAGCAGAACGAGAGCGTAAAGAATTGTCAGGAATAAGAAAATTAGCAAAAGACAGAGCTAAAAAAGCAAGTTTGCACAATAAAAAATTACGAGATTGTAGAGTGCATTTTGATGATATTAAAAAAGAAAATTATTTAGATACAACATTATTTATTACTGAGGGAGATTCTGCTTCGGGTTCCATTACAAAATCGAGAAATGTAAATACACAAGCGGTTTTTAGTTTAAAAGGAAAACCTTTGAATTCGTATGGTTTGTCTAAAAAGATTGTGTACGAAAACGAAGAGTTTAACTTGTTGCAGGCCGCTCTTAATATTGAAGAAGGTATAGAAGGATTGCGATACAACAATATTGTGATAGCAACAGATGCTGATGTAGACGGAATGCATATCAGATTGTTATTAATCACGTTCTTTTTACAATTCTTCCCTGAGGTTATCAAAGAAGGGCATTTGTATATTTTAGAAACGCCATTGTTTAGAGTTCGGAATAAAAAGGAAACCTTTTATTGTTATTCAGAAGAAGAAAAGCAAGAGGCAATTCAGAAATTAAAAGGAAAACCAGAAATAACACGATTTAAAGGGTTAGGGGAGATTTCACCTAATGAATTTGTGCATTTTATTGGCAACGATATTCGATTAGACCCGGTGATGTTAGATAAAGAAATGCCGGTAGAAGAAATGCTTTCTTTTTACATGGGTAAAAACACACCTGAAAGACAAAAATTTATCATCAAGAATTTGAAAGTTGAATTAGATCTAATAGAAGAGGTTTGAGAAAGAAAAAACTTAAAAACATAATTACAATCATTTTTGTACTTATCATCGTGTTTTGGCTAATATTCATAGATTGGAATCAGTTTTTCAGCAAAAGTAATTCTGGTGCGTTTTTCGGGATATTAGCTTCCATAATGTTTATTATTTCAATGAATATTAAAAATAAAGAATCAAAAAATAATTAGTACTCAACAATGAGTGAAGAAGTAAACGACTACGAAAACGAAGAAGCATTAAACAATCAAGGCGATTCGCCTCAAGAAGAAACCATTACCAAAGTTACAGGAATGTATAAAGAATGGTTTTTAGATTATGCTTCATATGTAATTTTAGAAAGAGCTGTTCCTGCCATCGATGACGGATTTAAACCTGTGCAACGAAGAATTATGCATTCTATGAAGGATTTGGATGACGGTCGTTATAACAAAGTAGCTAACATCGTAGGTCACACCATGCAATACCATCCGCATGGAGATGCTTCTATTGGAGATGCAATGGTGCAAATTGGTCAGAAAGAATTACTGATTGATATGCAAGGAAACTGGGGAAATACGTTAACCGGTGATCGTGCAGCAGCATCTAGATATATAGAAGCTCGTCTCTCAAAATTTGCTTTAGATGTTGTTTTTAACGCAAAAACCACAGAATGGCAGGCTTCCTATGATGGACGTAGAAAAGAGCCCGTAAACCTTCCTGTAAAATTCCCAATGCTATTAGCTCAGGGAGGTGAAGGTATTGCAGTAGGTTTGTCTACAAAAATATTGCCTCATAACTTTAATGAATTGATTGATGCTTCTATCAAGCATTTAAAAGGAAGAAGTTTTAAAATTGTGCCAGATTTTTTAACAGGCGGAATTGCAGATTTTACCAATTACAATGATGGTAAGCGTGGCGGTAAAGTTAGAGTTAGAGCCAAAATTTCCCAATTAGACAAGAAAACCTTGGTCATAAATGAGATTCCTTTCGGTACCACAACCACTACTTTAATTGAGAGTATTATAAAAGCCAATGAAAAAGGAAAGATTAAAATCAAAAAGATTGAAGACAATACAGCTGCAGATGTTGAAATTCTAATTCATCTTCCTCCAGCAATATCGCCAGAAAAAACGATTGATGCATTGTATGCTTTTACAAATTGCGAAAGTTCAATTTCACCTTTATGCTGTGTAATTGAAAATCATAAGCCAGTTTTTATTGGTGTGTCAGAGGTGTTGAGAAAATCAACAAACAATACGGTTCAGTTACTAAAATTAGAATTAGAAATTCAATTAAATGAGCTAGAGGAGCAATGGCATTTTGCCTCATTAGAACGTATTTTTATTGAGAATAGGATCTATAGAGATATCGAAGAAGAGGAAACTTGGGAGGGTGTTATCGCTGCTATTGATAATGGTTTACAACCACATATCAAACATTTAAAAAGAGCAATTACAGAAGAAGATATTGTACGATTAACAGAAATTAGAATTAAAAAGATTTCTAAGTTCGATATTGATAAAGCGAAACAACATATTGAGAGCTTAGAAGAAAAAATAGCTGAAGTAAAAAACCACTTAGCAAATCTTATTGAATATGCTATAGACTTTTTTAAACGCTTGAAAGCTACTTATGGTGAGGGTAAAGAGCGTAAAACAGAAATTAGAATATTTGATGATATTGTTGCAACTAAAGTGGTAATTCGTAACACTAAATTGTATGTGAATAGGGAGGAAGGTTTTATTGGAACTTCGTTGCGAAAAGATGAGTATGTTACCGATTGTGCAGATATTGATGATATTATTGTTTTTAGAGAAGACGGACAAATGATGGTAACCAAAGTAGCCAACAAAACTTTTGTTGGTAAAGGAATTATCCATATTTCTGTATTTAAGAAAAAAGACAAACGTACCGTTTATAACATGATGTATAGAGATGGAACTCGTGGTGCAAGCTATATGAAACGTTTCACAGTTACGGGAGTTACAAGAGATAAAGATTACGATTTAACCAATGGAAACAAAGGATCTAAAGTATTGTATTTTTCAGCAAATCCAAACGGAGAAGCAGAAGTGGTTACAATAAATTTAAGAGCTGTTGGAAGTATAAAAAAATTAAAGTGGGATATTGATTTTGCCGATTTAGCTGTAAAAGGAAGAGCTGTGAGAGGAAATACTATTACAAAGTATCCAATTAAGAAAATAGAGTTTAAATCAGCAGGAGTATCAACTTTGAAGCCTCGAAAAATTTGGTTCGACGACACGGTTCAACGTTTAAATGTTGATGAAAGAGGTGAGTTGTTAGGAGAATTTAGAGCTGATGATAAATTGTTAATAGCTTTGCAATCTGGAGTGATAAAAGCTGTAACACCTAATTTAGCAAGCAGGTTTGAAGATGATATGATTGTCCTTGAAAAATGGAATCCTAAAAAGCCTATTTCAGCAATATATTTTGACGGAGAAAAAGAAATCTATTATGTGAAGCGTTTTTTAATTGAAAATGTAGATAAAGAAGAAATATTCATTTCAGAACACCCAAAATCACAGTTAGAAATTATTGCCACCGATTATAGACCTATTGCAGAAGTGCAATTTTCTAAGCGAAGTTTAGAAAATATTGAAGTGAACTTTGAAGAGTTTATCGCTGTTAAAGGAATTAAGGCTCAAGGAAATCAACTGACAAAAGAGAAAGTAAAACAAGTGAGTTTGTTAGATTCTTTGCCGTATGAAGAGCCTAAAGCAGAAGATATGGAGGTTGTAGAAGAAGAAGTATTAGAGACAAATTCTGAGGAAGATTCAACTTCAAAAGAATCTCCAGAAAAAAAAGATGACGGACAGATTACATTATTTTAATAAGTATATATGAAAAAAAGCATAGATAAGTTTTTAGGGTTAGAGAGTTTTTGGAGTATCTTTTTTTATTGTTTACTTGTGTTTTTTGTTACATGGATAATATCTAGAATTGCACGTTTTATCCTAGTTAAATATATCAAACATAAAAAAACAGAACGCTTTGGTGGGACTAGCGTTTTTTTTATAAAAAACTCTATTAAATTCTTTTTAGGATTGTGTGCCCTTGGATATTTGATTTATACAGTACCCTCTTTAAGGAGCAAGGCAGCTATAATTTTTTCAGGAGCAGGGATTTTGGCAGCTATTATAGGTTTTGCTGCCCAAGCTGCCTTATCTAACTTAATAGCTGGTGTTTTTATTGTTATTTTTAAACCTTTTAGAGTTGGAGATTATATAAAAATTGATGAAGAAAGAATTGGAATAGTTCAAGATATTACATTGAGACATACCATTATTAATACTTTTGAAAACAAGCGTTTAATCATTCCAAATTCTATTATAAGTACAGAGTCTATCTTAAATCATACTATTGAAGATTCTCATATTTTAAGTTTTAATAACTTTAGAATTGGTTTGAATGCCGATGTAGATTTGGCTAAGAGAATTATTCGAGAAGAAGCATTAAAATTAGATCATGTGATAGACAACAGAACTCCTGATGAAGTGCTTACCGAAGATCACCAAATTATCATTCGTTTTATAGATGTAAATGAAGGTTATATTCATTTACGTGCTTATGTATGGGTTGATGAGCCTTTTGAAGAGTTTCGATTTAAATGCAATTTTAAAGAAGCAGTTCATAAACGGTTTATATTGGAAGGAGTAGATTTACCAATTCCTTTGCGTAAAATCTACACAGCTTAATTCATTTTTTCAAAAAAAGTGAGTGTATACTCCTTTAGTAATTCTGGGTGCGTAATTTTTATAATGTCTTTTAATACCAAGTCTGGTCTTGTGGGACCTAATTCAAAATAAATAACACCACCTGTTTCTCCAACTTTGTTTGCAAAAGTATACAACTGGTTGTTTTTAAAGGCGTTAAAATCTTTGTAATTTGAGTTTTTAGATAGCATTTGTTTTTTTGAAGAAAAATAACCTGGGGCAATCCAAATATCAGCCGCTTTCCCTTTGTCTAAAATACTTTCAAAACTAATAGATAAACTTCCTTTTCCTTCAGAGTCTTCCCACAAGTACTTTGTATTTGCATCTGTTAAGAACTGAGCAACAAAGCTCTTTCCTGCGGGTAAATTCCAAATATCTTTACTCATTATAGCTCCAGATAAAATGGTTGGAGAATAAGTCGCTTTACTAGCAATATCCCTAGCCTTATGGTAATTATTTTCTATGGCGTTAAAAATGCTATCAGCTTCTTTTTCTTTATTGTATAAAACGCCAAAGAATTTAATCCATTCTGCTCTACCTAAAGGAGTTTCTTCAAGCCAATCGCCATTTAAAACAACCGGAACACCTGATTTTTCCATTATGCTTAAAGACTTATTGCTATTTGTCATGCTAAATCCTATAATAACATCTGGATTTAGGTCTAGCAAAACTTCTGTATTTAATGATGATTTTACACCAACTTCTCTTACCAAATTAGCGTCAATTAATTTTCTTGTTTTTGGTGATGAAACATATTTTGTATGTGGAAAACCAATTAAAGTATTTTCAACGCCTAGCAACTCTAACATAGGAATATGTGTTGTAGAGGTTACCACAACTTTTTGAATTGGAGTATTGATTTTAGTACCTGACACCGTTTGCAATTCATTGTTGTTTGAGTTGCTTAAAATAAACTCAAATTGCTCTTTAGAATTTTGGTATGGCGACTTAATAATTAATTTTTTGTAATTTTTAAAATACTGTATATCAAAACCTTTAGCATATTTTATCTTTACTGATTGTTTAGCTTTCTTGTTTACAATTTCAGTACTGTTTTTTTCTTTGCAGTTGACTAATAATAAAGATAATAGAAATACTCTAATCAAAAATTTCATGTGTACATAATTTGACTGATTTTTATCAGTTTCATCTAATGGTTTAATAGAACTATATACATCATATATTTTTTGAACTTCAATAGATGATATTGCTCTTGGTATCAATCTAAAATATTCTACATTCAAGTTTTTAGAGTTATAAAACAATTGTATTTTTAAGTTATTAGTATCAGCAATACTATCCCATACAAGGTTTATAAATGAACTTGATGTGGTATATATGCTAACATTATTGACATATACGCTCAAAGAAAATGTATTATTATATATAATAGTAATATTATACCAAGTATTTAAAGCCATATTGTAATTGATTGAATAATTACACAAAATGAGACCATTATAGTTTCTTAATTTAAAGTATATATATGTTTGTGATGAGATGGTATCGTATCCTATATCAATAAAAGTATAAGAATTATTATATACCTTAATGAATGGTATTGAACTATATCCTGTCAATTTAATATTTACTGCAATTGAAAAAGCATTCATCCAAGTTATCATTTTATAACCTAAAATGTTATTAGATATACTGATGTAATTGTTTGGTGTTGTGCTATTGATATAATTATAAG
>JALQYN010000045.1 GCA_023254055.1 Polaribacter sp.
ATGTTAAAGCCAGCTTTAGCACGTGGAGAAATTCAATGTATTGGGGCAACAACTTTAGATGAATTTAGAACAAATATTGAAAAAGATGGAGCGTTAGAACGTCGTTTTCAAAAAGTAATTGTAGAACCTACAACTGTAGAAGAAACAATTCAAATTTTACATAACATCAAAGAAAAATACGAAGAACATCATAATGTTGATTATACAGATGAAGCTATTGAAGCATGTGTAAAATTAACGAATAGATACATGACAGATCGTTACTTACCAGACAAAGCAATTGATGCTTTAGATGAATCTGGTTCACGAATTCATATTACAAATATTATTGTTCCTCAGCAAGTTCTTGCATTAGAAGCAGAATTAGAAAACATTCGTTCTAATAAAACAAAAGCTGTAAGTGGACAAAAATATGAAGAAGCAGCAAAGCTTAGAGATGATGAAAAAAATATTGAAGCAGCTTTAGAATCAGCCCAAAAGCAATGGGAAGAAGATTCTAAATTAAATAGAGAAATAGTTACTGAGGATAATGTTGCAGAAGTTGTTTCTATGATGACAGGTATTCCGGTTAATAGAGTTGCCGAAGCAGAAAGCAATCGATTGAGTGAATTGCCAAAGTTGATCAAAGGAAAAGTAATCGGTCAAGATGAAGCAGTTGCTAAGGTTGTAAAAGCTATTCAGAGAAATAGAGTTGGCTTAAAAGACCCTAACAAACCTATTGGATCATTTATCTTTTTAGGTCAGACTGGAGTTGGTAAAACACAATTAGCAAAAGTATTAGCAAAAGAACTGTTTGACTCTGAAGATTCTTTGATAAGAATTGACATGAGTGAGTACATGGAAAAGTTTGCGATTTCTAGATTAATTGGCGCCCCTCCTGGTTATGTTGGTTATGAAGAAGGTGGTCAATTAACCGAAAAAGTTAGACGCAAGCCCTATTCTGTAGTTTTATTAGATGAGATTGAAAAAGCACATCCAGATGTGTTTAACATGCTACTTCAAATTTTAGACGATGGTTATATTACTGATAGTTTAGGTAGAAGAATTGATTTTAGAAATACCATTATTATTATGACTTCTAATATTGGCGCTAGACAGTTGAAAGATTTTGGTGCAGGAGTTGGATTCGGAACTTCTTCTAAAGTTGCTCAAGCAGATGAACATGCTAAAGGAATTATAGAAAACGCTTTAAAGAAATCGTTTGCTCCAGAGTTTTTAAATAGAATTGATGATATTGTTGTGTTTAATGCATTAGAAAGAGAGCAAATTCATTCTATCATAGACATTGAATTAGATAAACTATTCAATAGAATTTCTGATTTAGGCTACACCTTAAAACTAAGCGATAAAGCAAAAGATTATATAGCTGACAAAGGATTTGATAAAAAATATGGAGCAAGACCCTTAAAAAGAGCTATACAAAAGTATATTGAAGATGCTTTAGCAGAAGAGATTGTCAATTCTAAATTGTCTGAAGATGACACCATTGTAATGGATTTAAATTCCAAAACAAACACCTTAACAATTAAAGTAAAAAAAGCAAAGAAAGCTCCTGAAGAGCAAAAAGAAGAATAATTAAAAAACCGAGCAAATTGCTCGGTTTTTTTTATGAAAAAAATAACGTTAACATCAATTAAGGAGCAATCATCATTTACTTATATTTGCATAAAATTTGAATATTACATCAATGAAAAAAATTACACTTGTCTTAATTATGTGTGTTGCACTTGTTTCTTGTAAAAAAGAAACACCTGGTTTTGTGTCTTTCTCAGGAAAATTATCAAACATTAGTAAAACTGATACAGTTTTTTCTTTAAGAAGTAAAGAGCACACGAAAGAAATCAGAATTAATAAAGATGGTACGTTTAAAGATACCCTACATGTAAAAGTGGCTGGTTATTATACATTGGTTATGAATAACAGAAATTATGGTTTTGTTTTTTTAAGAAATGGCTTTGATTTAAATCTAACTGCAGACAATAATTCGTTTTTTCAAACAACAAGATATTCTGGAAATGGTTCAAATACCACCAACTATTTAATTGATCAGTATAAATACAATTTAGCTATAGGAAATACAAGCAAATTATTTATGCTTGAAAAAGATGCTTTTAAGAAAGAACTAAACTCTATTAAAAACGGGTATGACAGTTTACAAAAGCTACATGGTGAAATAGACACGATGATTGTCAGAATAAACAGTAAACAAAATACTGAATTATTTAATTTACTGGAAAAGAATTACGATTCACAACATGCCGCAATTTTGCAAAAGATGAAAACAGAAGAGTCATTAAGCAAAGGGAAACCAGCTCCAAAATTCAATAATTATTTAAATTACAAGGGAGGAAAAACATCACTAGATGAATTTAGAGGAAAATATGTATATATAGATGTTTGGGCTACTTGGTGTAAACCTTGTATTGCGCAAATCCCTTTTTTGAAAAAATTAGAAAAAAAATATGCTCGTAAAAAAATTGAATTTGTAAGTATTTCTACTGATAATTCTAGCACTGCGGGCTCTTGGGATAATGCACTATCTAAATGGAAAAAAATGGTAAAGGATAAAGATTTATCTGGAGTTCAACTCTATGCTGGAGAAGACACAAAATTTGCAGAAGCTTATCAAATTTATGGAATTCCAAGATTTATTTTAATTGATCCTAAAGGAAACATTGTAAATGCAAATGCACCAAGACCATCTGATCCAAGTTTAGAGGTTTTATTTAAAGAACTAGGGATTTAATTTCCTAAAAAGGTAAAACAAAAAAAGCAGGAATTAATTCCTGCTTTTTTTGTTTTAAACTGCTATTTTTTTAACCTTTAAAAACGCCCATTTTAGAATATTTATCCATTCGTTGCATTACCAAATCTGTTTCACTAAGATCTTTTAATGCATCGTAAGATGCTAAAATAACTCTTTCTACTTCTTTAAATGTAGCTTCTCTATCTGAATGAGCACCTCCTAAAGGTTCTTTAATAATATCGTCTACGATTTTTAATTTCATGCCGTCTTCAGCAGTCAGCTTTAATGCTTCAGCCGCTTTTTCTTTATGCTCCCAACTTCTCCATAATATAGAAGAACAGTTTTCTGGAGAAATTACAGAATACCAAGAATTTTCTAGCATTAATACTTTATCTCCTACTCCAATTCCCAATGCTCCACCAGAAGCTCCTTCTCCAATAATAACAGCAATAATAGGTGTTTTTAAACGAGACATTTCTAAAATATTTCTTGCAATTGCTTCTCCTTGTCCACGTTCTTCTGCTTCCAACCCAGGATAAGCCCCTGGGGTATCGATTAATGTTACTACAGGAATATTAAACTTCTCTGCCATTTTCATTAATCGCAAAGCTTTTCTATATCCTTCTGGATTTGCCATTCCGAAGTTTCTGTACTGACGTGTTTTGGTGTTGTATCCTTTTTGTTGTCCAATAAACATAAAAGATTGATCCCCTATTTTACCTAAACCTCCTACCATAGCTTTATCATCTTTTACACTTCTATCTCCATGCAACTCCATAAAAGTATCGCCAGCAAGTGCTCTAATATAATCTAAAGTATAAGGTCTGTTTGGATGACGAGACAATTGTACTCTTTGCCAAGCAGTTAAGTTTTTATAAATTTCTTTCTTGGTAGCTATTAATTTTTTTTCAATTTTCTTACAAGTTGCAGTAACATCAACATCACTTTCTTCTCCAATAACCTGACATTTTGTTAATTGATCTTCTAACTCTTTAATTGGTTGTTCAAAATCTAAATATTCCATATTATAGTTGATTAATTTTAACTGAATCAATTTAAAATTGATTGAATTTACAACATTACAAACTTACTATAAAATTTGTTTTTGTTCTATAATTTTTGATTTTTATTCTTTTTCATTTTTTGATGAATTGCCTTTCTGTTTTTGAGGATTCCGTTTAACATTACAACAAATAAGACAATAAAAGCTCCGTAATAAAACTCTGGCTTCATTTTTTCTTTATCTCCAAATACAAGTAGCGCTAATAGAATTGCATAAATCGGTTCTAAATTCATGGTTAATATAACTGTAAAGGGAGATAAATACTTCATAACTTTGACAGAAACAATAAATGCATAAGCGGTACAGATACTACTTAGAATAACTAAATAAAACCAATCTGAATTTGACAAGCTAAAAAACTCAATAGTAAAGCCTCCTGAAAAAAACAAAAAGACAGTTACAAATACAACTCCAAAAAATAATTGATAAAATGAGATTACTTCCGCATCATTCTTTTTTACAAACAATCCATTTAACACAGAAAAAAGTGCAGACAAAAACGAGGCTATCAAAGCATAAAAAAATCCTAAAGCATATTGAGTTTCAAAATTGAAAATAATATACAACCCCCCAATTACTAATAATCCGAGAACAATTTCTATAGTTTTTATTCTCCTTTTAAAAAACAATGGTTCTAAGAGCGAGGTAAAAAAGGCTCCTGTACTCATTGTTACTAATGCAATAGAAACCGTAGACACTTTAATTGCCTCAAAAAAAGCAATCCAATGCAATGCTATAATTGTTCCGGTTAAAATAAATTTTAAAAGAGATTTACGATTTACAAGGAAATGTTTCTTTTTTATAAAAAAATAAAGCAATACAAAGAGCACAGCCAACAACATTCGGTACCAAACCAGCGGTATAGAATCTATACTTATTAATTTTCCTAAAATGGCTGTAAAACCCCAAATAAAAACAATAAAATGAAGCTGTAAAAAGTGTTTTAAATTACTTTCTTGCATTATAATACAAGTATAATGCAAGAGCACCGAAAACCATATTTGGTATCCAAACTGTTAACAAAGAATTTGCCCCTGCTACTGCTCCTAAAACTTCAGAAACTTTTAAGAAAAATATATAAACAAACATTAAACCAAAACCTAGGGCTAAATTAACACCCGTACCTCCTCTACGCTTTTTAAATGCTAAAGCAACGGCTATGATGGTTAGCATATAAGATGCAATTGGTAAACTTGTTCTTTTATGTAATTCTACCAAATGTGCATTTAAATTTTTCACCCCCCTTTTTTTAGAAATATTGATGAATTTTATCAATTCGTCTGAAGTCATTTCTTGCGCCAATGAAGCCTTATAAATTAAATCTTTTGGAGAAAAGGCAAAAACGGTATCAAGAGCAGTTCCCATAAAAATACTATCTCTATTTTTATAAACTCTTCTAATCTTATAAGTAGACAATCTAAACGTACTATCTTTTTTGTTCCAGCTTATATAGTTTGAAGTTAGTTTAGATTTTATTTGATTACCATCATAAACTTCCGTAGAAAAATTATATCCTGTATTTCCTTTTAAGTCATAACTCTGAATAAAGATATAAGTACTATCAGTTAATTGAAGGCTAAAATCTTTGATTATATTATCACCATATTTTATGGTTTCAAAATAAGTATTTTCAAATTTTTTACGCACTTTACTACTACTGGGCACTACAAAATGATTCATCAACAACGCCAAAATTGTAACCAATGTTGCCCCAATAAAATAGGGATATAAAAAACGTGTAAAAGAAACCCTTGCATTATTGATTGCAACAATTTCTGTATTGTTTGAAAGCTTTGATGTAAAAATAATAACAGCAACAAATAATGCCAACGGCATAAAGGTATTTGTATAGTAAATGATAAAATTTATATAATAATCATTTACAATTTCAAATAGCGTTAACGTATCTGAAGCTAAAAATTTATCAACTTTTTCTGCTATATCTATAGCAATAGCAATTGGTATTAAGATTAGTAACGTAAAAACAAATGTTACTAAATATCTTTTTAATATGTACCAATCAATAATTTTCAAATTATAATCTTTTATCCATTTGTTTCACCATTTTATCTTTCCATTCGGTAAAATCTCCTGCTAAGATATGCTTTCTTGCTTCTCTAGTCAACCATAGGTAAAACCCTAAATTATGAATGGTAGCTATTTGTTTTCCTAACAATTCTTTTGAGACAAATAAATGACGTAAATACGCTTTAGAGTATAAAGTATCTACAAAGGTAATATCCATTTCATCGATGGCAGAAAAATCATTTTCCCATTTTTTGTTCTTGATATTGATACTTCCATGTGCTGTAAACAACATTCCGTTTCTTGCATTTCTAGTAGGCATCACACAATCAAACATATCAATTCCTAATGCAATATTTTCTAAAATATTTATTGGCGTTCCTACACCCATTAAATATCTTGGTTTGTCTTCAGGTAACACAGCCGTTACAACTTCTGTCATTGCATACATTTCTTCTGCAGGTTCTCCAACAGACAAACCCCCAATTGCATTCCCTTCTGCCTCTACAGAAGCAATAAACTCTGCCGATTGCTTACGTAAATCTTTATAAGTACTTCCTTGAACAATCGGAAAAAATGTTTGATTGTAATCGTATTTTAAGGGTGTTTTTTCTAAATGGTTGATACAACGTTTTAGCCAACGATGTGTCATGTGCATCGATCGTTTTGCATAATTGTAATCGCATGGATACGGTGTACATTCATCAAAAGCCATGATGATATCTGCTCCAATTGAACGCTGAATTTCCATCACATTCTCTGGTGTAAAGAAATGATAAGAACCATCAATATGACTTTTAAACTTAACACCTTCTTCATTAATTTTTCTTCTTCCTGATAAAGAATACACTTGATAACCACCAGAATCTGTTAAAATATTACGATCCCAGTTCATAAATTTATGCAAACCACCTGCTTGCTCTAAAATAGTTGTTTTGGGTCTTAAGTATAAATGATAGGTGTTTCCTAGAATAATATCCGGATTTATCTCATTCTTTAATTCGGTTTGATGCACTCCCTTTACAGTTCCTACTGTACCAACAGGCATAAAAATTGGAGTTTCAATTTCACCATGATCTGTAGTCATTACTCCAGCTCTGGCCTTACTCTTTGGGTCGGTTGTTTTTAAGTCAAATTTCATTGCTTGCAAAGATACAGTTATTTAAGAATTGTACTGTTAAAGAAACTATAGGATTTTACCTCTTTCTTCTTTTGAAAGAAGTATTAGAATTTCGTTTAGATTTTGGTGAGTTTTTTCTAAACGCTGCACTTTTCTTTGTAAAATCATTAGGTTTTAATATCGGTTTCTTTGAGGTTTTCTTTTTTGGTTTTTGTTTATCTACTGATGCTTCCTCAGTTTTAGAAGAACTAGCTACCATTGCATTAATTTCTGATAATTCTTTTTCGGTAATTTCTCTCCAATCTCCAATTTTTAAAGAACCTAATTTTACATTCATGATACGAGTTCGTTGTAATTTCAACACTTCGTACCCTAAGTATTCACACATTCTTCTAATTTGCCTGTTTAAACCTTGTGTAAGAATAATTTGAAATGTATTTGTGCTGATTTTTGTAATGCTACACTTTTTGGTTACCGTTCCTAAAATCGGAATTCCGTTAGCCATTTTTTGAAGAAAATCATCTGTAATTGGCTTATCAACTTTTACAACATAATCTTTTTCATGATTGTTACCAGCTCTCAAAATTTTATTAACGATATCACCATCATTGGTTAAAAAAATTAACCCTTCGGAAGGTTTGTCCAATCGACCAATTGGGAACAAACGCTCTGGATGATTTATATAACTGACAATATTATTTTTTTCTTTAGAATCTGTGGTGCAGACAATTCCAATCGGTTTATTAAAAGCGATGTACAATGTTTTTGGTTTCGGTTGTAACTTTCTACCATCAATTTTTACAACATCTCCATCAAAAACCCGATTTCCAAGTTCTGTTGGTTTTCCATTAATTGTAACTCTACCTGCAATAATCAGCTTTTCTGCTTCTCTACGAGAGCAAATTCCTGTACTGCTGATAAACTTATTAAGATTTGTAGATTGTTGATTGTTCTGTTCCAAAAGCCCTAAACTATTTCTACAAAGAAACGGATTCTTTAAATAAGTATAGTTCTAAATGTTAAATTTATTCTTGGGGTTTTAATCAATTTTGTGGAAGGTAATCTATGTAACCAATTTGTTTGTGTAGTGCCTTTCATCACCAACAAACTTCCTTTTTCTAAAACAATATCTACTTTTTGTTTTGTTTCTTTATGTTTAAAAGAAAACTTGCGTTCTGCTCCAAGCGTTAAAGAAGCTATTTCTCCATTTTTCTTCAACATTTTTTCACCGTCAGAATGCCAAGCCATACCTTCTTCTCCAGAATGATATAAGTTTAACAAACACGAATTATAAGTTGCTTTGCTTTCTTTTTCTACTATTTCTTTTAGCTCTAATAATTCTTTCGTCCAAATTAAGGCTTGCTTAGTAACATTGGAATAATGATAGTAGTAATTTGTATCTCCATACCAAGCAACTTTACGTTTGGTGATTATCTTTTTACCAAAAATTATAGCCTCATCATTTTTCCAGTCGATTTTAGAGAGTAGTTTTTGATAATAAAATGCACTTTGTTGTTCTGACAAAATTTTCCCATAATAATCGGTAATCCCATCATAAGGCAAAATATTCTGTACTTTTTCTTGATTAAATAAATCCATGTTTAAAAGTACAAAAAAGTTGATTTTATTTTGTTTGTATAAAAGAAAATTAAAATTTCTTACATTTGTAATTCATATGAAAAAAGTATTTCAAAAAATATCCTCAATTTTAATGGCCGTAGTAGTCTTATTTTCTACGATGTCGTTTACTGTTGATTTGCATTATTGTGGCGATACCTTAGTTGAAACTGCAGTTTTTCATAAAGCAAAAGGTTGTGGCATGGAAATGCAAAACCCATCAACCGAAGATTGTGCTATTATTAAAAGTGATTGCTGTTCTAATAATCAGATAGTTGTTGACGGTCAAGACGAACTACAATTGTCTTTAGAGAAAATTTCATTTGAAAAACAGCAATTTATTACTTCTTTTATATATACATACATCAATCTTTTTGAGTCTGTAAAAGAAAGTACTAATTCTTATAAGGATTACAGTCCTCCTCTTGTCGTCAAGGAACTCTACAAACTTGACGAAACGTATTTAATTTGATTTTAAACAATAAACTTTTTTATCCTTCAGAGCTATTCTTTTTAGGATAATTTTTTGCATTCTGTGTTTACTAAAACACTAAAGTTTAATCGTTTAAAAAATCAAAGCAATGCTAAATAAAAGCATCAAATTTTTAATAGAAAACAAACTCGTATCTGTCTTATTATTAGTTTTATTTATAGGATGGGGAACAGTGAATTCACCTTTCAATTGGGATACAGGATTCTTACCTAGCAATCCTGTTGCTGTAGATGCCATACCTGACATCGGTGAAAATCAACAAATCGTGTTTACGAAATGGGATGGTCGTTCTCCTCAAGATATTGAAGATCAAATAACCTACCCCTTAACAACTTCTTTATTAGGAATTCCTGGAGTAAAAACAATTCGTAGTTCTTCTATGTTTGGTTTTTCTAGCATCTATATCATTTTTGAAGAAGATATAGAATTCTATTGGAGTCGTAGTAGAATTCTTGAAAAACTAAATTCGTTGCCAAGTAATTTACTCCCTAACGAAGTGAAGCCTGCTTTAGGTCCAGATGCAACAGGTTTAGGGCAAATATTTTGGTACACTTTAGAAGGTAGAGATGAAAAAGGAAACGTAACTGGTGGCTGGGATTTACATGAATTAAGAAGCATTCAAGATTATTATGTAAAATATGCTTTGTCTTCTGCAAGTGGAGTTTCTGAAGTTGCTTCTATTGGTGGTTATGTGCAAGAATATCAAATAGATGTGAATCCAGAATTAATGCGTCAATACAATATTGGTTTGAATCAAGTTGTAAAAGCCGTTAAAGAAAGTAATAAAGATATTGGTGCACAGACCTTAGAAATTAACCAAGCTGAATATTTAGTTAGAGGTTTGGGGTATGTAAAATCGATTTCAGACATAGAAAATGCTGTTGTAACATCTAAAGATTTCGTTTCAATAAAAATCAAAGACATTGGAAAAGTAGCATTAGGGCCTGCCGCTCGAAGAGGAATTTTAGACAAAGAAGGCGCAGAAGTTGTTGGTGGTGTTGTGGTGGCTCGCTATGGTGCAAACCCTATGGAGGTTATCAACAATGTAAAAGAAAAAATAAATTCATTAAGTGCAGGACTGCCTTCGAAAACATTGAAAGATGGTCGCATATCACAAGTAACGATTGTTCCTTTTTACGATAGAACCGAACTCATACAAGAAACTTTAGGAACACTAAACGAAGCCTTAACCTTAGAAATTTTAATAACAATCCTGGTTATTATGATTATGGTGTTTAATCTTAGAGCGTCTATCTTAATTTCTGGGTTGCTCCCTGTTGCTGTGTTGATGGTTTTTATAGCCATGAAGTTTTTCAATGTTGATGCAAACATTGTAGCACTTTCTGGTATTGCAATTGCTATCGGAACTATGGTTGATGTTGGAGTTATACTTTCAGAAAATATTATTCGCCATTTAGATGAAGACAATGGGAAATTGCCAATAAACACCGTAGTTTACAATGCTACAGCAGAAGTTTCTGGTGCTATTGTTACCGCTGTGATGACAACCATTATTAGTTTTATTCCTGTTTTTACCATGATTGGCGCTGAAGGAAAACTATTTAGACCATTAGCTTTTACAAAAACCTTTGCTTTAACTGCTTCTATTATTATCGCCTTATTTATCATTCCGCCTTTTGCAGCGTTTCTTTTTAGAAAGAAAAGCATAAAAAAGAGCTTTAACTATCTAATCAATGGTCTATTAATAGGCTTAGGTATTGCAGCTACTCTATATGGATATTGGCTAGGGTTGATATTGATTGCTTTTGGAGTTACAGGAATCTTAAAGCTTTTAGAAAAAATGAATGAAAAGAAAACGAATTATGTCAATATTCTCATTTCAGTTTTAGCAATTGTATTCTTATTAGCAGAATACTGGAGACCATTAGGAGTCGACAAAAGTATTTTTTGGAACCTAATTTTTGTTAGTATTATTTGCTTTGGATTGTTAAGTGTTTTTTCAGTTTTTATCAAGTTTTATTCACGCATTTTAAGATGGTGTTTAGACCATAAAATTTTGTTTTTATCAATACCTACAGCCATTGTTATTTTCGGTTTTTTTATCATGAAAAATACCGGAAAAGAATTTATGCCATCTTTAAATGAAGGTTCATTTTTATTGATGCCAACCTCTATGCCTCATGCTGGAGTTGAAGAAAACAAAAGAGTCTTACAACAATTAGATATGGCAGTAGCCAGTATCCCAGAAATTAAAACCGTTGTTGGTAAAGCTGGTAGAACAGAATCTGCTTTAGATCCTGCTCCACTTTCTATGTACGAAAACATGATTCAATATAAATCAGAATACATGTTGAATGAAAATGGAAAAAGACAACGATATAAATTAAACGACAAAGGTTTCTTTAAATTAAAAGATGGCCGATATATTGCAAATCCTAACAATTCAGAAAATGTTTCTTTGATTTCAATCGACAGATCACAATTAATTGAAGATAAAAATGGAGAGTTTTACAGAAATTGGAGACCAAAAATTAAATCACCTAATGATATTTGGAATGAAATTGTACGGGTCACCAAACTTCCAGGAGTTACTTCTGCACCTAAATTACAGCCTATAGAAACACGTTTGGTTATGTTGCAAACAGGTATGCGTGCGCCAATGGGCATAAAAGTAAAAGGGCAAGATTTAAAACAGATTGAAAATTTTGGTATTGAATTAGAAGACATTTTAAAACAGGTAAAAGGTGTAAAAACCGAAGCTGTGTTTGCAGATAGAATTGTTGGAAAACCTTATTTGTTAATTGATATTGACAGAGAAAAAATATCTCGTTATGGCATTTCTATTCAAGATGTGCAAAATATTATTAAAGTAGCAATTGGAGGCATCCAAATAACTCAAACCGTAGAAGGAAGAGAGCGTTATGGTGTTCGTGTTCGTTATCCAAGAGAGTTAAGAGCCAATCCATCAGATTTAAAAAACATCTATATTCCTGTTGCTAATGGCAATCAAATACCGTTAAGTGATGTAGCCTCTATTAAATACGAAAAAGGCCCACAAGTGATAAAAAGTGAAGATACTTTTTTAGTTGGCTATGTATTGTTTGATAAAATAGACGGATTTGCAGAAGTAAATGTTGTTGAAAGTGCCCAAGCTTTAATTCAATCAAAAATTGATTCAAAAGAATTAATTGTTCCAAAAGGAGTCAACTATCAATTTACAGGAACCTATGAAAATCAGCTTAGAGCAGAGAAAACTTTATCTGTTGTTGTGCCTTTAGCATTGGCTATTATCTTTTTAATTCTCTACTTTCAGTTTCGTTCTGTAACAACTTCTTTGATGGTCTTTACAGGAATTGCAGTTGCTTTTGCCGGTGGATTTATAATGATCTGGCTTTACGGTCAAAATTGGTTTTTAAACTTTAATTTTTTCGGTGAAAACGTACGAGATTTATTTCAGCTAAAAACCATCAACTTAAGTGTTGCAGTATGGGTAGGTTTCATTGCATTATTTGGAATTGCAACTGATGACGGTGTTGTAATGGCCACTTATTTAACTCAAACATTTAAAAGAAATAAGCCAACGAATAAAAAAAGCATCAGAGCCTCTATTGTAGAAGCAGGAGAGAAAAGAATTCGCCCTTGTTTAATGACAACAGCTACTACCATTTTAGCCTTATTACCTATTCTAACCTCAACAGGTAGAGGAAGCGATATCATGATTCCGATGGCAATTCCAAGTTTTGGCGGAATGCTAATTGCTTTAATCACCTTATTTGTTGTTCCGGTTTTATATAGCTGGAAACAAGAGTTACAACTTAAAAAAGAATTAAAATGAAAAAACTATTATACATACTAGTTAGCATTTTGAGTTTCAATTTTTCAAATGCTCAGCAATTAGAAAAATTAATTAAAGAAGGATTGGAAAACAATTCTAAAATTCAATTATTTAATTTAAAATATCAAGTTGCTAAAGAAAAAGTAAATGAAGTAAGTACACTACCAAATACTCAAATCGGAGTTGGGGTATTTGTCAGTGAACCAGAAACAAGAACTGGAGCGCAGCGTTTTAAACTATCCGCAAAACAAATGCTACCCTCTTTTGGTTCAATAACTGCTAGGAAAAACTATAAAAACGCTGTAGCGGATGCTGTGTATGTTGATATTGCTATCGAAAAAAGAAAACTAGTTGCGTCCATATCACAATCCTATTACACCTTGTATGCCTTAAAAAACAAACAGCAGATTTTAAGTGAAAACATCTCTCTACTAGAAAAATACGAGACTATTTTATTAAAGTATGTTGAAGTCGGAAAAGCTTCTGCTGTAAATGTATTGCGATTACAAATGCGAAAAAACGATTTAACGGCCTTGAAAAAAGTGTTACAACAAGAATTTTTAGCAGAACAAACTTTACTGAATAAAATATTGAATAGAGATAAAAACATTCCGATTTCTATTGGTGTATTGTTAATGCTTTCTGAAAGTGATTTAATTAACCTAGAAAATTTAGACCTACATCCAGAATTATTGAAGTATGACAAACTCTATCAATCTATTGAAAAATCTGAATTAGTAAATAAAAAAGAGCAAAACCCGATGTTTGGCTTTGGACTAGATTACATCGCTGTTTCTGAAAGACCAAATATGAGTTTTACAGATAACGGAAAAGATATTTTAATGCCAATGGCTACCATTTCAATTCCTTTATTTAACAAAACTTACAAATCAAAAACAAAACAAAATGAGTTAAAGCAAAAAGAAATCATTACTCAAAAACAAGACAAAAAAAATCGCCTAATTACATTATTAGACAAAGCTTTTAAGAAAAGAAAATCAGCTATCATAAATTACAATGCTCAAGTAAAAAATTTAGAACAAGCAACAAATGCTGAGACGATTTTATTTAAAACTTTTGAAACGGGATCTGTGAATTTTAATGATATTCTTGAAATTCAAGAACTACAATTAAAATTTCAAATCAATAAAATAGAAGCCATTAAAGCTTATTATTTACAAACAGCAATTATCAACTATTTAACAAATTAAAACTCAAATATATTAACAATTAAAACCCATAAAAAATGAAAACAGTAAAAACAATTTTAGGAGTTCTAGTAATAGGAATGATGCTAATAACAGTATCTTGTAAAGACGCAAAAAAAGAAGATACAACTACCAAAACTGAAAAAACAGTGAAAGCAGAAAAATTAGGTAAAGAATACACATCTGCTTACGTGTGCCCTATGCATTGTAAAGAAAGTGGAAGCGACAAAGAAGGTAATTGTCCAACATGTAATATGACGTATGTTAAAAACGAAGATCATAACGCGAATGGTCACAAACATTAATTTATAGTAAAATGTGGCAACATATAAGCATACTGAATTTATGTTGCTACATTTTATAAATAGTGAATACCCTTTTGAATTTTAAATAACAATAAAATGAAACATACTTATCACATACACGGAATGACCTGTAATGGTTGTCGCAGTCATGTTGAAGAAATACTCTCAACAGTTGAAGGTGTTTCACATACAGCTGTCAATTTAGAAAAAACAGAAGCCATCATTGAAATGGAATCACATATTTCCTTAGAAACCTTTCAAAATGCTTTAAAAAATGATGGTGGACGCTATAGCATCCATAATTTAGGAGAGCACCATCATCACGAAGTAAAAAAAGAAGAAAAACCTGAAGGAAAAGGAACAGGCACTTTCTATTGTCCTATGCATTGTGAAGGCGAAAAAACCTATGACAAAGCAGGAGATTGTCCTGTGTGCGGAATGGACTTGGTAGAGGAAAGAAGCTTGGCTTCTTCTAGCACACAATATACTTGTCCGATGCATCCAGAAATAGTTAAAGGCGAACCTGGTTCTTGCCCTCTTTGTGGTATGGATTTGGTTCCGTTAGAAGCAGACATTTCATCAGAAGAAAAAACCTATAAAAAATTATTAAAAAAGTTCTGGCTTGCAATTGCTTTTACAGTACCTATATTTTTAATTGCGATGTCAGAAATGATAAACAACAATCCGCTGTATACTATTTTAGAGCAAAAAAACTGGAATTGGATTCAGTTTGCACTGTCAATTCCAGTTGTATTTTACGCAACATGGATGTTTTTTAAACGTGCTTGGACCTCTATTAAAACTACAAACTTTAATATGTTTACACTTATTGGAGTTGGTTCAGGAGTTGCTTGGCTTTTTAGTGTATTCGCTCTGATTTTTCCAGATATTTTTCCAACAGATTTTAAAACTTCTAATGGAAACGTTTTTGTGTATTTTGAAGCTACAACAGTTATTCTAACATTGGTCTTATTAGGACAATTATTAGAAGCAAAAGCACATAGTAAAACCAGTGGAGCAATAAAGGAGTTATTAAAATTAGTTCCAACAACGGCCACATTAGTTGTAGATGGTGGAGATAAAGTTATTGCTATTGACAAAATTCAACAAGGTGATTTATTGCGAGTTAAACCTGGAGAAAAAATACCTGTAGATGGTTATATTGTTGAAGGAGAAAGTAGTGTAGATGAATCAATGATTACTGGAGAACCAATTCCTGTAGATAAAAGCACAGAAGACAACGTAAGTTCTGGAACTATTAATGGCACAAAGTCATTTATAATGAAAGCTGAAAAAGTAGGTTCTGAGACGCTGCTAAATCAAATTATTCATATGGTGAATACTGCAAGTCGATCTAAAGCACCTATTCAGAAATTAGCAGATAAAATTTCTAAATACTTTGTTCCAATTGTATTTATTGTTTCTATAATAACATTCACTGTTTGGGCACTTTTTGGCCCAGACCCAGTATACGTATATGCTTTTGTAAATGCCATTGCTGTATTAATTATTGCTTGTCCTTGTGCTTTAGGATTGGCAACACCTATGTCTATTATGGTAGGTGTTGGCAAAGGAGCACAATCTGGTGTTTTAATTAAAGATGCTGGAGCTTTAGAAAAAATGAATAAAGTTAACACACTTATCATAGATAAAACAGGAACCATCACAGAAGGAAAACCATCTGTTGAAAAAGTGATTTCTGTACATCAAATAGAACCAGAAGTGTTGCTTAAATACATCGCCACTTTAAATCAATATAGTGAGCACCCGTTAGCGGAGGCAATTGTGAATTATGGGAAAGTAAAAAAAGTGTCAATTACTAAAGTAACCGATTTTGAAGCAATTGCAGGAAAAGGAGTTATTGGTACAGTTGATGCTAAAAAAGTTGCACTGGGGAATGCAAAATTATTAGAACAATTCTCTATTGCTATTTCAGATGATATACAAAATAGTGTGATAGCAGAACAAGAGCTAGGCAAAACAGTATCCTACATAACAGTAGAAAATGAAGCTGTTGGTTATGTTGTAATTTTTGATGCTATTAAAAAAACAAGTAAAAATGCCATTGTAGAACTTCAAAACAATGGAGTTGACGTAATTATGTTAACGGGAGATAATAAGAATACAGCTAAGGCAGTTGCAAAACAATTAAATTTAAAACATTATAAAGCTGAATGTCTTCCTGAAGATAAACTCAACGAAATAAAAAAATTACAAAAAAAAGATAAAATTGTAGCTATGGCTGGTGATGGAATTAATGATGCTCCTGCATTAGCGCAATCTGATGTAGGAATAGCAATGGGAACCGGCACAGATGTAGCTATAGAGAGTGCTTCAATAACGTTGGTTAAAGGAGATTTACAAGGAATTGTAAAAGCAAAAAAATTAAGTCATGAAGTAGTTAAAAATATTAAACAAAACCTCTTTTTTGCATTTGTATATAATGCATTTGGCGTACCAATTGCGGCAGGGGTTTTGTATCCAATATTTGGTTTATTACTCTCACCAATGATCGCTGCTCTAGCAATGAGCTTTAGTTCGGTTTCTGTAATAACAAATGCATTAAGATTAAGAAATATTAAAATATAAAAAATGAGAAAATTAATAATAGTACTTGTATTATCACTATCAGTAATTAGTTGTAAAAATGATGTTAAAAAAACAGATAAAAAAGAACATGAAAACAATGTTACAAAATCTGTAGAAGACAAAACACCAAAAAAGAAAGTATTAAGTCCACATACATCTACAATGGCAATGATTGGAGATGCTCATATTCATATAGATTACTCATCTCCAGGTGTTAGAGGTAGAATTATTTTTGGTGGTTTGGTTGGATATGAAACTGTTTGGCAAGCAGGAGCACATAAAGCTACTTGGTTAGAGACCAATAAAGATTTAGTTATTAATGGTAAGGTCCTTCCAAAAGGAAAATATGGCTTTTTCACGATTCCATCAAAGGGAGATTGGACACTAATGATTAATAAAAATTGGGATCAACATGGAAAAGACGAATATGATGCAAAAGAGGATGTACTTCGTTTCAAAGTAACACCAATTATTTCAGATGAAATTACAGAACATTTAGAATATAAAATAAAGAAAAGCAGTGAGTCTGAAGGTAGTATTTCTCTTTCTTGGGAAAAGGTAACTGTTGGGTTCCCATTTAAGTTAAAACAATAAAATAACAATCATGAAAAAATATATAAATTATATCGGAATATTAGCAGTAGGACTGGTTTTAGGATGGTTCTTTTTTGGAAACTCTTCTAGTGAAAATACTGTGCACGATCATCCTGAAACATCTGAAACTACTAAGATGTGGACTTGCTCCATGCATCCTCAAATCATGAAATCAGAACCGGGTGATTGTCCGATTTGTGGTATGGATTTAATTCCCGCAGAAACAAATCATCAAGGGTTAAAAGCCAATGAATTTAAGCTCACTAAAAACGCGATGGCATTGGCAAACATACAAACATTGGTTGTTGAAAATAGCACATACAACAAGACTACAATTAAATTATCAGGGAAAATTGTAGAAAACGAAGAATCGAATGCTGTACAAGCGAGTTATTTTTCTGGAAGAATAGAACTTTTAAACATCAATTCAACAGGTGAAGAAGTACAAAAAGGACAACTTTTAGCAACCATATATTCTCCTGAATTAATTGCTGCCCAACAAGAATTAATTACTGCTGTAAGCTTCAAAGAAACACAACCAGATTTATATAAAGCGGTTCGTAATAAATTAGCACTTTGGAAAATTACTGAGGATCAAATCAAACAAATTGAAACATCAAAAAAAATACAACAAAACTTTCCTATTTATGCAACCGTTACTGGAACTGTTTCAGAAAAATTGGTAAAGCAAGGAGATTACGTAAAGCTAGGACAAGCACTTTTAAAAATAACAAACTTAAATACTGTTTGGGCATTGTTTGATGTATATGAGAATCAAATCGACTTATTTAAAAAAGGGCAAAATATTACAGTAACAACCAATGCGTTTCCAAATAAGGAATTTATAGCGAAAGTAGATTTTATTGACCCAACTCTAAATTCTGCAACAAGAACTGTAAAACTACGTGTGGTACTAAATAATACAAATCGTGAATTAAAAACTGGGATGTTCGCAGAGGCTTCAATACGAAATACATCAAACAAAAAAGAGCAGGTACTACTGATTCCTTCATCAGCAGTATTATGGACAGGCAAACGTTCGGTTGTTTATGTAAAAACAAATTCAGTTGAACCAATTTTTGAGATGAGAGAAATTACGCTAAGAAATCAAATTGGTGAACAATATGAAATTCTTGATGGATTGAAAAATGGAGACGAAATTGTAACCAACGGTACTTTTACCATAGATGCAGCTGCACAATTACAAGGTAAAAAATCGATGATGAATAAAAAAGGAGGAAAAACAACAACAGGTCACGAAAGTCATTTGACTAAAGAAATTACCGATATAAAAGAAAATAAAAGACTCAAAGTTTCTTCTAAATTTCAATTACAATTAAAAGGCGTCTTCAATAATTACATTAAATTAAAAGATGCTTTGGTAAAAGATGATTCAAATAACGCTGTAGCTGAAGCAAAAAATGTTTTACAGAGTTTAACTAAGATAAACATGAAGTTATTAAAAGATGAAAAGGCACACACCAAATGGATGACTTTTAAAAAGGAAATAAAAGCATCTAGCCTTTCCATTTCAAATACTTCTGATATAAAAGCGCAAAGAAATTACTTTATACATTTATCCAACTACCTGATTCAAACGATAGAAACTTTTGGTATTCAAGAAAAAGTATACAGTCAATTTTGCCCTATGGCAAACACAGATAAAGGTGCTTTTTGGTTGAGTAAAGAAGAAAAAATATTAAACCCTTATTTCGGAAATGCTATGTTATCATGTGGTAGCGTAGAACAGATAATT
>JALQYN010000083.1 GCA_023254055.1 Polaribacter sp.
AGCGTAGTCATAAGTTAAACCGACAGCATTGACTCCTGGTCTAAATGCCGGTTCATCTACAACAGATTCAACTTTACGGCCATCAACGAAGACCTTTGGTTTGTACGATCTTAGTGATTCCTCGTATTCTTTTGCTAAATATTACATTTTTAGTAGGGCAAAATAATTTAAATGATGGAAATCAAAAAAAAGTAATTCAAAAAATTCAACTAAACGATAACAATAGCTGGGCTATTGGTGGTGGTGTTAGTAATTTCATCATGCATGGGGATTTGCGTTCTGTTGGAACTGGAAGTCTAGGTAATTTTTGGAATTTTGGTGCTTATGCTTATGTAGACAAAATGTTCAACCCTTTATTGGGGATGGAATTTAAAGTAAATTATTCTAAAATTTCTGGAGGTGCACAATACTTCTCAAACGTGTACGACATCCTTTATGTTAATAGTACAAAAATAGGAAACAATTTATTTTTTAAAGGTACTTCATATGGGGCTGAATTAAATTTAATTTTAAGTTTTTCAAACCTATATATAGCCAATGCAAAAAAATGGAATATCTCTGGTTATTTTGGCTTAGGATATCATCAATATGACTCTGCTCTTTATGAAAAACTTGCAGATGGTTCTAATAATTTATTAGTAGATTTTGGTAAAAACCCCGCTAGAAATAGTGTATACGAAGCTAGTTCTATATATCTATCAGGTCAGTTTGGTATAAAATACAGAATAAACAAAAGAGTAGATCTTGAGTTAAGACCTTCTATGTATTTTAATTATGAAGATCATTTAGATGCGACTATCTCTAATAAACAAGATTGGGAGACTTTTTTTGTTACTCATCTAGGAGTAACAATAAAATTAGGTAAGAAAAAAATATTTACTATTTGGGGTGATGAAAGTAAACAAATTGAAAATAAATTTGAAATTGTAGACACTGATGATGATGGAGTAATTGACCAGCTTGATAAAGACCCTAATACTCCTGCTGGTGTACAAGTTTATGGTAATGGTGTTCCTATTGATAGTGATGCAGATGGTGTGCCAGACTATTTAGATAAATGTATTTTTGTAAAAGGCCTAAAAGAGAATAATGGTTGTCCGTTTATAAATGATATTGATAAAGATGGTATTGCAGATAAAGATGACAAATGTCAAGAAGTTTAAGCTTTAGAAATTTATCAAGGTTGTCCAGATTCAAACTCTTTAAGAATTAAAGAATTGGTAACCGTTATCAGCTATTCAAAAAACATTTATTTTGACTCTAACAGTAACTCTATTAAAAACGGGTTTTATTATACAATGCTAGATGATGTAGCAGGGATTATGTTGAAAAACAAAGACGTAACATTTAGTGTATTTGGTTACACAGATAATATTGGAACTGAAGAATACAACCTTAAACTTTCTGAAAGAAGAGCAAATGAAGCAAGAAAATATTTAATTGAAAGAGGTGTTGAGCCAGATAGGATTACTGCTAAAGGTTTTGGAGAAGTAAATCCAGCTTACAGTAATGAAACAACTCAAGGAAGACAATTAAACAGAAGAGTAGAAATTAAGTCAGTTGGTTATTATGAAAGTAAAACTCAAATAAAGATAGACGAGATTAAAAAGAATTAAAACCTTATGTATCTTCTAATAAAAAGAGAGCGCTATTATAATAGCGCTCTCTTTTTATATATACATTATGATTTATTAATCTACAAAAGTACCTTTTGTATCTATGTTAAATTCTAAGTCGAAATTAAATAATTTATCTGAAACAGCATCACTATAATAAGAAACAACAATTTGTTTTTTCTGTAATAATTTTGAAGAGATTGCAGATAATATTTCTTGATTACTAATCTTAAATTCAAAACCAGAACTAAAAAGGCTTAAATAGTCAAGGCTTATATCATTTCCTGTAATTTTTATTTCATCAACATAAACTTCAATATTAGACACTTTTGCGTAAGGGTTAATTACAAAGTTTTTTATTTTAAAGTTGAAAGATTCAACTTCAACATTTTTTAAATAGTCAATATTATCTTTAAATACTTTAGAAGAATTTAAATTAATAATAGCGTTAGAATTAATAGAAATCGTACTTCCTTCTGTATTATTAATATTGACAGCTAATTCTTTTTTTAGTTGATCTTTAGAGAAAAAAACTATTTGTTTTGGTTGTTCTTTTTCGCAAGAAATGCAAAGTAGTAGGGAAAAAGTAAGAATACTTAATAATCTAATTGTTCTCATTTTGGGGGAATTTTGAGTTACTTATAGTAAAAGTAAGTAAAAATTATTTATAACAAACAAATTATTTTAAATAATTTACTTATTAAGTTCTAATTTTTCTGCAAAATAATCACAAAAAT
This sequence comes from Polaribacter sp., assembly GCA_023254055.1. GTDB lineage: Bacteria > Bacteroidota > Bacteroidia > Flavobacteriales > Flavobacteriaceae > Polaribacter. The sequence goes on from JALQYN010000083.1 coordinate 2,354, forward strand.
CTCTCATGGTAGCACTCATTTTCTGATCATCTGTAGCACGCTCAAAAGAATTGGCCATAGACACTAATGTTTGATGAAAAAATTGTTTCATTTCATCTACTGGCATATCTTTTGTCCATAAATCCATTCGAAGTGTATCTTTTTGTAAGTGATCCCAAACAGAAATCATTAACGCTTTCGATTCAGAATTTTCAATTCCACCATCCTCTGCAGTCCAAAAAATAGTTTCTGGAATTTTATTTTCGTCTAATCCTACTTTAAATTTTATTTCAGAACTGTGTTTTATTGCCATTACTTTTTAGGTTTATATTTAGAGTTTTTATATACTTCTTCTGAAGGTGTTTTTAATAATTGCTGCAAAGATACATCATTATGTTTCATATATGATTTTACAATCTGCCAACCAATCCAAACACCGATTCTTCCTGGAGACAAGCTGTCTTCTGATCTATAAAATTTTGAAAATGGTGCTAGTTCTAAAAATCGCTTATTCAATTCTGTATCTGTACTAAACAACAATTTATTTTCGATAAAATATTTCCAAACTTGTTCTTCATTTTCAATTGCCCAATTATACTTTTCTTCTGAATAGCCTATTTTTTCATAATCGTTACTTGTTGGTAAATACTTCTCTAAAACATAAAGTTTTTTTCCTTCTGTAATCATTTTGCTTATAAATGTTCTATCGCCAAAACTTGATGGATTAGAAATCATAGCCTTTGCTACATCAATAATTATATGATTTTTATTATAATTTTGCTTAATGTAATTTGGAAACTCTGCATAAAACTCATGATTAGCTCCTAAATAAACATCTAAAGAAATCAACAAATACTCTTTTGTATAAATTACGCTATTCTGATAATCAATGTTGCTTAAGAGTGTTACAACTTTTGGTGTAGTAAATTCTGGATTATAGTATTTAACATGTTTAAACAATTGCTCTAAATCTGCTGTAAGGAAATCAATATCAGCATATATTTTTTGAGTTTCTAAAAACAATTCTTGTTCATCTGCATTTTGTATTTTCTGAATCCAAACTGAATCTGGAGTGTTTGTTGGAAAAAACAAAGGATATTTTTCTTTTGTTTTATAAAGCGAATCTACTTTTGTCGTGTAAAAATCAATATCAAATCTATCTACCGAAAATTGCACCTCAATTGCACTAACATCAATTTGCTTGTTTGGTTTGTTAGTACATGAAAACAAGATTGTGAAAAGAGTAAAAATGAAAAAATATTTCCGCATTATCTTTGTATATTAGACGTTGTAATTTAAGAACGACAAAAGTACTAAAATAGTTTATAAATGAATGCAGAAAGAGTCTCTGAACACATTGTTAATTGGTTAAAAAATTATGCAGCTGATGCTAGAGTAAACGGATTCGTAGTTGGAATTTCTGGCGGAATAGATTCTGCGGTTACATCTACACTTTGTGCAAAAACTGGTTTAAAAACTATTTGTGTAGAGATGCCTATACACCAAGCAGAGAGTCAAGTTAGTAGAGGGGTAGAGCACATCAATAACCTCAAAGCAACCTATAACAATGTCTCTTCTGCAAAAGTTGATTTAACAAGTACTTTTGAAGATTTTAAAAATCAAACTCCAACAATTGAAAATACAACTGTACTGAATTTAGCTTTAGCCAATACTAGAGCTAGATTAAGAATGACAACATTGTATTATATAGCCGGATTGAATGGATTATTGGTTGCGGGAACAGGAAATAAAGTTGAAGATTTTGGTGTTGGATTTTACACTAAATACGGTGATGGCGGTGTAGATTTAAGTCCGATTGCAGATTTATTAAAATCGGAAGTGTATGAATTGGCCCGTTATTTAGGTGTGGCAAAATCTATTCAAACAGCACAACCAACAGATGGTTTATTTGGCGATAGCAGAACAGATGAAGATCAAATTGGAGCTTCTTATGACGAGCTTGAATGGGCAATGAGTATGGTAGAAAACGAAAAAACTGCTTCCGATTTTAAGGGAAGAGAATTAGAAGTGTTTAAGATATTTACTAGGTTAAACAGTATCAATCAGCACAAAATGCTTCCAATACCAGTTTGCGAAATAAAGAACTCTTTAAAGTAAATTTGCAGCAATCATCGTTCTTTTAATCCTACGATATGCTTTTTTCTTAGAACCTTTTACAACAGAAAATGGCAACAATATAAAAAGCCAAATAATATTTAATATTTGCAACGTTTTTTTCATACTTTTTCTTTAGCGGACAACAATATACGATAAATTTTAAAAAAAAAGCTAGGAAGAAATACGTATATCTATAAAAATCAATTAAATAACTCGATTTAACTTCTCAAATAATCTTTTCTTAAGCCCTGTATAATTAGAGATTAATTCTAAATCTACATTTGAAGAATTTTCGTTTTGAGCTTCTTTCATTATTTCGTTAATCTTACGTTCAATAAGAATTCTACGTAAGTTTAATATAGCATCTGTTACTAATTTTGGTAAAACGTTAATAGTCTCGGTAACAAAAATATTTTTACGTTCCCATTCGCTTAAAGTGTACTTCTCCTCATCCATTAAAATACCAGTAACTTCATTAGCAATTTCTTTATTTTCATGATTGATTAAACTGCTAATTTCAATTTTTTCATTCTGACTGATTTGATTGATCAACTCATAATACACCAATTGAAAAATAGAATTGGTAAACTCAATTTCGTCTTCTTGAAGATTTAAATACAATTCTTTAAAAATAGGAGAAGTATATTTTTCTACTTCTTCAACTATTTTTCCATGTTCATCTTCTGTTTGAATAACGTTCATAAAACTCACCTCTTCATTACCAAACAACAATAGAATTCTAATAATTTCTTTTTCTAATACGTATAAAGCATCTGTTTTTACTTCTTTTTTTACATCTTCTTTAACAATCTGGAAAGAAGCTTCTCTTTTTTGTGTAGATTTTAAGGCTTCTTCGTTTCCCTTTTTAAGCATTTGTGCCAGCTCACTAAACAACACTCGTTCAGAAATCTCCATTATACGAGCACATTCTTGCACATAGACTTCTCGTTGGATATTGTCTGGAATCTTAGAAATACTCATTACAATGTCACGAATCAATCCTGCTTTTTTTACTGGATCATTTTGGGCCTCTTCCATTAAAAGAGAAACCTTGAAATTGATAAAATCTTGGGCAGAATTTTCTAAATACTCTTTTAATTCGTCATCAGAATGTGATTTTGCAAAACTATCTGGATCTTCTCCTTCAGGAAAAGTTACCACTTTCACATTCATGCCTTGTTCTAAAATCAAATCTATCCCTCTAATTGAAGCTCTTAAACCAGCTGCATCACCATCAAAAAGCACTGTAATGTTTTGCGTTAATCTTCTTACTAGTCGAATTTGATCTGATGTTAATGCAGTCCCGGAAGAAGCAACTACATTTTCTATTCCAGATTGATGAAACGAAATTACATCCGTATACCCTTCTACTAAAAAACAATTGTCTTCTTTGGCAATTTCTTTTTTTGCCTGAAAAATTCCGTATAAGATTTTACTCTTATGGTAAATATCACTTTCTGGCGAATTTAAATACTTTGCTGCTTTTTTATCGTTTGTTAAAATTCTTCCTCCAAATCCTAAAATTCTTCCAGACATAGAATGAATCGGAAATAAAACACGCCCTTTAAATCGATCAAACTGCTTATTTTCTTTTACAATAGTTAAACCTGTAGAAGCTAAATATTTGATGTCGTAACCTTTCTTTAAAGCCGCTTTGGTAAAATTATCCCACTCATCTTTACAATACCCTAAATCGAACTTTTTGATGATATCATCTCTAAAACCACGTTCTTTAAAGTAAGAAAGTCCAATTGCTTTTCCTTGTTGTGTGTTTAGCATCAAATCATGAAAATATTCAGCGGCAAATTTAGAAACCACAAACATGCTTTCTCGTTCATTTAATTGCTGCTTTTGCTCATCTGATTGCTCGGTTTCTTCAATTTCAATATTGTATTTCTTTGCTAAATATTTGATAGCCTCTGGATACGAATAGTGCTCGTGTTCCATTAAAAAAGAAACTGCCGTTCCTCCTTTACCTGTACTAAAATCTTTCCAAATTTGCTTTACTGGAGAAACCATAAAAGAAGGCGATTTCTCGTCTGTAAACGGACTTAATCCTTTGAAGTTACTTCCTGCTTTTTTTAATTGTACAAACTCGCCAATCACTTCTTCTACTCTAGCAGTTTCAAAAACACGATCTATGGTTTGTTTGGATATCATAAAACAAAAATATAAAAAAAGACCTCACAAAGTTATCTTTTATGAGGTCTTAATTAATTTTAAATATTCTTAAGAAGCAACACTCAATTTCTTTAATGCTGTCTTTGTTAATTTATTTTCTGCATACTCCTTGGTTACTTTAAATTCTTTTTCATCTGAACTCGGCAACTCAAACATTGCATCTGTAAAGATTGCTTCACACAAAGAACGCAAACCTCTTGCACCTAATTTGTATTCTACTGCTTTATCTACAATATATTTTAAGGCGTCTTCTTCTATTTCAAAAGAAATATCATCCATAGAAAACAGTTTTGTATACTGTTTGATGATTGAGTTTTTAGGCTCTGTTAAAATAGCTCTTAGCGTTTCAGCATCTAACGGATTCATATAACTCAGCACTGGTAAACGACCAATAATTTCTGGTATCAAACCGAATGCTTTTAAATCTGAAGGAATGATATATTGCAATAAATTATCTTCATCAACTTTATCTTCAGCAACAGAAGCAGAATACCCAACCGCTTGCATATTTAAACGCTTGCTAATAATTCTATCTATTCCAGAAAATGCACCTCCTGCAATAAATAAAATATCTTTGGTGTTTACTTCTATAAATTTTTGATCAGGATGTTTTCTTCCTCCCTTTGGAGCAACATTTACAACCGACCCTTCCAATAATTTTAACAACGCTTGCTGAACACCTTCTCCAGAAACATCTCTTGTTATCGATGGATTGTCTCCTTTACGAGCAATTTTATCAATTTCATCAATAAAAACAATCCCTCTTTCTGCCTTTGTAACGTCGTAATCTGCAACTTGCAACAATCTACTTAAAATACTTTCTACATCTTCTCCTACATACCCCGCCTGTGTTAAAACAGTAGCATCTACAATTGAAAATGGTACATTTAACATTTTAGCAATTGTTTTTGCCACCAATGTTTTTCCTGTTCCTGTTTCTCCAACTAAAATGATGTTACTTTTTTCAATTTCTACATCATCTTCTTCTTTTTTTGACTGCAACAATCTCTTATAATGATTGTAAACAGCAACCGACATGGATTTTTTAGTTTCTGTTTGTCCAATAATATATTGATCTAAAAACTCCTTAATTTCTTTTGGTTTTTTTAGTATTAAATCTTTAGACAGTCCGCTAGTTTGCTTTTCTACTATTTCTTCTTCTAAAATACCTGTTGCTTGCTCAATACATTTATCGCAAATGTGTGCATCAATTCCAGCTATTAATAAGTTGGTTTCTGCTTTTTTGCGTCCACAAAACGAGCATTCTAAGTTTTCTTCTTTCGACATTTTATAAGTTTCTTGCTAATAGCTCATAGCCATAAGCTGTTAATTTATTTTCTAATTAAAACTTCATCAATCATACCATATTTTTTAGCTTCATCAGCTTTCATCCAATAATCTCTATCAGAATCTGCATTTACTTTTTCTATGGTTTGTCCAGAATGATTTGCAATTATTTCATACAATTCATCCTTTAATTTTAATATTTCTCTTGCGGTAATTTCTATATCTGATGCTTGCCCTTGTGCTCCACCTAATGGTTGGTGGATCATAATTCTTGAGTGTGGTAGCGCAGAACGTTTTCCTTTCTCACCTGCACACATCAAAACTGCTCCCATAGAAGCTGCCATTCCTGTACATATTGTTGCTACATCTGGCTTTATAAACTGCATGGTGTCATAAATACCTAAACCTGCATAAACGCCTCCTCCAGGAGAATTGATATAAATTGAAATATCTTTAGAAGCATCTACACTTTCTAAAAACAATAATTGCGCTTGTATTACATTGGCAACCTGATCATTAATACCTGTTCCTAGAAAAATAATTCTGTCCATCATCAAACGAGAAAAAACATCCATTTGTGTGATGTTCATTTGTCGCTCTTCCATAATGTATGGCGTTAAACTACTTGTAATTTTTCCTATATGTGTGCTACTTATTCCGTGATGTTTCGTTGCGTATTTTTCGAACTCTTTACCGTAATCCATTTCCTGATTATTTTTTTAATGTTTGATTTGTAAATATAAGAACTATTTCTTTACTATTTTGTTACAGTTGGTGGCTAAAAAAACCTGAATTATAAATTCAGGTTTTTAATTTTTATATTCTATAAGAATTAATACTACTTATAAACTTCTTTAATAAAATCTTCGTAAGTAACTTCTTTTGTTTTAAAAGTGATGTTTTCTTTATAAAAAGTCAACAATTTATGAGAAATTAATTGTTCTTGTAAACGTTTCGCTTCATCTTGGTTTCCTAAGATTCTTGCAGCAATATCATCCAATTCTTTTTCTTCTGGATTCATATTACCAAATTGTGCCATTTGTGTTCTGATAAATCCTTTTGCATAGTCTACCAATTCTGCATAATCTAGTTTGATGTCGTTATCTTTCATAATCTTTCCTTCGATTAGTTGATAACGCAATCCTTTTTCTGATTTTGCATATTCTTCTGCAGCTTCTTCTGCGGTCATTTCTTTTTCTCCTGCAGTTGCCAACCATTTTTGTAAAAACTCAGCTGGTAAATCAAACTTTGTGTTTTCTACTAAATACTCTGTAACTGCATTTAATAATTGTTGATCTCCTTGTGCTAAGAATTGTTTTTCTGCATCTTCTTTTATTCTATTTCTTAATTCTGTTACAGATTTTACACTTCCGTCAACAAACAATTTATCAAACAACTCTTGATCTAATTCTGCTAATTCTGTTACGGTAATTTCTTCAACAGTAAAAGAAATTTTAATATCTAATCCATGAATCTCATCATGAGACAATCCTAATGTTCCCTCTAATTTATGCTCATCAGAAAACAACCCTTTTGTTTTCAATTCAATTACATCACCAACTTTTGCACCTACAAATTTCTTTAGGTTTGTTTTGCCTTTTAAATCTGCTAAAGTAATGGTAGATTTCTTATTAATTTCTTTTTCTTCGTTTACAAAAGTTCCGGTTACATTTGCATCCTCTGTTACTGCATCAACAGTATTCATCTTTCCGTAACGAGATTGTAAATTTTCTACTTCTTTATCAATCAAAGCGTCATCTGCAACAATATTGTATTGTGTAATTTTCTTTTTTGCAGATAAGTCTACAGTAAATTCTGGCGCTAAACCTAATTCAAATTCAAACGAAAAAGTTTCTGTATCCCATGAAAAATCTTCTTGAACTCTAGGGATTGGGTTTCCTAAAATATCTAACTTTTCTTCGGTTAAAAATTTATTTAAAGACTCTTGTAGTAATTTGTTAACCTCGTCAATCATTATAGATTTACCGTATTGTTTTTTTACCATTCCCATTGGCACATGACCTTTTCTAAATCCTGGGATATTTGCTTTTTTACGGTAATCCTGTAAAACTTCTGTTACTTTAGTTTGATAGTCTTCAGCAACAATATCAACTTTAACAACTGCATTTAATGCATCTACATTTTCTTTTGTAATATTCATAGTATCAATAAATCTTAAAAATTGGCTGCAAAATTAGTGATTTTTACCAACTCTGCAAAGGTTTAAACTGTTCTATTTCAGCTAAATTGATTATTCTTCTTTTTTGTCTTTTATCATCTTAAATAAGGCAGATCTAAAGATGGATAATAAAATGCTAAATAATAATGCAGAGAAAAAACTCGACACTAAAAATCCGCCAACCAAATTCGCTGCCAATAAAATTATGAGCGCATTAATAACAAATAAAAACAACCCAAGTGTTACTATTGTTGCTGGCAGGGTAAAGAATATTAAAAGCGGGCGCACAAACATGTTTAACACGGCTATTGCAAAGGCCACCCAAACAGCGGTTACATAATTTGCAATTTCAACTCCGGGTAAAATTGATGCCAACACAAAAACAGCAATAGCTGTTAAGAGTACTTTAAGAATAAAATTCATTTTTTAACTGTATTAATTTTAAAGAGTTGTGCGAAAAGTAAGCCAAAACTATTTTACTGATAAAACGGCAGAAAATCTTAACAAAAAGAGAAATGATGATGCATTTTGTCAGTTATATGAAAATAAAGTTGTAATTTACACCATACACAATATGCATTATGAAAAAAATAGTTAAGAGTATCCTTGTTTGTTTTTTAGCTTTATCAATGACAGGCTGTGCAACAGTTTTTGGAGGGCCTATTACTGCGTACCAAAAAACAAAACCCTTGCCTGGACAACCTCAAAGAGAAATTAGAGTTGGCGCTTTAATTGCAGACATTTTATTGTTTTTACCAAGCACAATAGTTGATTTTGCTACTGGAGCAATATACAGACCAAAATAGTACTATTTATATTCTTAAAATTGTAAGAAATCCTCTAAAGCTTTTAAAAAGTCTTTAGGGTTTTCTGCATGTAGCCAATGTCCTGCATTTTTTATGGTAACAATCCTATTATTAGGAAAATGTGCATTAATTAATGGTTCTTCATTTGAAGAAATATAACCAGAGTTTTCACCTTTTAAAAACAAGGTTTCTCCTTCAAAAATTGTAAAAGAAGGCAAAGCCGCCCCTACTTCATCATTATTTTCTATTAAAGATTGTAAGTTGAAACGGAAATCTAATTGTCCTTTTTCTTTCCAGTAGATACTTTTTAACAAAAATTGACGAACACCTATTTCAGGAATTTTTTCTGATAATTTTTCATCAATCAACTTTCTTGAAGTTTGCTTTGTGAAATCTATAGAATTTAGCGCATCTAAAATATCATGATGATGTGGTGGATACATTCTCGGAGAAATATCTGCAACGATTAATTTATCAACTAATTCTGGGTATTCTACTGCAAAAAGCATTACTGTTTTTCCACCCATAGAATGCCCTAAAAGGTGCACTTTTTCTAATTGATGCTGCTGAATATAATGGTACAAATCTTCGACCATTAATTCATAATCAAACGCATCTGAATGAAAACTACGTCCATGATTACGTTGATCAATTAAATGAACTTGAAAAGTGTCTGACAATTTGTTTCCAATCGATTTCCAATTATCTCCATTGCCAAAATAACCATGTAAAATTAACAATGGTTTTCCTTCTCCAATAATTCTAGAATGTAAAAGCTGCATCTTATTTTAATCGATGTAAATACATATTTACTACATTTTCTAACCCTAAATACAATGATTCAGAAATGAGTGCGTGTCCAATTGAAACTTCTGCTAAATTTGGAATATTTTCTTTAAAGAATTTGATGTTTTCTAAACTTAAATCGTGACCAGCATTAATTCCCATTCCTAAATCATGCGCTAAAATTGCTGCATCTGTATATGGTTTTATCGCGTTTTTATTTCCTAAGTCGAATTGAGTCGCAAATTCTTCGGTATATAACTCAATTCTATCTGCTCCTGTTTTTGCAGCAGCTTCAATCAATTGTATATCTGTATCAATAAAAATTGAAGTTCTTATGCCTGCTTTTTTAAATTCAGAAATTACTTCTTGCAGAAAAGATTGATGCGTTATCGTATCCCAACCAGCATTTGAAGTTAACGTATCAACACTATCAGGAACCAACGTAACTTGCGTAGGCTTAATTTGTAATACCATTTCCATAAAATTCGGAATTGGATTTCCTTCAATATTGTACTCTGTTTTTACAATTTCTTTTAAATCATAGGCATCTTGATAGCGAATGTGACGCTCATCTGGCCTTGGATGAATGGTAATCCCTTCTGCTCCAAAAGATTCTATATCACTAGCCACTTTTAAAAGATTAGGAACATCTCCACCGCGAGAATTACGCAACGTAGCAATTTTATTTACATTTACACTTAACTTTGTCATCTTAAAATACTAAACAACAAAAGTACAGATTTCAACAAAAATTATTATCCTTTTTATCTTATATTCGTAACATATGAATATTACCGAATACATAGTAAACGATTTTAACCCTTTAACAACCCAAAGCACTGTTAAAGAGGCATTAAAACTTTGCAAAGAATTTCCAATTACACATATTCCTGTTGCAGATAATGGCCTTTATATTGGATGTATCTCTCAAACTGATGTATTTACGATAGAAAACAAGGAAGAATTATTAAAAGAATCTTTAGATATTTTTGATCATTTTCAAATGAACAATAATGAATCTTTGCTAGAATTATTAACTATTTTTGCTGATAATGATACAAACATTATCCCAGCAGTAGTTAATCAGAAGTATCTTGGTTATATTGATTTAAATGATGTTTTAGATGTCTTTTCGCAAACCCCTTTTTTAAATTCTGAAGGATTTATTTTAGTGATTGAAAAGAACACAAAAGATTACACCATGAGCGAAGTTTCTCAAATTATAGAATCTAATAAGGCAATAGTATTAGGATGTTATGAATCGAAAAGAACCAATGACAAAGTAGAAATAACGCTCAAAATTTCTTCACAAGAAATAAATGAAATTATTCAAACGTTTAGACGTTATAATTATACTATTATCACAGAACATAAAGACGATATTTATTTAGAAGAACTAAAAAACAGATCGGATTATTTACAAAAATTCTTAAATACATAGTAGATGAAGAAAGTAGCAATTTACGGTCAATCTTTTAACACAAGCTCTATAAATGAAGTCTTGCTTTTGATTAAAGTTTTACAAGAAAAAAGCATTGTTATTTTTTTTGAAAAGGAGTTTTACACTCTTTTTCAAAAAGAAAACCTACTGCCTAAAAAGTATCCAACATTTTCTCATTTTAATGATTTAAATAATTCATTTGACTTGTTTTTTACTATTGGTGGAGACGGAACAATACTAAGATCCATAACATATATTCGCAATTTAAACATTCCGGTTTTAGGAATTAACACTGGGCGACTAGGTTTTTTAGCAACCATTCAAAAAGAAGAAATAGAGCAAGCAATAGAACAACTCTTAATGAAAGAGTATAAAATTCAAGAAAGAACACTTTTAAGTGTAAAAACAACTCCAAAAACAGCAGCAATTTCTGAAATTAATTTTGCTTTAAACGAAGTAACCGTTGCTAGAAAAAACACCACTTCTATGATTGGAGTGAAAACTTTTTTAGACGACGAATATTTGACCAATTATTGGTCAGATGGATTGATTATTTCAACTCCAACTGGCTCTACAGGTTATTCTTTAAGTTGCAATGGTCCTGTTGTTTTACCTGATTCTAAAAGCATCGTAATTACACCAATAGCTCCACATAACTTAAATGCAAGGCCTTTGGTTATTTCTGAAAACACAAAAATAAGATTGGAAGTTAGCGGAAGAGAACACATCTTTTTAATGTCTTTAGATTCTAGAATCTGTACCATAAATGAAACAACTCAGGTTTTTATTGAGAAAGCAGATTTTACAATTAAAACAATTGCATTGAACAATCATTCATTTCTAAAAACCCTTAGAAGTAAATTATTGTGGGGAGAAGACACGAGAAACGACTTTAAACATTGATAAAACACCACAATATTTCCCTAAAATTATAGTTATTCAAAAAAGACAAGTTATTAACTTTATAAAGCAAATTGAATTAACTATATTTGCACGCTATTTTTTAAGATGAAGAAACAACTTTTAGCAATAGTATTTATTTGTGTTACAAGTATTTCATGGAGCCAAATAAATGAAATTGGAGTGTTTATTGGAGGGAGCAATTACATTGGAGATGTTGGAAATTCAACTTATATTTATCCGAATAGTATTGCTGGAGGAATTGTTTACAAACACAATCTAAACCCAAGAATTGCTTTAAGAGGGACCTTAAGTTATATTCCGATTAAAGGAGATGATTTAAAGTCATCAAACATTGTTAGAGTAAATAGAGGTTTTAATTTTAAAAACACAATTAAAGAAATAGCAGTAGGGATTGAATATAATTTTTTTGAATATGACATGACCTCAACTGACAAAAAATATACACCTTATATTTTACTTGAAGTTGCAGGTTTCGCTCATGAAATTATTGATTCTCAGAATAACGCTGGGCAAAATAATTTTAAAACAAAATTTTCATATGCGATTCCGTTTGGATTAGGATTTAAAGGGAAAATAAGAGATAATATTGGATTCTCATTAGAAACAAGAGTAAGATACACATTGACAGATGAGCTAGATTACACAACAAGTAAAATACCAACACTCAATTTTGGAGGCAACTCAAATGACTGGTATGTATTTACAGGTGTTTCTTTAGTTTATGCTTTTGGAAGACCTGCTTGTTATGCAGAGTTAAGATAATATATGGATAAAAAACTACAAATAAGTTTACACAAAGTACCTCAACATGTTGCTATTATTATGGACGGCAATGGTCGCTGGGCTAAAAGTAAAGGCATGGAGCGTGTTTTTGGACATAGAAACGCCTTAACAGCTGTAAGAGAATCTGTTGAAGCTGCTGCTGAAATTGGAGTAAAAGCAATTACATTATATGCTTTTTCAACTGAAAACTGGAACCGCCCAAAAATGGAAGTTAATGCATTAATGAATTTATTAGTGTCATCTTTAAAAAATGAACTTCCAACTTTTCAAAAAAATGAAGTAAAAGTTAATGCTATTGGAAATTTACAAATCTTACCTGAAAAAGCTCAAAGGGTATTAAAACATGTAATTGAAATTACCAAAACAAATAAAAGAATTGTATTAACTCTTGCTCTTAGTTATGGTTCAAGAGAAGAAATTGTTAATACTATCAAAAACATATCTAAAAAAGTTGTTAATAACCAGCTTCAAGTAGAAGAAATTAACGAAAAAGTTATTAATAATCATTTATATACATTTAATTTGCCCGATGTTGATTTAATGATTCGCACAAGTGGTGAACAACGCATCAGTAATTTTTTATTGTGGCAAATGGCATATGCCGAATTATATTTTACAGATATTCTTTGGCCAGATTTTAGAAAGAGCGATTTTTTTGACGCAATAATTGAATATCAAAATAGAGAACGACGCTTTGGTAAAACTAGCGAACAAATTGAAACACCAGATGAGTAAATATACTATTGTAGTACTATTTTTATTAAGTTTTTTAACTGCAACTGTTAACGGACAAACTAATAATCCAACACCCAAGGACACTATTCCTACTAAAATATCTTACGTAAAAGGGCAAGAATATGTATTAGGAGGCATTACCGTTACTGGTTTAAAAAAGTTTAGCGAAGAAACCGTTAAAATATTTACGGGTTTAAGAAACGGTCAAAACATTAAACTTCCTGGAGATAAATTAACAAGTGCTATCAAAAAACTATATGACAGTAAGCAATTTAGTGATGTTGATGTATATATAGCAAAAATTGATGGCAATTCAGTGTATCTTCAATTTAACGTAAAAGAATTACCGCAACTAAAGGAAGTTACTTTCTCTGGAGTTAAAAAATCTAGAAGAAAAGAGTTGAAAAAAGATACCGACCTTAAAACAGGCGCTATGGTAACTGACAACTTAATTGTAACATCTACCAACTACTTTAAAAAGAAATTTACAGACAAAGGGTTTTTAAAAACCAAAGTAACAATTAATACAACAAAAGACACCTCAGATATTAATGTTGTAAACATGGATGTTCATATTGACAGAGGAACTCGAATAAAAATAAAAGACATCTCATTTAAAGGAAACAAAGAGTTTTCTGACAGAAAGCTTAGAAAAGCAATGAGCAATACCAAAGAAAAAATGTTTGGTAGGTTTTGGAAAACTTCAAAGTATATAGAAGATAATTATAGAGAAGATTTAGAAAGTATTTTAGAAAAATATAGCAGACAAGGTTATAGAGATGCTCGAATTATAAATGATAAACTAATTTGGAATGATGACAATACGATTAGTATTGAAATTGAAGTAGAAGAAGGAAAACAATATTATTTTAGTGATATAAATTATGTTGGTAATAAAAGCTTTACTATTGATCAATTGTCAAGAATTCTTGGTATTGACAAAGGGGATGTTTATAACGGAACGGTTTTAAAAGAACGAGTAAAAGGTGACAACACACCAAACTCTCAAGATTTACAAACTTTGTATCATAATAATGGATTTTTATTTGCTTCCGTTGATGCTGTGGAAACAAAAGTAGTAAACGACTCTATTACTGTAGAAATTAGAATTCGTGAAGACGAAAAAGCAACCATTAAAAAAGTAACGGTAATTGGTAATGACAAAACAAATGACCATGTTATTTATAGAGAACTAAGAGTAAAACCAGGTGATTTATTTAATCGTGCTGCAATTATTAGATCTATTAGAGAGATTGGTCAATTAGGTTTTTTTGACACAAATGTTACTCCAGAAGTGAAACCAGACTGGCAAAACAAAACGGCTGACATTGATTTTACAGTTACAGAAAAAGGTGGTAGCCAAATAGAATTACAAGGTGGTTATGGTGGTGGTGCATTCATTGGTACCTTAGGTTTATCGTTTAACAATTTTGCGATTAGAAACATCTTTAAAAAAGAAGCGTACAAACCTTTACCAACAGGAGATGGTCAAAAATTATCTCTTCGTTTACAGGCAAGTAGAACCTATAGCACATATAGCTTTTCGTTTACAGAACCATGGTTAGGGGGTAAAAAACCTCAATCTTTTTCATTTTCATTATACAATTCAAATCAATACCAATACGATTATACAACTGGTTTAGTTGACAAAAATCAAAACTTAAGTATTGTTGGAGTTACATTGGGTTTAGGAAAAAGACTACAATGGCCAGATGATTATTTTCAACTTTCACAATCTCTTAGCTATCAAAGTTTTAGCTTAAATAATTACGGATTTAGAGTTGGTACAGATATTTTAAGCAACGGAAATTTAAATAATTTATCGTACGAAATACAATTGATTAGAAACTCAGCAGGACCTTCATTAATTTTCCCTACATATGGGTCAGAATTTAGTATTGGTGCAAAATTAACATTCCCTTACTCTTTAGTAAACGGAAAAGATTACTCTAACATTGATTTAGCTGAGAAGTATAAATGGATGGAATATTACAAGTTAAGTTTCAAAGGAAAATGGTATACTGCATTTACTGATAAGCTTGTTTTAATGATGAATGCTGAAGGTGGGTTTTTAGGAAATTATAGCAGCAAAGTTGGCGCTACACCTTTTGAAAGATTTTTTGTTGGTGGTGACGGGTTAGCAGCATATCAATTAGATGGAAGAGAAACCGTTGGATTAAGAGGCTATGAAAATAATCAGTTATCTTCTATACAAGGAGGAACAATATATAATAAATTTCAATTAGAATTACGATATTCTATTACAGACAAACCTTCTGCATCTATTTATACTTTAGGGTTTTTAGAGGCTGGAAATTCTTATGACAATTTTAATAGTTATAATCCGTTTGAGTTAAAAAGGTCTGCCGGTCTTGGAATACGTATTTTTATGCCTGCTTTTGGCCTGTTAGGAATTGATTTTGCTCATGGATATGATGCATTACCAATTTATAACAATTCACCAAATGCTCCAAAATCTGGTTGGCAAACACATTTTATTATTGGAAGACAGTTCTAAAAATTAAATACTTTCTTAGTAATGTATTCATTTTTTGGCATGGTTTTTTCAAAACAAAAACTATTAAAGATGAAAAAAATATTCGTATTAATCGTTCTTTTGTTTACAGTACAAAATAGCATTGCGCAAAAAGGTCAAAACTTTGCATACATCGATATGGAATACATTTTAGAAAATGTACCAGAATATGTTACAGCTCAAGAAAATTTGAATGCCAAAATAGAAAAATGGAAAAGCAATTTATCTAAATTAGAAAGACATATTGAAGTTCTTAAAACAGATTTAGCAAATGAAAAAGCAATTTTAACAAAAGATTTAATTGTAGAAAGAGAAGAAGATATTACATTAAAAAAAGAAGAATTAGCAAGATTAGAATCGTTGTACTTTGGTCCAAAAGGAGATTTATTCTTTTTAAGAAGACAAATAGTTCAACCCATACAAGATTTAATATATAATTCTATTCAAGATATTGCTAAAAGAAAAAAATATGACTTTGTTTTAGATAAATCTAGCGAATTAGTCATGTTATATTCAAATAAAAAATACGATATTAGCGAACTCGTTTTAGCAAGTATTGTTAAAGATCGAAAAATTAAAACTTCTAGTATACAAAACAACGTTAAAAAGACAGAAGCTCAGAACAAGAAAATTGAGAATCAAAAGAAACTAGAGGTTATAAAACAAGCTAAAGAAAAGAAAGCTTTAGATAGAAAAAAAGCAATTCAAGAGAAAAGAGATAAATTACTGAAAGAAAAAGAAGCTAAAAGAAAATTGCTCTTAGAAAAAAGAAATGCTGCGAAAAAGAAAAAAGGAAAAAATTAGTAAATAAATAATAAAGTAAAATTAAAACAAGGAGAAATGAAACAATTTAAAAAGTTATTATTAATAGCTGTATTTATGTTAGGTGTAGGAGGAGTTGCTAATGCACAAAAGATTGGTCATATAGATACTGCAAAGTTAGTACAAGAAATGCCAGCTACTAAAAAAGCAAACTCTGAACTAGAGAAAATTCAAAAAACATATAAAGACGATATTGAAGCTAATATAAAAACATATCAAGCTAAAGCTCAAAGATATGCTGCTGAAGAGAAATCTCAAACTCCAGAAACAAACGCTAGAAGAAAAGCTGAATTACAAAGTGATGCAGCTAAAATTCAACAAGCTGAACAAATTGCTACGCAAGAGTTGAGAAAAAAAGAAATTGAGTTGAAAAATCCAATTTATGAAAAAGCTCAAAAGGCAATTAAAGAAGTTGCAGCTGAAAAAGGATTGGTGTATGTATTTAATTCTGCTCCAGGTGGAGGATTAATTATCTTTGAAAAAGGAACAGACATCTACGACGCTGTAAAAGCTAAATTAGGATTCTAAAAAATCTACTTTAATAATAAAACAAAAAACCTACTTTACTAAGTAGGTTTTTTTATTTTTGTTCAACAATGAATTTAGCTTCAAAACAACCTATTGGCATTTTTGACTCTGGAATTGGAGGAACGTCTATTTGGAAAGAAATTAATCAACTTTTACCAAATGAAAAAACCATCTATTTATCAGATAGCAAAAATGCACCTTATGGTCAAAAATCAGAAGAAAAAATTCTTGAATTGTGTATAAAAAATACCGAATTCTTAATTCATAAAAATTGCAAGATCATTGTTGTGGCCTGTAACACTGCTACAACAAATGCCATAACATATTTAAGAGAAAATTATGCAATTCCGTTTATAGGAATTGAGCCCGCAATAAAACCTGCATCCATAAATACAACAACAAAAAACATCGGAATTTTAGCTACAAAAGGTACACTAAACAGTAGTTTATTTGCCAAATCTTCTAATAATATAGATCAAGAAGTTGATATCATAGAACAAGTTGGAGAAGGCTTGGTTGAGTTGATAGAAAATGGTCAATTAGTCTCCAATGAAATGACACAACTTTTAAACAGTTATTTACAAAAGCTAATGCAGCACAATATTGATTACTTAGTTTTAGGCTGTACCCATTATCCGTATTTAATACCTCAAATAAAAGATATTATAGGAAATGACATAACTATTATAGATTCTGGTCAAGCTGTTGCAAAACAAACTAAAAGAGTTTTAGAAAGCAACTATTTAATAAATCCTGAAAAACTGGTACCAACCCATTTTTTTTACTCGAATACAAATACAGATGTATTAAAATTTGTGTTGGGTGAAAACAAAAACTATAAGGTAGAAAAATTAAACTTCTAATCTAAAAAGACCCACTGATATTTGGACAAGCTGAAGCTCTTGGTCTTTTACAAAAAACATTTATTCCCAACGTAATTTGATGATAACCAGTATCAGAAAAAACAATCTCACCTAGCTGTTTTGTATAAGTGTAAGAAACCATCATCTGGTTATAATTTATGCCAACAATCGGTGTTACATAGCTTAAATTTTCTATTGAGCCTTTATCAAAGTTTCTTCTATATGATAATGCTGCCCAAAGTTGAGCCTTATTAAAATTTTTGTATGCTTTTATGTTAAAATCTGCAATCGTTTCTCCAGTTCCTTCTCTTAATTGCAGCATAAATGAAGGTTCTATGTTTACAATATCTTTATACTCTAAATAATACCCTGCACTAAAAATATAATTTCTTAAATCTAAAGGCTCCAGGCTATTATTTAAATTATTTTTAGCGGAAAGCAACAAATTCTTTACCGTGAAATAGGATGAAAATCCTGCTCTATGATATGCAACGCTAAAATCTGCATTGAAATAACTTGAGCTTTCAATTAACTGTTGCACTGCTAAATCACCAAAAAAAGTTCTTTGATCTGACTGATTTTGAACAACTGTTGCCGACAGCCCAAACGAAAGTTGTTGAAAAACTTGTCCACTCCCCATATCTAAATGATATGCATACGTTGCTTGAAGTCCTTTTTGAGAGTGAAATCCATTTTTATCATTAAAAATTACTAAACCCAATGCTGCATTTTCTCCAAATTTATTATGGAAACTTAATGATTGTAATTCGGGTGCTCCATCAACTCCTTGCCATTGTTTTCTCCCTGTTAATCTAATTTTTCCACAATTTCCAATACCAGCTGCAGAAGGATGTATTAAAAACACATTGTCTGACAAATAATCTGAGTAGATTGGTAATGTTTCTTGACTTAAAACAGTAAAGGAACAAAAGAATATTAAAAGGAAAGTTATAGCTCTTTGCAAGGTCTTTTTTTAAATTTTAAAAGTTTTCAAATATAACATATTCTACTATTCATATCATGTTAGAGACCAAATAATATTCTACTGAAAAATAATGACTAAGATTTCAATTATTCATTATCTTTACCCTATTAGACAAAACCAAATAGTCAATCATATGAAAACCAAAGCACTTCTTTTTGCTCTTTTTTTTGCACTTTTATTTATTGGATGTAAATCAACCGAACCAAAAAAAGCCAATCAACTAAATTCAGTTTCCACTTCAAACAACATTACAATTGATGAAGTTCAACTATTAAATAATATAAAAATATTGGCTAGTGATTCTTTAGAAGGAAGAGGGTTTTCTAAACCTGGAAATTATAAAGCGCAACAGTTAATTGCCAATGAATTTAAAAGATTACAATTGGCTACAGTTTTAGAAAATGGTTATATCCAAGAATTTACCACAACCTACAAAGGCGTAAGAAGGCAGCGTATGTTTCCTGTAAAAGGAAAAGACAAAAACGACACAAATGTACCAGATACAACTGTTGTTGGAGGAAATGTTATAGGTATGATTAAAGGAAAATCTGATAACGTAATTGTAATTACTGGACATCACGATCATTTAGGTATTAGAAATGGGAAAATTTATAATGGTGCAGATGATGATGCTTCTGGTACTGCAGCTGTAATTACAATTGCAGATTATTTTAAAGACAAAACTCCAAATCATACACTCGTTTTTGCAACTGTAGATGCTGAAGAAGCAGGAATGCATGGTTCTGCGTATTTAGTGAAAAACTTCCCTTTAGGAAAAGAAAATATCGTTTTAAATGTTAATATGGATATGATTGCCCATAACGATAAAAACGAATTATATGCATGTGGATTGTTTCATTATCCTCAGTTAAAAGAACCGTTAACAAAAGTAAAATCTTCAATTGATTTATTATCTGGACATGACAACCCGAATGATAAAACTATGCAAAACTGGACCAATTCTTCTGATCATAGGTCTTTTCATAAAGAAAAAATACCTTTTATTTATTTCGGGGTAGAAGATCATAAAGACTACCATAAAGACACTGATACTTTTGAAAATATCAATCAAGAGTTTTATGTAGAAGCGGTGAAATTAATTATTCAATCCATAGAAAATTACGACACTTTTTTGAAAACAAATTAACATGATTTAAGGATGTTTTGAAACTGCCAACTCTTAAATATGAACGTAGCTATCATGTGTAATAAAGCTTTCATCTTTAATAAAATCAAAAGTCATAAAACTTCCATTTATTCCTGTTAACTTAATTTTATGAAGTGTGTTTCCTAGTTTATGGTCCCATAATGTTTTAACTTTTACATGGTTATCTGTATAGCCAAATATAAAACCTCCTTTACTTCTATTTTCGAACAATACTACTCTTTCTAAGCCTAATTGACTTTCATAAAAATCATTTAGTTTCTTTTTAGACAATTCTTTAAGCACTTTTGCTCTCTTCTTTCGAACACTTTTTGGAACTGCTCCTTTAATTGTACCAAATGCTTTTGTTCCGATTTTATCTGAATAAATAGTTGTGTTTATATATGAAATACTTGATTCTGATAAAAACTGAACTGTTTCATTAAACAACTCTTCTGTTTCTCCAGGAAAACCAACAAGAATTTCAACAACTATATAAGCCTCCGGAATTATTTTTTTTATGTTTATATACAATTCTTTATATAAGTTTAGTGGAAAAGGACGATTCATTTTCTGAAGCATCTCTTCGCTACCACTATCCATTCTAATACTAAAATAAGGGGAAAATCTTTTAGATTTTTTTATAAATTTTAATGTTTTGTTGCTAAACATAGGAGTTGTAACAGACAAAAAAGTAAACCGATGAATGTCTCCAATTTTATCAAGTTCAGTAATTAAGTCATAAAAAGAATGAAGATGCTTTAAATTCCCATTTTCTCCTGTTCCATAATCACCTACATTATCTCCAATTAATACAATATCTTTTATTCCTTGTTGTGCCATACTCTCTGCGTTTGCTAGTATGTTTTTTAGCGTATCACTTCTAGACCGACCTTTTCTAGTTGGAATCGGGCAGTAGGCACATTCATGGTCACATCCTTCTTGAATTTTTAAAGAGATTGTTGTTTTCTCTTTTGATATTCTCTCTAACTCTCCGTTTCTTCTGGCATAGGTAGCAAACCAAGCTAAAAGCAAATAAAACAAAAGAGTAAAAAGCATTTCTATGGCCTCATATAGATAAATATTGTCGGTACTAAAAAAATGATATGTAATAAGTAATGTCATTCCTGCAGCAGAATATTGAGAAACAGTAACACTATACATGCTTCTTCTATATAATAAAACTATTGCTGCTAAATTTGTTAATACTGTTACTAAATACACATAGTATACCCATATAGGAGAATCGTCTAACATCTCCCTTGTAATTTCAGGTAAAAAATTTAAAACAAAATCTACTTTAAAAAACCTAGCTAAACCTAAAGAGATAAAAATTAAGCTAGCTAAAATAACTAACAAGGTAGTCGGCCTAAAAGGAATTAGATTTTTTTTTCTTTCGTAGTTTTGCATCATTATCGGGGAATTTAATTAGTAAATATAACCAATTAAACTTTTATTTCCTAAAAATCATTATCTACCGATAATTTATATCAAATCTTTTATATTTTGACACTAGAATAGTGTGCCTTTTTTATCAAAAAAGTTGGCAAGTTGATAAATGGCATTTTGAAGAATTGGGCTATCACTAGGATGTGGAACAAAAAAAGAGCAACCATTTCTGATTACTCTTTATAGTAGACTTAAACATTGAAATATCGAACCTGAATGAGCTAATTAAAGACTTTTTAAAAGTGGTTGAGTTTAGTAACAATCAAAACTTATAAAAGTTAATTCAACAATTGTGAAATCAATGACACACTAAATATAGTTAACATAAACCAACCAATAAAGCCTTGAATGATTGCCAAGTATCGTGGTAATCCTTTAATTGGTATTTCTCCAAAACCTAAGGTTGTAAATGTGTTAATGGAGAGCATTAATGCGTTTAACATTTTAATCAATACATCGTAACAAATAGCAATTGTAAAAGCACCAATTAATAAGAACGATTTCCACCAACGCTTCTTAGTTGGCAGGTCATTCCAAGTTCCTTTCATAATATCTACACGTTTTAATATGCCCGCAGAAAACTTGGTGCCTGAAATTGCCCATTTGTATAATGGTAAGGCAGTTGCAGTAAAAAATTTGGGTACTGTTTTTCCTTGTTGTTCTACCAAGGCTTTAAATTCATCAAACTCTAACAAGTCTTCTTTTTGATTGTCTAAATACACTTCATGTATTCCAGATTTTTTGTTCATGTATTTGAAAAAGAATGCATACCTGTTCATGATGCGTTTTCTGCCATGTGCATCCCAAGAATTTGGAAATAATAAGTAGATAAACGCAAAGAGTAGTATTACATACATCGAAAATATCACCGCTTTTTCTGGTTTTGTTCCGTAGGCAGAAAATACTTTTAAAAACTGATTGATGCGCCACTTAAAAAAGGTTTCAAAAGAAGGATTCTGTTTGTATTGTAATTCCGATTGCATTAATAACAAGTCTTTATACTCAATGTAAATAGCATTTGAACTTTCTAAATCCTGTTGACTTTTATAAAAATCATAATAATTAACTCTTAATTGTACTTCTTTTTTTAAGGCACTTTTATGAGATAATAAATAAGAGTTTTTATACACATTAATTAAAGAATCTTTATTGTTGTCTAATTTTTCAAGCGTTTTATAACTTTCAACAACTCCAAGTTTTTCATTATCTCTTAATGTAAAGAAATACTCATTAAAAGAACCGCTATTAATTAGTTTATTACTGAAGTTATCCCACTCAATTTCTGAACTTTTAGATAGGGTATTTAAACTTGTTATCACATGTTTTGTGAATATATTATTTTTGATTTCTATGTAGCTTTTATCAGTTTTTGCTGAATAATAAAAATATAAAATATCTTCAAATTTATTTTCTGTAAAACTAAAATTTCGTCCAATATTAGTATTATAAATACGTGCTTGATTATAGAATGTTAAATTATTGATATTTAAAAAACGAAGATTATTACAGTTAATATCACTAGACCATGCGTTCAAGTTGACAATATTTGGCTTTTCCCAGATTTTTGAGTTTGTGATTTGCACTTCACCTTCATATAAATTATCTGTATTCTTAAAATCGAATAAAAAAGAAAGTCCTTTTCTTAATTCAGATGAGTTTAAAATAAAATCTGTTTGCATAATTGCTGATTCAGAATTATAACTATCTTCATTTTTTTTTATATAATTATATATGTCGTAAATAATTGGGTCATTATTATTTACGGTTAAAGTGTTTTCAAAAATACATTCATTAAAAAGTACTGCAAGCGTATTTGTTAATGTAACTTCTTTCTTGAAATTTATATGATTAAAACCATAAGCTTTCCAATCAAAATTACCTGATATAATATTATCACTGCTAAAACCTTCAGTTAAAAATGGTATAAATTGTACGTTTTGTAGTTTTATTTCTTTATTTATATAGATGGTATCAACTCTATTATAGCTTTTTTTATTTACAGACAATTGTTTAAATTGATAAATTGAATCAGAAGCTTCTTTGTATTTAACAAGTGCATTTTTTAATCTGAAAACTGAACCTTTTTCTTGTTCAATCATTTTAAAGAATTCTGTATACGAATACACTTTATATTTCAATTCTTGAGTAAAACTGTTGATAGAGAATAGGAAAGCAAAAAGGAATAGAAACTTTTTCATAAGTAATTGATTGGTTAAGCATTACAATATATGAAAAATACTTTTTCAATATTTTGAAGTAGATTTCAGGTACAAAAAAAGCCTCACAACTTGTGCTGAACTTGATTCAGTATTAAGTGAAACTTTTGGAGTTAGTAGTGTGGTTAAGCCAAAGGTATACAGGCTGGATTCTTTCCTACACGTTGTTTCAGAAAGGGCCAGAATATGGGTAGCTTTACAAACAAGCCAACATTGCAAAGCAATGTGATGGTTTTATTTTTTACACAAATTGATACAAGTATCATTTGCTTCAAAAATAAAAGCCTCCAGATTTCTCTGAAGGCTTCTTTGTAGCGGGAACTGGACTCGAACCAGTGACCTTCGGGTTATGAGCCCGACGAGCTACCTACTGCTCTATCCCGCGATTTGGACTGCAAAGATACAACCATTTTCTATTTCTTTCAAAAAAAATCAACTTTTATTTAAAAAAATCTTAAAATACTCATGGACAATATCCTATCTTTTAAAGGTGCAAAAATCAAAAAACCAACTATCTTTGCCCCATGACACATAAAGCTGGTTTTGTAAATATTATTGGAAATCCCAATGTTGGTAAATCAACGTTAATGAATGCTTTGGTTGGTGAAAAATTATCAATCATTACTTCTAAAGCGCAAACAACAAGACATCGAATTTTAGGGATTGTAAATGACGATGACTATCAAATTATTTTTTCTGATACTCCTGGAATTATTGAGCCTGCGTATCAATTACAAGAATCTATGATGGATTTTGTAAAATCTGCTTTTGAAGATGCTGACGTGTTAATTTACATGGTAGAAATTGGTGAGAAAGAATTAAAGAGTGAGGCTTTCTTCAAAAAAATCATCAATAGTAAAATCCCTGTGATCCTATTAATCAATAAGGTGGATACTTCTAACCAAGATGACGTAGAAGAAAAACTTTCGTATTGGAAAGAAAAAGTGCCCAATGCGTCTGTGTTTATCATTTCTGCTCTAGAAAAATTTAATGTAGAGAATGTTTTTTACAAGATTATTGAAATGCTGCCAGAATCGCCTCCCTTTTATCCAAAAGATCAATTGACCGATAAACCTGAGCGCTTTTTTGTAAATGAAAAAATTAGAGAAAAAATTCTAATGCACTACAAAAAAGAAATTCCGTATTCTGTAGAAGTAGAAACCGAAGAGTTTTTTGAAGAAGAGAAAATCATACGAATCCGTTCTGTTATTATGGTTGAAAGAGACACTCAAAAAGGAATTATCATTGGACATAAAGGAGCCGCAATAAAACGTATTGGAACAGAAGCAAGAAAAGATTTAGAACTCTTTTTTGAGAAAAAAGTGTTTTTAGAATTGTATGTTAAAGTGAATAAAAATTGGCGAAATGATAAAAATCAATTAAAGCGTTTCGGATATAAAGATTAGTCTTTCCTTTCTAAAATTGAGGTCATTAAATCATGTAAATCATCCATTTGATTGTGCCCTGTACTCTTACCAATTCTTCCTAAAAAATATAAAACCGCCCAAAATATAGGTAAAAAAATCACCAACATTAAAGGCATGATAAAATCTCTTTCTAAACTCCAATTTACGTAGAGCATAACCGCAAAAATTAAAAAGGATATTCCTACAATAAAATGGATAAACATAAACAAGGTCCAAACTTGTGGTTTTGGACCAAAAAGACCTTTTAAGGTGCTTTTGTTTTCATCTGCTTCAACAATTTCCATATTTAATTGCGGAGACCAAAAATGTTCTTCTTTTTTCGGAACATCAACAATAATATGTCCGTCAGAAAACCTACTCGGATAAGCGCAGTCTTTGGCTTTTAAAACCTTTTTAAATTTTTCAATTACTGTTTCGTAATTTTCATCTAAATCAATGGTAAATCTAGGTCTTAAAAAAACTTCGCTGCTTTTTTTCTCTTCCATGAATTTAGTTTTTGCTAGTCTGCTTTATATGTTAACTTCATTGTAATAGAAGCCGTTTTTAATTTTGATGTGGTGTTAAAAGTACCACCCCAAGAATAATCTTCTTTTGAGTTTTGACCCGTAATTTGAAATATTCCCATTTTTGCTGAAATTAAATTCCCTAATTTTCCCCCAGAGTTTGTAGCTATATTATCTGCTCTTAATTTAGCATCAGAAGTGGCTTTAGAAATCATTTCTAATTTTAAATCGGCTAATTTTGTATAATAATATCTTGGTGGTTGTGAGTAAAACTCAATTCCTTTGTTTAGCAATTCTGTAATCTCTCTAGATATTTTCTCTACTTTTTCAACATCATTAGAATCTACTTGTAAAGATTGTGTTAAAATATAACCTAGAAATTGTTCGCCTATATATTTTCCTTCTTTATTATAGTTTGCTTTGGTGTTTTTTCTGCTGGTAACGGCTTTAAAAACCAATTCATTTGGTTTCACTCCTTTAGAAAATAAATACTCGGAAATTATTTTCTTTGCACTTTCTAAATTGTTATATGCCAATTTAAGGTTTGTACTTTCACTAGAAAAAGACCCTTCCCAGACTATTAAATCTGAAGTAAAATCAGCGTTTCCTAATCCCGTAACGGAAATAATTCCGTCAGTATTGTTTCTATTTATAATAGAATTTCCTAATAAAAAGGCCGCAATTACAATAGCAATTGAAAAAATGATGGCTGTAAAATTGTTTTTCATAATAGTAAAATTTATAACTCTCTAAATTTAAACAAATATCATTCCCTAATTAGTATCTTTGCAAAAATATTTTTTTTAGATGAATAATAGTATTGTTGCCATTGTAGGAAGACCAAATGTAGGAAAATCGACTTTATTTAATCGATTGGTTCAACGTAGAGAAGCAATTGTAGATTCTGTTAGTGGAGTAACTAGAGATAGACACTATGGAAAATCAGACTGGAACGGAAAAGAATTTTCTGTAATTGATACCGGTGGATATGTGGTGGGCTCTGACGATATTTTTGAAGATGAAATCCGTAAGCAAGTTCAACTTGCATTAGACGAAGCAGATATTATTGTTTTTGTTGTTGATGTAGAACAAGGAATTACTCCAATGGATTCTGAAGTTGCAAAAATTCTAAGAAAAGTAAAAAAACCGCTATTTATTGCTGTTAATAAAGTAGACAACGCTATGCGTGATGCAGATGCGGTTGAATTTTATAATTTAGGTTTAGGAGAATACCATACCATTTCATCTATCAACGGAAGCGGAACGGGAGAATTATTAGACGCGATTGCCGAAATAATGCCAGAACCCGAAGAAGTAGATTTAGAAAAAGAAGAATTGCCAAGATTTGCTGTTGTTGGAAGACCAAATGCTGGAAAATCATCTTTTATAAATGCATTAATTGGTGAAGACAGAAATATTGTAACCGATATTGCTGGAACTACTAGAGATTCTATTGACACCAAATACAATCGTTTTGGATTTGATTTTAATTTGGTTGATACAGCCGGAATTAGAAAAAAATCT
Source organism: Polaribacter sp. (assembly GCA_023254055.1). Classification (GTDB taxonomy): domain Bacteria; phylum Bacteroidota; class Bacteroidia; order Flavobacteriales; family Flavobacteriaceae; genus Polaribacter. The sequence continues at coordinate 29,570 of JALQYN010000083.1, forward strand.
AAAGTAAAAGAAGACTTAGAGTTTTATTCGGTAATGCGTGCGGTTAGAACCATTGAATATTCTGACGTTATTATTTTAATGATTGATGCTACTCGTGGTTTTGAAGGTCAAGATCAAAACATCTTTTGGCTGGCTGAAAAAAACAAAAAAGGAATTGTAATCTTAGTGAATAAATGGGATTTAGTTGATAAAGAAACCAATACCGTTAGAGATTATGAAGCTGCCATTAGAAAAGAAATTGCTCCGTTTACAGATGTGCCAATTATTTTTGTTTCTGTACTTACCAAACAACGTATTTTTAAAGCAATTGAAACTGCTGTAACCGTTTTTCAGAGCAGAAAAAACAGAATTGCTACGAGCAAATTAAATGAAACCATGCTAGAGATTATTAAAAATAATCCGCCTCCAGCAATAAAAGGAAAATTTGTAAAAATTAAATATTGCATGCAATTGCCAACACCAACTCCGCAATTTGCTTTTTTTGCAAATCTTCCGCAGTATGTAAAAGACCCATACAGAAGATATTTAGAAAATAAAATGCGAGAGATTTATGATTTCTCTGGTGTTCCAATTATCATTTACTTTAGACAGAAGTAAGCTTCAATCATTTTTTTAGTAATTATTTTTTTAGATTTTAAGTTTATACTTAAAATAAAGGCATGTTTTTTTGAGACAAAACTGCTTTTGTTGCGTCTTTCTGATAACAAGAATTTAACAACTCATTACAAAAAAATGTTGATTGACAACATTTCTTTTTTTGTGCTTAAAGAGTCGTTTACATTTGCAGTGCCATTTTGATGAGCAATTTTATGAACTTAAAAAATTAACTATGAAAAATCTCTCGCTTATTCTTGCGCTCATTTGCGCAACAAGTATTTATTCTCAATCTGCTTCCTTTAAAATCACAGGAACATTACAAATGGAGGGAGACAAGTCTCCAATAGAATCTGCAACAATCCATTTAGAGAAAGTAAGCGACAGCACAGTGGTAACTTATACAATTTCTAATGACAAAGGCTATTTCTCTTTAGAAGGAAAATCATTTCAAAAAGAACTTAATTTATACATTTCATTTATAGGATTAAAAACATATTCAAAGAAAATTAAGATTAATAATAAGGATTTAAACTTAGGCAAAATCTTTATGAAACCTAAAGATAATGTCTTGGATGAAGTTGTTATTAAATCAAGATCTCCAATTACAATTAAAAAAGATACCTTAGAATTTAACGTAAAATCTTTTAAAACAAAAAAGGATGCTTCGGTAGAAGACTTATTAAAGAAACTACCAGGAGTAGAAGTTGATGAACAAGGTAAAATTACTGTAAACGGAAAACCAGTAAACAAGATTCTTGTAAACGGAAAACCTTTCTTTGGAAACGATCCAACAATAGCAACAAGAAATTTAACAAAAGAAATTATTGAAAAAGTTCAAATTACTGACACAAAAACAAAATCAGAAGCTTTTACCGGTCAAAAAGGAGACCAAGATAACAAAACTATTAATTTGACCATAAAAGAAGAAAACAATAAAGGTTGGTTTGGGAGAATGGCAGCTGGAAAAGGCTCTAACGATCTTTATGAATATGCAGCAATTGTTAATCGATTTGATAACAACAGGCGATTCAGTGTTCTTTTAGGGGGAAACAACATCAATTCTCCAGGGTTTAGCTTTGGTGAAATTCAAAAAATGTTTGGAAATGGAGGAAGCACGAGCATCTCTATTAATTCTAATGGAGCAATGAATTTTAGTATTGGAGGAAGATCCTTTGGCAGTGGAGAAGGTATTGTAAAGTCTAAAAATTCTGGTTTCACCTACGCAGATCAATTCGGAAAAAAAATAGATATAAATACCGATTATTTTTACTCAGGCAGCAATTCGAGTAATGAAACTAAAAGCAATCGAGAAAACATTTTATCAAACAGTAGTTATTTTTCTAATTCTAATAGCAAAAGTAATAATGATTATGCTTCACATAGTTTTAATACAGAAATTGACATAAAAGTAGATTC
>JALQYN010000005.1 GCA_023254055.1 Polaribacter sp.
ATAGGCAATAGATTGGCGAATTTGATCGTACACTCTTCCAGTAGAAAAGTTTGCAAATGTACCTGTAAATGGAATTTTACCACCAATTGTTAAACCTGCAGCAATACCCATCATGTTTGCTTCTGCGATACCAATTTGAAAGAATCTATCAGGATGATTTTTAGCAAATTCATTCATTTTTAAGGAACCAATTAAATCAGCACATAAAGCAACAACATTAGGATTTGTTTTTCCTAACTCAGTTAAACCATCACCAAACCCAGATCTGGTATCTTTCTTTTCTGTAAAAGTGTATTTTTTCATTAAAATCTATTTGTTGTGTTTAAGCAAAAATAATAATAAAATAGTAGCAAAAGCTTACAATTTTATCAATTCTTTATATAACTTTTGAACAGGCAATCCCATAACATTAAAATAACTACCTTCAATTTTTTCTATACCAATAAAACCAATCCATTCTTGTATTCCGTAGCTACCAGCTTTGTCATAAGGTTTGTGATTTTCTACATAATAGTGTATTTCATCAACAGTTAAATTTTTAAAATACACATTGGTTGTATCGTTAAAAAGCGTTTGAAAATTCTTTCCCTTGATACTAACTGACGTAATAACTTGGTGCATTTTACCTGATAATTGTTGTAGAATTTCAATAGCCTCCGTTTTATCTTTTGGTTTTCCTAAAGCCTTATTATCTAACCATACGATTGTATCTGAAGTGATTAAAAGATCGTTTTCTTTTAAATCTGTAAAAGGTTTTGATTTTAAATCAGCCAAAAAATCTGTAATTGCTGTACCTTCAAGTGTTGACGGATATACTTCTTCAACTTCTTTTAATTGAATGGTAAAAGGAATGTCTAAATCTTTAAAGAACTGTTGTCTTCTGGGAGATTTTGACGCTAAAATGACGTTGTATTTAGAAAGTTTTTTTCTTAGCATTTCCTAAATTTTAATAAGTGACATTGATAAAATTCCAAAAAACATAATTAGCTTAATCAAGTTGCTCAATGAGTGAAAATCTTTTTTGGTTTTAGAACTAAACAATTTATATAAAAACCAAACAAATGGCGTAACTACAAAAAGTAAGGTATACCAGAGTAAAATAGGGATATGTACTAACTCTTCTTTTATAATAAATAGAATGAATACAAATACGAGTGAAGAAATAACCAGTACAATGTTTCTTGTTCTTTTAACTCCAATTAGAATAGGCAATGTGTTCATTTTTAAAGCATAATCTCCTCTTAGGTCTTCAATATCTTTAATGATTTCTCTGATTAAGGTCATAAAAAAAGCAAAAATGATATAGATAAAAATATAGATAGTTACTGAAATTGATGTAAAGAAATTTGTAATTGCATCAGATAAATTAGAAGCTGTATTTGTGTTTTTTATTTCAAAAACATAGACTATAAAAATGGTAAGTGCTATTAAAAAAGAAGTTACTAAATTTCCGACAATAGCAATTTTTTTTAATGTTTTTGAATACCAATAAAGCAATCCAATTGCAATTATAAAGAATAATGAAAATGCAATGTTTTCTTTTAAAAAAGAAACGTAGATTCCAATAATTAAACCAATTATAGTGAGCATAAAATAAGAAACAAATGCTTTCTTTTTTGAAATGCTTACATCAATATAGACTTTAGAAGGTTTGTTTATTTTATCAGCTTCTACATCAAAAACATCATTGATAACATATCCACCAGCAGTTATACAAAGAATACTGATAACTAATAAAATGAATTGAAAATCTGAAATTGTAGAAATTAACGAATCAATAATAGCATATTTTGTTAAAAATAAGGTTAGTAAAACCATCAAGAGGTTTTTGTATCTAATTAGTTTTAAGAAAGAAATCATTATTTATAAGCTTTTTTGATTCTATCTAAATCGCGCTTATTATCTCGGTCTTTAAGTGTTTCTCTTTTGTCGTGTAGTTTTTTACCTTTTGCTAAGGCTATATTTAATTTTGCCCAACCTTTGTCTGTTAAAAACAATTTAAGAGGAATAATGGTAAGTCCAGTGTTTTTAACTTCTTTTTCTAATTTTTTTAGCTCTCGCTTGTTTAATAACAATCTTCGTTCGCTTTTTGGATTGTGATTGTAAAAATTACCATGCGAATATTCTTCAATAAACATATTAATCACAAACAACTCTCCACGTTCGTTAAACTCACAAAAACTCTCAGTAATTCTTGCTTTACTAGCTCTTATCGATTTTATTTCAGTTCCAGTTAATTGAATTCCTGCTGTATAGGTGTCTAAAAATTCATATTCGAAACGAGCTTTTTTATTTTGTATGTTTATTTTCTTCTGCATGAATTGGCAATAAAAATATTATGATAATATTAGCAAAGATACATTTTTGATTCAGATGAAGAAGTGTATTTTTGATTTGTAAAGATGTTCTATTTTTACCGACCTAGAAAAACAAAAACCATGCGTAACTTTTTATTTATAGCACTACTTGTATTTGCTTCTTGTAATCAAAAAAACTCTTCGTTAACGGCACAGCAAATTATTGACAAAGCAATGATAGCTACTGGAGCAGATAAAGTATCAAATGCAAAAATAGCTTTTGATTTTAGGAATATAAATTACATAGCGATTAGAAACGCAGGGAGTTTTAAATTATCTAGAATTTTCAAGGAGGATTCTGTTTTGATCAAAGACGAACTTTCTAATATGGGTTTTAAGCGATTTAAAAACAATCAACTTAGCAATACAATAGATTCTATGGCGGTAAAATATACAAGTTCTGTAAACTCTGTACATTATTTTTCTGTGCTACCTTACGGACTTAATGATAAAGCTGTTAAAAAGAAATTGTTAGAAGATGTTGTTATTAAAGGAGAAGCGTATTATAAAGTTCAAATTAGTTTTTCTGAAGATGGAGGCGGAGAAGATTTTGAAGACGTTTTTATATATTGGATTGGAAAAGAAGATTTTAAAATGGATTATCTAGCCTATAGTTATCATACAGATGGTGGAGGAAAGCGCTTTAGAGAGCCTAAAAATGAGCGTATTGTAAACGGAATTCGGTTTTTGGATTACAACAATTATAAAACAAAAAATACTTCAACTAAATTAAAAAATTTAGACAAAGCATTTGAAAATAATGAACTGATAAAGCTTTCTGAAATTAATTTAGAAAACGTTACAGTTACGTTATTAGATTAATGATCTATTTTTAACAATACACTTGTTGCTCCACTTTTTGTAACTGTAACTATATATAAATTACTGTTGTTATCATCTTCTATTTCTTTGTATTTATCTTTTCCTAATATTTTATTTGCAAAAACATTTGTTGTGTTACTATGACCAACAATTAAGACATTTTTTCCTCTTGTATTGTATTTGAAACCTTCATCGTACATTTTTCTTGGGTCATATACATACAATCTTAAACCATTTTTTGTTGCTGTAGGTTGTGCAGTTTCTTTAGTTCTGTTGTAATTGGTTGTGTATACCATATTGATATTGGCATTCGATAAAACTTCTGCCCAATGGTCTGCGCGTTTTGCTCCTTTAATAGTTAAAAAAGGATCTTTATCACCTTTTACAGCCCTGTTTTTTTCTGCATGGCGAATTAAATAATAGGTGGTAACTACTTCATCTTTTTCTTGAGCAACTCCTGCGAATATACCAATCGCAAAAACAATAAGGAATAAATATTTTTTCATGATGTTTAATTTTAAATGACGAATATACATAAAAAAAAAACTGAACTCTTTTTAGATGTTCAGTTTTTAATATTTAAATATCTTTTGATTCTTTCTGCTTTTTTTAGTATTTATTTTTAACAGAATCCATTTTCCTAAAGATTTTTTCAATTTCTTTTTGATGTTGAAAAAAGTTATTACTAAAAAAATCATTTGTATAGAAATCATTTATTTTAAAAGGAGTCTGGTTAAAGAAGCCTTTAAAGAATAAAGAATCTAAAGGTTGATGAAATTGATTTCTAAAATTTTTATGAAACTGATTAAAAATGGTTTTTTCTAAAATTGAATCATTTTTAATATTTGAGTAAAAAGAGGTATAAGTAGAGTCAATCTTTATCAAGTTCCCATATTTATCAAACTCTTTATTTACTATAATGTTTGTTTGTGGTTTTATAGAATCCTTTTTCTCTAGTTCTTCTTTTTTATAGATTGTTTGACCTTGGCAACTAAAAAAAGCTAAAGTCAACATATATAGATATATTTTTTTCATGACTTTATAGTTTTAATTAAAATAGGCTGTCATATAAACAGCCTATTGAATCATTTAATTTATTTTACTTCAATTAATTTAATAGGTTTTGGTTTTGCTTCCTCTAATTTAGGAATAGTAATTTTAAGCTCACCACTTTTATAAACAGCTTCAATATTTTCTCTATTCACTATTCCTTGTGGCAACGTAAAACTTCTTTTAAAAGACCTATAACTATATTCTTTTCTGGTATAGTTTTCCTTTGATTCTTCGTTATTTACTGTTTTTTCTGAAGAAATAGTTAAAACATCATTGTCTAAATCAATTTTAAAATCTTTTTTTTCCATACCTGGTACTGCTACATCTACAATAAATTCATTTTCTGTTTCTTTAATGTTTACTGCAGGCAATGTAGTATTTGTCTCAGAAAAATTGGTAGTTGACCAATCTCTAAATAAATCATTAAAAAGAGTTGGTACAAATGGTACATCTGTTCTTTTTGCTAACATAACTTTACAATTTAAATTAAACATTATTTTTATTGTTTAATAGTATTGCAAACAAAATACCAAGTATAAAAAAACTGACAATTTTTCGATTTTTTTGAAAAATTGTCAGTTTAAGTATTGATTTATAGCACTTAACAAAAGTCAATCATTAATTCGTAATCAAATCAGATTGATTTCTAAAAACCAACTGATTGTCAAAAGCATCTAACAAAATAATACTATCGGTTGTTACTTTTCCAGCCAATATTTCTTTTGATAATTGGTTGAGCACTTCTTTTTGTATGACACGTTTTACAGGTCTTGCTCCAAACTCTGGTTGATAGCCTTTGTTTGCTAGATAGGCAATTGCTTCGTCTGTAGCATCCATGGTTATTTCTTGTTTTGCAATTACTTTTTTAACCATGTTTAATTGTAATTTTACGATGGAAATAATGTCTTTTTTGGTTAAAGGAGTAAACATCACAATATCATCAATTCTATTGATAAACTCTGGCCGTACCATTTGCTTCAACAAGCCTAACACTTCTATTTTAGCCAATTCTGTAACTGATTCTATATCAGCATTCGGTGCACTAAATTTATCTTGAATTATCTGACTTCCCATGTTTGAAGTCATGATAATAATCGTATTTTTAAAATCAGCAATTCTTCCTTTATTATCTGTCAATCGTCCTTCGTCTAAGACTTGCAATAAAATATTAAAGGTATCTGGATGTGCTTTTTCAATTTCGTCTAGCAGAACTACAGAATAAGGTTTTCTACGAACCGCTTCTGTTAATTGACCACCTTCATCATAACCAACATACCCTGGAGGTGCTCCAACCAATCTACTCACCGAATGACGTTCTTGATATTCACTCATATCAATACGAGTCATGGCATTTTCATCATCAAATAAATAACTAGCCAATGTCTTTGCTAATTCTGTTTTTCCAACCCCAGTGGTTCCTAAAAACAAGAAAGAACCAATAGGTTTGTTCGGGTTCTGTAACCCGGCTCTAGAACGTCTTACGGCATCAGAAACCGCTTCAATTGCTTCCTCTTGACCAATGACACGTTTGTGTAACTCTGTTTCTAATCGCAATAATTTTTCGCGTTCTGATTGTAGCATTTTTGTTACCGGAATCCCTGTCCATTTTGCAACTACTTCAGCAATATCATCATAGGTTACTTCTTCTTTAATTAAAGTATTGTCACCTTTTTGGGCAAGAATAGTTTGTTGTTGCTCTAATTTTTCTTGCAACTCTTTTACGGTACCATATCTAATTTCTGCAACCTTACCATAATCCCCATTTCGTTCTGCTTTATCAGCTTCTAATTTAGCATTTTCAATGTCGGTTTTAATAGTTTGAATGCTATCTACAACACTTTTTTCGCTTTGCCATTTTGCATTGATTTCGTTACGCTCTTCTTTTAGATTTGCTAAATCAGCATTTAACGCTTTTAATTTCACTTTATCATTTTCTCTTTTAATGGCTTCAATTTCAATTTCCAACTGCATCACTTTTCTGTCTAACACATCCAATTCTTCTGGCTTTGAATTGATTTCCATGCGCATTTTTGCAGCAGCTTCATCCATCAAATCAATGGCTTTATCTGGTAAAAAACGATTGGTGATATAGCGTTGAGATAATTCTACCGCACCAATAATGGCATCATCTTTAATTCTTACTTTATGATGTGTTTCATATTTCTCTTTGATTCCTCGTAAAATAGAAATAGCACTTTCTGTGTCAGGTTCATTTACGATAACTTTTTGAAAACGACGCTCCAATGCTTTGTCTTTCTCAAAGTATTTTTGATATTCATCCAAAGTAGTAGCACCAATAGCGCGTAATTCTCCACGAGCCAAAGCAGGTTTTAAAATATTAGCGGCATCCATAGCACCTTGTCCGCCACCAGCACCTACCAACGTGTGAATCTCATCAATAAACAAGACAATATCTCCGTCTGCTGAAGTTACTTCTTTAATAACCGCTTTTAAACGCTCTTCAAACTCTCCTTTGTATTTTGCTCCTGCAATCAAGGCACCCATGTCTAAGGCGTAAATTTGCTTGTCTTTTAAGTTTTCTGGAATATCACCATCTATAATACGATGTGCCAACCCTTCTGCAATAGCCGTTTTACCAGTTCCAGGTTCACCAACCAATATAGGATTGTTCTTAGTTCTACGAGATAAAATTTGTAATAAGCGTCTTATTTCTTCATCTCTACCAATTACCGGATCTAATTTCCCATCTCGTGCTAACTGATTTAAATCTTTAGCATATTTATTTAGCGAATTGTAGTTGTCTTCTGCACTTTGTGAAGTAACTCGATCGCCTTTTCGAAGCTCATTGATAGCTTCTTTCAACCCTTTTTCTGTTAATCCTTGGTCTTTTAAAATTTGTGCAATGGTGCTTTTTGATTTAAAAATAGCTAAGATGATATGCTCTATAGAAACATATTCATCTTTCATGTCTTTAGCAATAATAGAAGCCTCTGTTAAGGTTTTTGCTGCTTCTCTAGAAAGTGTAAGTTCTGCACCCGTAACTTTAGAAAAACTTTCTAATTGTTTTTCTAACAATTGTTTTAATATCTCAACATTGCTATTTAGTTTCTTTAATAAAAAAGGCAATACATTTTCATCCACTTCAAAAAGCGCTTTAAAAATGTGTTCGTTTTCTATTTGTTGATGCCCATAACTTTGCGCTAATTGTTGTGCAAGTTGAATGGTTTCTTGTGATTTTATGGTATAATTATTAAAATTCATGATATATATGTTTTACTTTTTCAGTTACTTTACGTCAAATTTGAGACCAATTGAAAATCAATTACTTAATAGGTCATTTTGTCTACTTAGTCTTTGTTTTTACTGACTTTTTGACTGATGAAAGAAATTGGATTTTTATCAATTGAAATTAATAAACTACAAATGAATTTATTTAAAAGTATGTTTTCTAATAGATCTGAAGAAAAAGAAGCAACCACTTCTTTTGTAAACTGGATTCCACTTACCAATATAGATCAATTACAAGAACTTAAAGAAACCTCTAAAAACGAAACGGTATTAATCTTTAAACATTCAACTAGATGCGTAATTAGTAGAATGGTGTTGAAACAATTTGAAAAGTCTTTTGACGGAGAAGGACAAAACTTAAACATGTATTATTTAGATTTGTTAAATTATAGAGCCATTTCTAATGAAATAGCATCAAGCTTTAATGTAATACATCAATCTCCACAATTGCTCGTGATAAAAAATGGAGTAGTGGTGAAACATGCTTCACATCATGATATTCTAGGGTTAGTGTTTTAAAAAGCAGTAGGCTGATTACTTTAAAATGTTATCTATATGTTTAATTTTAAAAGAAACAGATCGTTGAAGATTCAATGCTATATTTTTGGTTCTTTTATCATTATAAAAAACAAGAATAATAAAAAAAAGGATGCTCTAAGAACGTCCTTTTGTATTGTTTAAATGTGTTAAAAACACTATTTCTTAAAATCAAGAGCTGGCAATACTTTACCCGTACACTCACCAAACCCAATACGTATTTTATCATTTTCGCAATGTGCACGCATAATTACGGTATCGTTATCATTGATAAATTTGCGCTCAGAGCCGTCGTTCAATTTAATAGGGTTTTGTCCACGCCAAGACAATTCTAGCATAGAACCGTAACTGTCTTTTGTAGGCCCAGAAATGGTACCAGAACCCATCATGTCTCCAGCTTCAACCGGACAACCATTAATGGTATGATGTGCTAATTGTTGTACCATGGTCCAATACATATATTTAAAGTTAGAATTGGCAACCACTGTTTCTTCTTTTCCTTCTGGTTTAATACCAACTTGCAATTTAATGTCGTAACTTTTCTTTCCTTCCATTTGTAAATATGGTAACGGCTCGTAAACCTGTTTTGGATTGTCTGTTCTAAAAGGCTCTAAAGCATCTAAGGTTACAATCCAAGGAGAAATGGTAGAGGCAAAGTTTTTTCCTAAAAACGGACCTAATGGTTGGTATTCCCATGCTTGGATGTCTCTAGCAGACCAGTCGTTAAACAACACCAATCCAAAAATATTCTCTTCTGCTTCTTCAATAGAAATACGATCTCCTAAGGTATTTGCATCTGTAGTGATAAATGCCATTTCTAATTCAAAATCTAATAATTTTGAAGGACCAAATCCAGGTGTGTTTGTTCCTTCTGCAGGTTTTGATTGACCATAAGGTCTTCTAATTGGAGTTCCAGACGGAACGATAGAAGAGCTTCTACCATGATACCCGATAGGCACATGCAACCAGTTTGGCATTAATGCATTTTCTGGATCACGGAATAAAGAACCAACGTTTGTAGCATGTTCTTTACTCGCATAGAAATCGGTATAATCACCAACAGTAACAGGCAATAACATTTCTACTTCTTCCATTCTAAAAATAATCTCTGCTTTGTGTTCTTTATGATCGCGTAAGCCACTTTTAGTAACGTCAAAAATATCTGCAATTCTATTACGCACCAAGCGCCAAGTTTTACGACCGTCGGCAATAAAATCGTTTAAAGAATCTTGTAAAAAAATATCGTCTGTTAACGGAATTCCTTCAAAATACCCCAATTGATGCAAGGCACCTAAATCGATCGCATAGTCTCCAATTCTTGTACCGATAGTAATGATATCGTCTTTTGTAATAAATACTCCGAACGGAATATTTTGAATCGGGAAGTCTGAATCTTTAGAAACTTGTAACCAAGATTTTCTATTTGGGTTATTTGCAGTTAATTTCATTTAAGTATATCTAGTATTGGTTTTTAAACCAATGTTATTAATTTTTCATCAAATATAACAGAAAGTTGTTAGTTGCAAAATGATTTTTACTACTTTTGATAATCTTTATTTAAACAAACAACAATGCAACTAGATAATCAAATTTTTGATCTTATTCAAGAAGAAAAAGAAAGACAACAAAATGGCTTAGAATTAATTGCTTCAGAAAACTTTGTAAGTGATCAAGTGATGTTAGCTCAAGGATCTGTTTTAACCAATAAATATGCTGAAGGATACCCTAATAAACGCTATTATGGAGGATGTGAAATTGTAGATATTGTAGAGCAAATAGCTATAGATAGAGCCAAAGAATTGTTTGGTGCAGAATATGTAAATGTACAACCACACTCTGGTTCGCAAGCAAATACAGCTGTTTTTGCAGCTTGTTTACAACCTGGAGATAAAATTTTAGGATTCGATTTATCACATGGTGGACATTTAACGCATGGTTCTCCAGTAAATTTTTCTGGGAAACTATATACCACTTCTTTTTATGGAGTAGAAAAAGAAACAGGTGTGTTGAATTATGATAAAATTCAGGAAACTGCCACCAAAGAACAACCAAAACTAATTATTGCAGGAGCTTCTGCATATTCTAGAGATATCGACTTTAAACGTTTTAGAGAGATTGCAGACAGTGTTGGAGCTATTTTAATGGCAGACATTTCTCATCCTGCTGGATTGATTGCAAAAGGGATTTTAAACGACCCATTACCACATTGTCATGTTGTGACTACAACCACTCATAAAACCTTGCGTGGACCAAGAGGAGGAATGATTATGATAGGAAAAGATTTTGACAATCCGTTTGGAGAAACCTTAAAAAACGGAAGTCCTAAAAAAATGTCAACTTTAATCAATTCTGCTGTTTTTCCTGGAAATCAAGGTGGACCTCTAGAGCACGTTATAGCAGCCAAAGCAATTGCATTTGGAGAAGCATTGACCGATGAGTTTTTAGAGTATCAATTGCAAGTAAAAGAAAATGCGGCAGCCATGGCAAAAGCATTTGTAGCAAAAGGTTATGACATTATTTCTGGAGGAACAGACAATCATATGATGTTGATTGATATGCGTAATAAAAATATTTCTGGGAAAGATGCAGAAATTGCTCTAGGAAAAGCAGATATTACTGTAAACAAAAACATGGTGCCATTTGATGATAAAAGTCCGTTTGTAACATCTGGAATTAGAGTAGGAACTGCTGCGGTAACCACCAGAGGGTTAAAAGTAACTGACATGCAAACCATTGTTGATTTTATTGATGAAGCCATTCAGCATCATGATAACGACGAAGCTTTAGCTGCCATAGGAGAAAGAGTAGAAGAAATGATGAGCTCAAGAAGATTGTTTGTCATGTAAACCACATTGAGGTTCATAAATATATAAAAGCAGCCAGTTGGCTGCTTTTTTTGTTTTTGTAGTGAAGAACACTAGATAGTTTTATATATTTAGTGCTTCAAAAATAGTATTATGGATGCATATTTAATAGCAACAACACTTATCTTTTTAGCGGCAATTTTTGGTTATATTAATGTTCGCTTTTTAAAACTACCCAACACTATTGGTTTAATGATTATCACCATTGTGTTTACATTAGGTGTACTTGCGTTTAGCTATTTAGATACTACATTGTTGAATTTTGAAAAAGAAATGATTTCTAAATTAGATTTCAGAGAATTACTATTAGAAGAAATGTTAAGTTTCTTATTATTTGCGGGTGCTTTGCATACAAATTTTAATCAATTAAAGATACAGCGCTGGCCTATACTTATGTTCTCTACTTTAGGTGTATTAGTCTCAACTTTTTTAGTGGGAATTAGCATGTATTTTATTTTACAGTTTGTAGGAATGCAAATTGGTTTTATTTACTGTTTGCTTTTTGGTGCTTTAATTTCTCCAACAGATCCTATTGCTGTTTTGGGTATTTTAAAGAAAGCGAATGTGCCTAAAAAACTAGAAACCAAAATTGTTGGAGAATCTTTGTTTAATGATGGTGTTGGTGTTGTGGTTTTCTTAACCATATTTGAAATCGCTTCTTTTGGAGTTGATAAAATAGCAATTTTAGATGTAATTCAATTATTTGGTAAAGAAGTGTTAGGAGGTATTCTTCTAGGGGCAATTCTTGGTTGGATTACCTATCGACTCTTAAAATCTATTGACGATTATGACATTGAAGTAATTATAACAGTTGCCGCTGTAATGGGAGGAACAGTAATTGCGCAACAATTGCATGTATCTGCACCATTGGCAATGGTAACTGCTGGTTTGATTGTTGGAAATGATACCGTTAGAGATTCTGCAATGTCTGAAACGACAGAGCATTATGTAGATAAGTTTTGGGAATTGATAGATATTTTATTAAATGCTGTTTTATTTGTGATGATAGGGATGGAAATGCTAGTTTTAGTTGTAAAAGGATCCTATATCACTGCAGGTTTAATTGCAATTCCGTTGATCTTGGCTTGTAGATATTTATCTTTATTACTTCCAATTAACTTCTTTAAAAAGAAATTAGATTTTGTGCCGAATACCAATTTAATTATGACTTGGGGCGGATTGCGTGGCGGAATCTCCATAGCCTTGGCTTTAGGATTGACCAATGAGATGCACAGAGATTTGTTTTTAGTAATTACCTACATCGTTGTTGTTTTCTCTATCATCGTGCAAGGATTAACAGTAGGAAAACTCGTAAAAAAACTAAGCAAATAAATTCTATTTTTTTACTACTTAGTTTGTAAGCTATTACAAGACTGATATTTATCATATATAAATAGGCAAGTATTTTATTACTTAGCGTAATCTGTTTATAATATAGGTATGGGTTCACAGTCAGTCAAAGCAATTAAGACACAAAAACAACGGAAAGATTTTGTGTGTCATTTATTAAATGATATTCGAGCATTCGAATACATGATAGAAAATGATGTGTTTGAAAAAGGCATTCAAAGGGTTGGAGCAGAGCAAGAACTGTGCATTGTAGATAAAGATTTCCGTCCTTCTTTTAAGGCATTAGAAATTCTTGAAAGAGTGAATGATCCTCATTTAACAACAGAACTTGCCTTATTTAATTTAGAAATCAATTTAGACCCTTTTGAGTTGACAAAAGATTGTTTTCAAAAGTTAGAAAAGCAACTTACAGAATTGGTAGATAAAGTAAACACTGCCGCGCATGAATTTGATAATGATAAAATTGTGCTAACAGGTATCTTACCAACCTTAAAAAAGAAAGATTTAATATTTAAAAACATGACTCCTTTTAAGCGTTACAAAACGCTTAATAATGTGATGAAAAGCATTAGAGGTAAAGACTTTAAATTGCATTTGCAAGGTGTAGAAGAATTGATTGTTAAGCATGAATCTATATTATTTGAAGCATGTAATACTAGTTTTCAAATTCATTTACAAATAGATTTAGATAACGCAATTGATATGTATAATTGGTCGCAAGCAATTGCAGGACCCATGTTATCTGTGATGTCAAATTCGCCTCTTCTTCTAAGTAAAGAATTATGGAGTGAAACTAGAATTGCGTTGTTTCAACAGAGTATAGATTTAAGAAATAAATCTTATTTATTAAGAGAGCAAAAACCACGAGTTTCTTTTGGAGATGCATGGATTAAAGACTCTGTATTAGAATTATTTACAGATGATATTTCTAGTCACGCTCCGCTTGTTACAGCAGATTTTGATGAAGATTCTTTAGAGAAATTAGAAAAAGGAATCATGCCAAAATTAGAAGCGTTGAACCTTCATAACGGAACCTTGTATAAATGGAATCGTTTGTGTTATGGAGTTCATAATAACGTTCCTCATTTAAGAATTGAAAATAGATATGTTCCGTCTGGTCCTTCCATAAAAGATGAAATTGCCAATGCTTTGTTTTGGGTAGGCGTGATGAAAGGAATGCCAGATGATTATAAAAATATTTGGACTAAAATGCCTTTTATAGATGCAAAAAGTAATTTCTTAAATGCAGCAAGAACAGGAATTGATACTTATTTCAATTGGTTTGGAGAAGGTTTTTCTACCAAGGAAATAGTAAAAAAAATATTACTCCCAATTGCGAGAAAAGGATTGGAATCAGCTAAAATAGATGCAAATGATATCAATTACTATTTAGGAATTATAGAGCAGCGTGTAGATACAAATATTACTGGAAGTAAATGGTTGACTAGAAATAAGAGAAGTTTAGTGAAAAAAATCTCTAATTACGAAACCAATGCTTTGTTAACCTATCATACCTATAAAAATCAACAACAAAACATTCCTGTGCACAAATGGGAAAACATTACAATAACACCAGTAGAAATTTCTAAGAAGTATGATAAACTCTATAAAGTTATGTCAACAGGAATCTTTGTAGTTAATGAGAATGATTTGATAGAGTTGGTCTTTAAAATAATGGAATGGAAAAACATTCATCATGTTCCTGTTATGGACAAGGATAACAAAATAGTTGGATTGATTACCAAAGAGCAATTACGAACCTATGATTTTTCTAGTCCAAAAAACAAAAACATCATTGCTAAAAGAATTATGAATGCAGATTTTATTTCATTATCACCAGAAACATCAACAGCAAAAGCAGCTAAACTTATGAATGCAGAAAAAACCTGTGTTTTAGTTATGGATGAATTAGAATTGCTAGGGATTTTTACAAAAAACGACTTAGATAGAGTTCAAAATTTAATCAATAGCAAGTGATGAATTTAAAAGAACCAGGTATTGATGCTTTTGATAAACAACTAACCATTAAAAGGGTTTTAGGATCTGTAAAAGGAACAGCTAAAACTCCAACTGTAATTTGTATTGGCGGAATTCATGGTAACGAAAGAGCAGGTGTTTACGCGCTTTCTAAAGTTTTAAACACCATAGAAAACGAAAATACACCTTTTCTAGGAAATTTTTATGCCATAAGTGGAAACATCAATGCTCTTGAAAAAAACATCCGTTATGAAGATGTAGATTTAAATAGAATTTGGACCAAAGAGAGTTTAGAAATAGAGCCTGAAATTTTTTATTCAGAATTTATTGAACGAGATAGTATTTATCAAACAATAAAAGAAATAGTTTCAACGCATGAAGGCCCCTTTTATTTTATTGATTTGCATACCACTTCTGCGGATACGAGTCCGTTTATTACTATCAGTGATTCGTTAAATAATAGAAAATTTTCTTCCAACTTTTTAGTGCCAACCATATTGGGAATTGAAGAATACTTAGACGGACCCTTATTAACGTTTATCAATGAGTTTGGCCATATTGCCTTAGGTTTTGAAGCAGGCCAGCATTACAAAGAATCTTCCGTAGATAATTGCGAAGCCTTTATATGGTTAGCGTTGAAAGCTTCTGGTTGTGTTGAAGAGACTGCTGTAAAAAAATTAAATTATTACGAGTTTGTATTATCTCAATATTTAGAGAAACAAGACTTTTACGAAATACAGTACAGGTATCAAATTACTAAAAAGGAACAGTTCGAAATGCTTTTTGGTTTTCATAATTTTGATACTATAGTAAAAGGTCAAGAATTGGCAATCAGCAATTCAGAAAAAGTAAAGGCAGCATATGCTGGAAAAATATTTATGCCTTTATATCAAAAGCAAGGAGATGATGGGTTTTTTATCATTTCAAAACTTTCTAAAAAATGGTTGGTATTGTCTCGTTGGGTTCGAAAATTAAAAATGCATCATTTATTACGATTCTTACCTGGTATTGCACAAGATACTATCAATAAACATGTTTTAATTGTAAATCCTAAAACGGCACGTTTTTTAGCTACAGAAATTTTTCACTTGTTTGGTTATCGTAAAAAAGTAATGAAAGATGCTAAGTATCATTTTATAAAAAGAGACAGAGAGGTTACCGAGCTGATTTAGTTATTCTTCTGAAGCTCTATCTAGTAAATTCTTGTTTAAGTTTTTACTCGTCTTTGCGCCAAGAACTTTAATGCGCTCAACCTTAGTAATTAAATTCCCTTTTCCAGTTAGTTTTTTCATAGAAGTATCATAACTTCCTTGTACGGTTTTTAATTGATTCCCAACCTTAATTAGATCATCCGTAAGATTTACAAACTGATCGTATAATTTACCTGCTTGTTCGGCAATAGCTAAGACATTTTTTTTCTGATTTTCTTGTCTCCACATCGAAGAAACAGTACTTAAAGTAGCTAAAAGAGTAGAGGTAGAGACCAACACCACATTTTTATCTAAAGCCTCTAAATACAAATCGTTGCTGTTGTTTAATGCAATCATTAAGGCAGGTTCTATTGGTACAAACATCAAAACATAATCTGGTGTGTTGATTTCGTACAAACTATCGTATTTTTTGCTACTTAAATCTTTGATATGTTTTCTTAAGCTTTCTAAATGTTTTTTTAAGCTATTTTCTTTTACCACTTCATCTTCATTACTAGCATAAGATTCGTATGCAGTTAATGACACTTTTGAGTCGATAATTAAATGTCTGTCATCTGGTAAATTGATGATAAAATCAGGTTTTTTTAGCTTCCCTTCATCATCTCTATATCCTCCTTGTGTTTGAAAGTGAATTCCTTTCGTAAGATTTGCTTTTTCTAACAACATTTCAAGTTGCGTTTCTCCCCAATCACCTTGCACTTTAGAATCTCCTTTTAAGGCTTTTGTTAAATTGATAGCCTCTTTACTCATTTGTAAATTTAAATCCTTTAAGCCTCTTAACTGCTCTTTAAGAGCTGAATGCATGCCGATGCTTTCTTTTTGAGATTCAGCAACTTTCTTCTCAAAGCCATCTATTTTTTCTTTTAACGGATTTAAAATCCCTTCTATACTTTCTTTATTTTGCTCTTTAAATGTTTTAGAGTTGTCTGTTAAGATTTTATTGGCAAGGTTTTCAAATTCTTTGGTAAACTTTTCTTGCAGTTTTTCTACATCTTGTTTATTCAGCTCTAATTTTTCTTTGAGATTAGCGTTATCGGTTTGGTTTTTTGTGTTCTCTATGGTTAAGTATTCTTTTTCTTCTCTCAATTTTTGTAATTCATCTCGTAATTGAAGATTTAACTGCTGTTGCATTTTTAATGCTTCATCATCTGTATTTTTAATGGAATTGTTATTTGCATTTGATTTATACAGATAAAATATGGTTCCGGCTAAGGCAATTAGCATTAATATTTGTAAAGTAATTTCCATAAATAGTAAAACAGTTATTTTTAGGTGACTATAAAATTAAGAGATTTATATTTGTGTACATAATAATAAATCTTTTATTTGTAAACTTATAAATACTTCATGATTTCAAAATTTATTTTTAAAATAATATTGGGTTGGAAATTGGTTGGAAATTTTCCAAAAGACCTTAAAAAATATGTAATTATTGCAGCACCACATACAAGTTGGCAAGATTTTCCAATCGGAATTTTAGCGAGAAATACCTCGGAAATTAAAATTAATTTTATTGGAAAAGACTCCTTGTTTAAAGGGCCTTTTGGTTTTATTTTTAGAAGCTTAGGAGGAACACCCGTAGATAGATCTCAAAGCAATAATTTGGTAGATGCTATTGTTGATGTATTTAATTCTAAAGAAGAATTTCGTTTAGCTTTATCGCCAGAAGGAACAAGAAAGAAAGTAGAAAGATGGAAAACGGGGTTTTATTATATCGCAAAAGGAGCAAAGGTACCAATTGTAATGGCAACTTTAGATTTTGGGAAAAAGCAGGTGAAAATTTCTGAACCATATTACCCAACAGATGACATAGAAAAAGATTTTGAGTATTTTAAATCTTTTTACAAAGGCGTTTTAGGAAAAAAACCCGAACAATTTTAAATAAAAAAAACCTACTTAGAAAGTAGGTTTTTTATTTAGATGTATTTTCTTATCCTTTATAAAAAGGCAATCGTACTACTTTGGCAGGAATTGCTTTTTTACGAACTTGAATAAATATTTCGGTCTCTAATTTTGAGTTTTCTTTGGTAACATATCCCATTCCGATTCCTTTTCCTAAAGACGGACTCATAGTTCCTGAGGTTACAACTCCAATTACAGTTCCTTCTGCATCAACTATTTCATAGTCGTGTCTTGGAATTCCACGCTCTGTCAATTCAAAAGCAACCAATTTACGCGTTACACCATTTTCTTTTTGAGCTTTTAAGTTTTCTGAGTTTACAAAATCTTTAGTGAATTTAGTAATCCAGCCTAAACCAGCTTCAATTGGAGAAGTCGTATCGTTAATGTCGTTGCCATATAAACAATAGCCCATTTCTAAACGTAAGGTGTCTCTTGCAGCCAATCCAATTGGTTTGATACCAAAATCTGTTCCAGCTTCAAAAACCTTGTTCCAAACACTCTCCACTTCATCATTTTTTACATAGATTTCAAATCCACCTGAACCTGTATATCCTGTTGCAGAGATAATTGCATGTTCTACACCTGCAAAATCACCAACTTTAAACTTATAAAAAGGAATTTCTGACAAATTAACCGAAGTTAACGATTGCATTGCTTCAATAGCTTTTGGTCCTTGAATTGCCAATAATGAATAGTCATCAGAAATATTTTTTAAATCCGCTCCAAATTCTGCATTGTATTTAGAAATCCAGTCCCAATCTTTATCAATATTAGAAGCGTTAACCACTAATAAATATTGATTTTCTTTAATTCTATAGCAAATTAAATCATCTACAATACCTCCATCTTCATTCGGAAAACAACTGTATTGTGCATCACCAATCGCTAATTTAGAAGCATCATTAGAGGTAACTTTTTGAATGAGTGCCAAAGCATTTTCTCCTTCAACTAAAAATTCTCCCATATGACTCACATCAAATACACCAACAGCCTTTCTAACAGTTTCGTGTTCAATATTAATTCCTTCATAAGATACAGGCATATTATAGCCAGCAAAAGGAACAATTTTTGCGCCCAAAGCTTCATGTACGTGAGTTAAAGCAGTATTTTTCATGCTATTTTAAATTGATTTAATATTTTGTTTATTTTTTTGCTAATGTATTAAAAATGTAGGGTTATCTTATATTTTTTGACACATAGTTTTCTGATTTTTATTCAATTTATTGAAATGATAAAATAGAACAATAAAAAAAATAAGCTTAGCTCCAATACATATTAAATATTTTATCTTCACTATGTTCTTCTACAAGTTTTTCTATCTCCTCCTTATTTTTGTAGTCAGCTCGAATATTAACAGTAAACCACTCCGGTCCTGTTTCACCATTGGAATACCAAAAACCTGAATCTTCATAAGTGTCAATTACAAGTGAATGTGAATTTAATGTATTTGCTAAAGTAGAACACACATCTTCTGAAGCTGTAACAATAAGTGTACTAAAAGGTTTTTCTGTTATCGTTTTTTTTGTTTCTTTATCAGAATTGATTTTTTGATAAGCTGTTTTTGCCGTTCTTTCTTTAGAAATACGAATTGCTTTAAAGATAAAAAGCCCTAAAATTATAAAAAAAGGGATTTTAATTTCAGAGAATGGAGTTTCTGTCCATCCAAAAACAATTAAAACGGTAGTAACTACAACATAAAACCCCATTAAATAAATTAAAGCCCCAAAAATTACTCTAATGATTTTCATCTCTACAACTTGTTTTTTAATTTAAAAACCTATGACTTGTGTTTAACTTATAAATCATAAGGATAAAAGTACTTTTTTTATAAAAAAGAAACAATTAAATTGAATTTTTGTAGTTGTTGACTTAATTATTTACTCTTTATTTATTTTAATAATATTAGCATTTTTTAGATTTTAATTCATAGAATAAATAGTACATTTGGGTTTTAACTTTCTTAAAATTTTTAAAAATGTTCACTAAAAAAATCTTAATTGCTCTTTTGCTATTCACAACATTGGTAAGTTTTTCTCAGAGAAAAGATACTCCAAAAGATTTTCTTCCTAGTAAATTTCATAAAGAAAGAAGAGAACTTTTACGTGCTAAAATGCCAAAAAATTCTGTCGCAGTTTTCTTTGCAAATCCAAGTAGAAACAGAGCAAACGATGTAGATTATTTGTATCATCAAGATCCTAATTTTTATTATTTAACAGGTTCTAGAGAGCCAAATTCAGTCTTGTTAATCTTTTCAGAAGATCAGCAATCTGAAAAAGGATCCTATAACGAATTGTTTTATGTAGAAAAAAAATCTGCAAGAGCAAAAGTAGTTAGTGGCCCAGGTTTAGGAGTTGAAGGAGCGCAAAAATTGTTAGCTTTTAAAGATGTTTTTTATGGAGAAGATTTTGCAAATATTGCTGTTGATTTTTCAAAATTTGATAAAGTAATTTTTGAAGACTTTAAAAATGATGTTAGAGACGACAAAAGAACAGATGCAGATTTGTATGATTTAATTCAAACTTTTAAAACAAAAATATCATATCAAACATCATCAGATAAAATTCCTGCTTCAGATAAAAACATCAAACTAGCTTCAAATATTGATGTAAAAGCTCTTAAAGGAATAATGGCTACGTTGCGCGAAGTAAAAACGAAAGAAGAATTGGTATTGCTTAAAAAAGCAGTTCGTATTTCTGCCATGGGTCAAGTAGAAATTATGAAAGCAATGCACCCAAAAATGTCAGAAACAGAAGTACAAGGAATTCATGAATTTGTGTACAAAAAATATGGTGCAGAATATGAAGGATATCCATCTATTGTTGGAGCAGGGAACAATGGCTGTATTTTACATTATCAAGATAATAATAAAATGAGCTTAAAAAACGATTTGGTTTTAATGGATTTAGGCGCAGAGTATCGTGGTTATACAGCAGATGTTACTCGTACCATTCCTGCAAACGGAAAGTTTTCGAAAGAACAAAAAGCTATTTATGATTTAGTATATGAGGCTCAAGAAGCTGGAATTGCACAATACGTAATAGGAGGTAAGATAAGCACACCAGGACAAACAGCTCGTAAAATTATCAACGAAGGATTGTATAAATTAGGTATCATAAAATCTGTGGATGAAAAGCATTCATATTTCCCTCACGGAACTTCACATCATATTGGCTTAGATGTACATGATCCAGGAAACTACACTACGTTTGCAGAAAATATGGTGTTAACTATGGAACCTGGAATTTACATTCCTGACGGAAGTGATTGCGATAAAAAATGGTGGGGAATTGGCGTTAGAATAGAAGATGATATTCTAGTGACTAAAAATGGACCGATTAACTTATCTGCAGATGCTCCTCGTAAATCTGATGAGATCGAAAAATTAATGAAGCAGAAAAGTATTTTTGAAACCTATACCTTACCAGATTTAGATAAGAAATAAGATGGGTGAATCTCAACCAAACAATCCTTTGCATGGTGTTAAGTTGGTAGATATTTTAGAATATTTGCATACAATATATGGTTGGAGAGAACTAGGAGAACTGATAGATATCAATTGTTTTCAAAGCAACCCTTCTATAAAATCGAGTTTAAAATTTTTAAGAAGAACGCCTTGGGCAAGAGATAAAGTCGAGAAATTATATTTAGAAACGATTAATCATTAATTATAATCTATGAAAACTTTCATTAAAATAGTTGCAATCATTTGTGTTGCAACTATTTTTTGTTGCGCCAAGAGTAACAAATCAAAAATTGTTTACAAAACGGAATCACTTGTTATTGAGCAGTTATCTCCAAAGGTTTTTAAACACGTATCTTATCTGAAGACCAATGATTTCGGAAATGTTGCTTGCAATGGTATGATTTATATTACTAATAATGAAGCATTGGTTTTTGACACACCTACAACAGATAAGGTATCTAAGGAGCTTATCAACTGGATAACAAATACTAAAAAAGCACTTGTGCATGGTGTAGTGGTTAATCACTTTCATAACGATTGTTTGGGTGGGTTAAAAGGCTTTCATGATAAAAACATTACATCTTATGCTAATAATTTAACTATAGAATTGGCAAAAAAAGATAGCGTTACAATTCCTAAAAAGGGATTTAGTGAACGTTTAGATTTAATGCTAGGTTCTAACAAAGTAATTATACAATTTTTAGGAGAGGGACATACAAAAGACAATACCGTTAGTTATTTAGAAAGTGAAAATGTACTTTTTGGTGGTTGTTTAATTAAATCGTTAAAAGCTACAAAAGGGTATTTAGGAGATGCAAATATTGCACAATGGTCTACTACCGTTAGAAGAGTAAAAGAAAAGTTTCCCAATCTAAGAACTGTTGTTCCTGGTCATGGAAAAGTGGGTGACAGAAGTTTGTTAGATTATACAATTGAATTGTTTAATGAATAGATGAATCACTAATAATATTCAAAACAAAATCTTTCGTCAATGGGTTTCCATTGGCGATTTTTTTGATGTTTTCAAACGTAAAAATAAAGTTGCAACCCGTTTTATATTCAGAGCAACCATAAGCTGTTTTTCCTTTTAATACGGTTCCTTTTTTACATTTTGGACAGGTAATAGTTTCAGCGTTATTACGAGGAGTATTCGACGAAGTAATCATATTCTGATTAACAGATTGCTTCGTTTTACTAGCAATGACAGAAGGTTTGGGTTCAAGTTTCAAATTAAAATTTTCATCAAAACGAATCAAACCTTCTACGTTTCCAGTTTCCGTTTGAAACCCTTTTAAATTGGTCGTTGATTTTTTATCTAGTAAACGAATCAATTGATTTTCTGAAACCTTTTTCCCTAAAAATTCAAACGGCATAATAAAGTCACACGTTTTATTGTACTCAGAGCAACCAAAAGCTTTTGAGCCTTTTAAAAGGGAACCTTTCTTGCATTTTGGACAAACTTTACCTGTAACTTCTTTTTTAGGTTTCTTTTTGGTTGACTTCTCCACTGCGCTTGAAGAGGCAGAAGTAGTAGTTTCGTGAGAAATTCTGATTTTTGAAGTATTAGAACGTACTTCATATACCAATTCATCAACCATTTTCTTCATATTACTAATAAACGTACCAGCATTAAATTCCCCTCGTTCAATTTCTTTCAAACGCTTTTCCCAACGCCCTGTTAATTCAGCAGATTTTAAGAGTTCATTATCAATTAAGTCGATCAACTGAATTCCTGTTTGCGTTGGCAATACCAATTTCTTTTTACGTTCAATGTATTTTCTTCGAAACAACGTTTCAATAATACTTGCACGTGTAGATGGTCGTCCAATTCCGTTTTCTTTCATCAACTCACGCATTTCATCATCGTCAACTTGTTTTCCTGCTGTTTCCATTGCACGTAGGAGAGAAGCTTCTGTAAAATTGCGAGGTGGTTTGGTTTCCTTTTCTAAGAACGAAGGCTCATGAGGTCCTTTTTCTCCTTTTACAAATGAAGGTAGCACATTACTGTTTTCTATCTCTTTCTTAACTTTTGTTTCTTCGAGCGCACTCGAGAAGTCGAAAACAACACGCCATCCTTTTGAAATAATCTCTTTTCCTGTGGTTTTAAAAGGAACTTCTGCTGCTTTGCCAATCACTGCAGTATTTGATACATCAGAATCAGGGTAAAAAACAGCTATAAATCTTCTGGTGATGATATCATAGACTTGTTGTTGATTGTATTGTAAGTTTGTTTGTATCCCTGTCGGAATAATAGCATGGTGATCGGTTACTTTTTTATCATCAAAAACACGTTTCGATTTCTTTATTTTACTAGCTAAAAGAGGTTGTGTTAACTTGCTATAATTAGTAAGTTTACTTAAAATTCCTGAAATCTTTGGATACACATCATTGGGTAAAGATGTAGTATCAACTCTTGGATAGGTTACTACTTTCATTTCATACAATTTCTGAACCATTTTTAAGGTCTCATCTGCAGAAAAACCAAACTTGTTATTGCAATACACCTGCAAACCCGTTAAATCAAATAGTTTTGGCGCGTATTCTTTTCCTTTTTTCTTGGTTACAGAAACAATTTCGAAATCAGCTTCTTTAACTTTATCTGCTAAAATAGCTCCGTCTTCTTGTTTTAAAAACCGACCTTCTTCATAGCTAAATAAGGTATCTCGATAGGTGGTTTGTAATTCCCAATAGGGTTGAGGCTTAAAATTTTCAATTTCTTTAAAGCGATTTACCAACATGGCAAGGGTAGGCGTTTGTACTCTACCAACAGATAACACCTGTTTGTATCCACCAAATTTAACAGTGTACAATCGAGTAGCATTTAAACCTAAGAGCCAATCTCCAATAGCTCTAGAAAATCCTGCATAATAGAGATTGTCATATTTTTCTGAGGCTTGTAAATTATTGAATCCGTCTTTTATAGCTTCTTCTGTCAAGGAAGAAATCCATAATCGTTGTACTTTCCCTTTGTAATTGCATTGATTGATGACCCAGCGTTGAATCAATTCTCCTTCTTGACCCGCATCACCACAATTTATAATAACTGTA
Organism: Polaribacter sp.; assembly: GCA_023254055.1. Taxonomy (GTDB): domain Bacteria; phylum Bacteroidota; class Bacteroidia; order Flavobacteriales; family Flavobacteriaceae; genus Polaribacter. Next base: position 23,834 of record JALQYN010000005.1, read on the forward strand.
GCTTTGTCAAATAACGATTTTACAATATTGAACTGTTTTTGAATTCCATCATTGTTTGTCACTTTTGTTTCAAACTTTTCTGGTAACATGGGTAAGTTGTTTAAGTCCCAACTTTTCCAATGCGGTTTGTAATCTTTAGGTTCTAAAAGCGTGCATAAATGACCAAATGTATAAGTAACAGCATACCCGTTTCCTTCGTAATAACCATCATGTTTTGTGTTGGCGCCCAGAATATTAGCAATTTCTCTGGCAACACTTGGTTTTTCTGCAATACAGACTTTCATTTATAATGTTTATTGAAGCTCGAAAATAGTAAATAATTAGGATTTAGGAAGTAAAAATAAAGTAGTAAATTCTACATAGCATTTCTATTTTCAATATATTAATATACTACTGTTGTGATAATAGGTAAATGATCTGATGGATATTTGAAATCGTAAAAATCGGTAATTGTTCTATATTTTTTTATTTTTAAAGAAGCGCTAGAGTCTGTAAAAATATAATCTATTTGACCGTTTGGTTTTTCTTTAAAATTAAAACTATTCCATGTATCTCTATCTCCGTAAGGTTTTGTTAAACAATGTGTTCTTGTTTCAATGAGGTTTTGAGATAAATATTTTACAGGTTCTTCATTAGGTTTGGTATTTAAATCTCCCATAAATACAATAGGACAATTTTTTACTTTTTTTAATTCAGCTATTTTTTTAACAATTAGTTTGGCAGATTCTAACCTAGCAGTTTTTCCAATATGATCAAAATGCGAGTTTATAACCCATATAAATTTATTGCTATTTTTGAGTTTAAACAATCCGTATGTTGCAATTCTAGGAAGAGCAGCATCCCATCCTTTAGAAATTATTTTAGGCGATTTTGACAGCCAAAAGGTGTTTTTTAAAACTAAACTAACTTTGTTTTTATTATAAAAAATAGGAGAATATTCTGCGTTTTTATCTTCTGATCTTGGTTTACCAAAAGCATTATACTGAGGCATTTGAGTTAGTAAGAAATCTCGTTGAAAAGATTGTACTTCTTGCATTCCAATAAAATCTGCTTCGTAATAATTTATTAAATTGGCAACCTTACTTTTACGAATATCCCAACTGTTTTCTCCGTCATTTGCTGTTCCATATCTGATGTTATAGCTCATTACTGTTACTTCTTGAGCCGCCAATAATTGTCCAAATAACACAAAGACAAAAAACAGCTTAACGTTTAATTTTATACTAATTTTAGACATAAATACTTTGAATTTAATTTCAAAAATAACGAAGTTACCAAAAATCATTTAGAAACAAGAGATATTTAAAATTAGAATTGAGATGAAAATACTAAGTAAAACTTATGACTAAGATTTTTGGTCTTTATTGTTGATTTTTATTGAAATGATAATTGTGTTTTAAGAATTCAAATACAGCTTTAACTCTTTATACGTTTTAATTTTATTTGCAACTTTGTCTTTATGCAGTATTGCTTGTATTTGTAGAGGAATAGTTACTTTTAACTTTAATGTTTCTTCTACAACATCTAAAAATTTTACAGGATGGGCAGTTTCTAAAAATACACAGAAAGCATCTGAATTGTTTTTTAAATATTCTTTACAACCTAAATAACCAACAGCTCCATGAGGATCTGCAATATACTTAGCTTTGTTATAAATTTCTTTCATTGCTTTGCGTGTTTCATCATCTGTAAAAGAGTAAGAAGAAAAAGATTTTTTTAATTGTTCTAAATCATTATTAAATAATTCTTGAATGCGAATAAAATTACTTGGGTTACCAACATCCATTGCATTAGAAATAGTTGCTTTTGATGGTTTTGGATTGTATTTTCCATCTTTTAAATAGTTAGGAACAGTATCGTTTACATTAGTTGCAGCAACAAAATGTTTGATTGGTAATCCTAATTTTTGAGCCATAATTCCAGCACAAATATTTCCAAAATTTCCACTAGGAACAGAAAACACCAAATCTTTATGTTTGTTTTTTAATTGTTTATATGCAAAGAAAAAATAAAACATTTGAGGTAACCAACGAGCAATATTAATTGAATTTGCAGAGGTTAATGTTCTTGGGATTTCAGCATCTAAAAAAGCAGTTTTTACCATTTCTTGACAATCATCAAAAACGCCATCAACTTCTAAAGCGGTAATGTTTTGTCCTAATGTTGTTAATTGTTTTTCTTGAATATCACTTACTTTTCCGCTTGGATACAAAATAACAACATCAACACCTTTTACGCTTAAAAATCCGTTGGCAACAGCGCCACCAGTATCGCCAGAAGTAGCTACTAATACAGTAACTTTATTGTTGTTGTTTTTATTAAATTCTTCTAAACAGCGAGCCATAAAACGCGCACCAACATCTTTAAAAGCCATTGTTGGGCCGTGAAATAATTCTAAAGAATTGATACTTTCATCAATTTTAACAACAGGAAAATCAAAATCTAATGTTTCTTTAATGATGTTTTTAAGCGTTGTTTGTGGAATTTCATCTCCAATAAATTGTTTGATGACTTCAAAAGCAATTTCTTCATTCGAAAAATATTCAATATGATTAAAAAAATCGATGTTTAAAGGAGTTATATTTTCTGGAAAATATAAACCTCTGTCTAGTGCAATTCCGTTTACTACAGCATCTCTAAAAGATACTTTTGATGATTTATGATGTAAACTATAATAGTTCATAATTATTTATTTTTTGTTGTCATTGCGAGCTTTGTAAAGCAATCTGTTTTTGAAATTCCTTCACGTTGTCCGGAAAGACGATTCTTAGAGTATTTTTATTCCCTTTGTATTGATTTTAGAAACGTGAATTTCAAAATCTATTTGTAAATTTTTATATGCTTTAGCCATAGTTAATGCTACTTTATCTGCGATTTCTTTTCCTTTACTTAATGCAAAAATAGATGGACCAGAACCAGAAATTCCGCCACCTAAAGCACCAGCATCTTTAGCTGCTTTAATGATGGCATCAAACTCAGGAATTAAAATAGAACGAGAAGGTTCTACAATCTCATCGTGTAAAGATCTTCCAATTAAATCGTAATCATTTGTGTATAAACCAGCAATTAAGCCTCCAAGATTTCCTAATTGAATAACCGTTTCTTTTAAAGTTACTTTTTTCTTTAAAACCGATCTTGCATCCGCAGTTTTAATTTCTATTTGTGGATGAATTACAGTTGCGAACAATTCTTTTGGTGAATTCATTTTAATGACATCTAACGGATTGTAACTTCTTACCAATGTAAATCCGCCGAGTAGAGCAGGAGCAACATTATCTGCATGAGCTGTTCCGCTTGCTAATTTTTCTCCTTCCATAGCAAACGGAATTAATTCTTGTAATGTAAAAGGTTCTCCTAATAATTTATTGACTCCAAAAACGGCACCGGCCGAACTTGCTGCAGAACTTCCAATTCCGCTTCCAGGTTTTATGTTTTTGTAGATTTCAATTTCGAATCCAGCATCAGAATTTAATTGTTTTAACAATGCTAAAACAGCAACACCAGCAACATTTTTTTCTGTTTCTATGGGTAAATCTTGACCAATTATTTTTGATATTCTTACTCCTTTTTTAGTAGTTTTTCTGATAATCATTTCATCTCCAACAGTATCTAAACACAATCCAAGAACATCAAATCCGCAAGAAACATTTGCAATGGTTGCCGGAGCAAAAAGTTTAATTTCTTTCATATTTTTATTTATTTCCGATTCTAATTACATCTGCAAAAATTCCTGAAGCAGTAACATCTGCACCAGCACCAGCACCTTTTATTTGCAAAGGTTGTATTGGATATCTATCTGTAAAAAAAAGTACAATATTATCGCTTCCTTCTAAATTATAAAACGGATGATTTGCAGGAATACGTTGCAAACCAACTTTGGCTTTTCCGTTTACAAATTCTGCAACATATTTTAATTTGCAATTTTTATCTGCAGCAGCTTTATAGATTTCTTGAAAATGATTTTCATATTCAGTTAATGAATTATAGAATTCATTATTATTAGAAGTTTCTAAACTTTTTTGAGGTAAAAAAGAATCATTTTCTATGTCAGATAATTCTAATTCAAATCCACTTTCTCTAGCTAAAATTAAAATCTTACGAGCAACATCTATTCCACTTAAATCAATCTTTGGATCAGGTTCTGTATAGCCTTCATTTTGTGCCGCTTGTACAACATCATGAAAAGTTGAATTCTCATTAAAATTGTTAAAAACGTAATTTAAGCTTCCAGATAAAACCGCTTGAATTTTCTGAACTCTATCACCAGAAGCAACTAGGTTTTTTAAGGTGTCAATAATTGGTAAACCTGCGCCAACATTGGTTTCAAATAAAAAAGGAGCGTTGTATTTTCTAGAAATTCTTTTTAATGTTTTGTAGTTTTCAAAATTAGATGCGCAAGCAATTTTGTTGCAAGTAACAACGCTAATATTTTTGCGCAAATAAGCTTCGTACATTTCTGAAACGTGCACGTTAGCGGTGTTATCAACAAAAATACTATTGCGTAAATTTAATAATGAAACTTTGTCTAGAAAAGTATCTAAAGTAGCTGATTCTCCATGTAATAAAGCATCTTTCCAGTTTCGTAAATCAATTCCTTTTTCATTAAAATACATGTTGCGAGAATTAGAAATTCCAATGACACGAATGTTTAATTTCAACTGTTTTTTTAAGTATTCAGATTGTTGATTAATTTGTGCTAAAAAACGCTCTCCAACATTTCCTACACCTGTTACAAACAAGTTTAATTGTTTAATTTTTTCTTCAAAAAATTGCTCATGTAAGGTGTTTAATGCTTTTTTTGCATCTGCTTTATTAACAACTGCTGATATGTTTTTTTCTGAAGCTCCTTGTGCAATTGCTCTAATATTTACATTGTTTTTTCCTAATGCACTAAACATTTGCCCGCTTAACCCTTGATGATTTTTCATGTTATCGCCAACTAAAGCCAAAATTGCTAAGTCAGCTTCTACATTTACAGGTTTTACTTTATGCAGACTTATTTCTACTTCAAAAGTTTGGTTGATAGATTCGGTTGCTTTTGCTACATCTTCAGTGTAAATTCCAATACAAATTGAATGTTCTGAAGATGCTTGTGTAATTAAAACGATATTTATATTCTGTAATGAAAGTGTTTCAAACAATCGTTTTGAAAACCCAGGAATTCCAATCATTCCACTACCTTGAAGCGTTAACAATGCAATATTTTCTATAAAAGTAATTCCTTTTACAGGTTTTTGATGCTCTGTTTGATGAGTAATTAATGTCCCAACATCATCAGGATAAAAAGTGTTTTTTATTAAAATAGGAATCTCTTTTTCTAATACAGGTTGTATGGTTGGAGGATAAATTACTTTTGCGCCAAAATGAGACAATTCCATTGCTTCTTGATATGAAATATGAGGAATTGGAAAAGCTTGTTTAACAATGCTCGGATTTGCGGTAAACATTCCGCTTACATCTGTCCAAATTTGTAATTCTTTTGCATCTAACACAGCCGCATAAATTGCAGCAGAATAATCAGATCCACCACGTCCTAAAGTTGTCGTTTTTCCGTCTAAAGTACTAGCAATAAATCCTGGTAAAATGGTTGTTTTTTCTTTAGCATTTTTAAAATATTCTTGACATTTTTCTGTAGTAATTTTAAAATTAACAGTTGCACTTTGGTAACTTCCGTTGGCAATAATTAATTCTCTACTATCTTTATAAACAGCGTTTAAATCATTTTCTTTAGCAGCTTTTGCAATGATGTAAGCAGATAATAATTCGCCAAAACTAGCAATAGTTGCCAATGTTTTAGGAGTTAATTCTTGCAATAAATAACACCCTTCAAAAAGTGTTTCTAAATGATTGAACAATCTTTTTACATAACTAATTACCTCACTTTGATTTGTAACCGGAATTAGCTCTTTAATAATTGTTAAATGATGTGATTCTGTTTCTTGTAAAACAACTGTATAATCAAGATTTTGAACTGCTAAATTTGCAATCTTTAAAAGATTGTCAGTTGTTTTTCCAAAAGCAGAAACTACAACAACGGTTTTATCGTTTTTAGAAGTTTGTTTTACAATTTTTAAAACTTGTCGTATTGATTGACTGCTAGCTACGGATGAACCTCCGAATTTTAAAACTTTCATTTTTTATGAATGATAATATTGATGTATTTAATTGAATGCTATTTATCTGATTTCGTATTTCCGAAAAAATAAATATAACCTAAGATAATATGTAATAAAATATACCCTTAAAGGGTAATCGTAATGAATGTAGAAATTGTGCGAATATCAGCCATAACAACAGTAGCTACAGAAGTAGTTGAAGTAGAAATGTTATGCTTTTTATTGATAATCATAAAACAAATGTATGCTATATTTTATAGTAAAAAAACTAAATGATTATTTTTTCGAAATTTATAAAAAAAGAGATTTTAAATTAAGAAATGTCAATAATCTCTTGATTTTTTAAGATATCATCAAAAGTTTCTCTTTTTCTAATCAGATAATCTTTACCATTATAAACCATTACTTCTGCAGGTTTTAAACGAGAATTGTAATTAGAAGCCATTGAAAAACAATAAGCGCCAGCATTGTGAAAACACAGAATATCTTCTTCAGTTATTTCGTTGATTCTTCTATTGTTACCAAACGTATCGGTTTCGCAAATATAACCAACAACAGAGTAGTAGCGCTCTCTTCCTTTTGGATTAGAAATATTTGTAATATGATGATAAGAATCGTACATCATTGGTCTTACTAAATGATTAAAACCAGTGTCAACTCCAGCAAAAACAGTAGAAGTTGTTTGTTTGATTACATTTACTTTGGCTAAAAAATAACCCGACTCACTTACCAAGAATTTTCCTGGTTCAAACATTAGTGTTAATTCTTTTCCGTAATCTTTACAAAATTGATTAAATCGTGTTGACAGTTGTTTTCCTAACTGCTCAATATCTGTAGAAATATCACCTTCTTTATAAGGAACTTTAAATCCGCTTCCAAAATCTATAAAATCTAGATTCTCGAATTGAGCGGCAACGTCAAATAATATTTCTGTGGCACGTAAAAACGTATCAATATCTAAAATATCTGAACCTGTATGCATGTGAATTCCGTTAATACGCATATTGGTGTTTTCCATCACGCGTTTAATTAATGGAACTTGGTACATAGAAATTCCGAATTTAGAATCGATATGGCCCACGGAAATCTTACTATTTCCTCCAGCCATAATATGTGGATTGATACGTACACAAACAGGAATGTTAGGGTGTTTTTGACCGAACAATTCTAAGATTGAAAGATTGTCAATATTAATTTGAACTCCTAATGCAGCTACTTCTTCAATTTCTTCTAAAGAAACACCGTTAGGAGTAAAGATGATGTTTTCTGGCAAAGCACCAGCAGCCAGTCCCAACTGGACTTCTTGAACAGAAACAGTGTCTAAACCAGAACCAAGCTGATTGAATACTTTTAAAATGTTGATATTAGAAAGTGCTTTTACAGCATAATTAATTTTCACATTTTTAACTCCAGAAAAAGCATGGGTAATTCTGTTGTATTGGGAAGCAATTTTATCTGTGTCATATACATATAATGGACTTCCATATTTTTTTGCTAATTGCAATAAAGAGCTGCTATTCATTTCTGTTTCTAAATTTGGTTGGTAAAAGTAAAAAAATATTACAATTAAGAGTTTGAATTTATTAAAATCTAACAATATATTTTATTCTGTTATTTAAATCTAAAAGCTACTATCTCTGTGATCTTTACAATTACTTGTGTAGCTTTTATAATTGACTCTACTGGAACATACTCATATCGACCATGAAAATTATGTCCGCCTGCAAAAATATTAGGACAAGGTAGCCCTTTAAAAGATAGTTGAGAACCATCAGTTCCGCCTCTAATGGCTTTTATCAAAGGTTTAATTCCTAGGTCTTTCATTGCTTCTTCAGCGATATCTATACTATGCATTACAGGAACTACTTTTTCCTTCATATTATAGTATTGATCTTTTATCTGTACTGCTATTAATTCTTTTCCTATTTTTTTATTTAAATCATCTGCGATAGATTGAAATTGCTTTTTGCGGTTTACAAACAATTCCATATCATGATCTCTAATAATATATTCTAAAGTAGTTTTTTCTACATTTCCAGATATATCATGTAAATGAAAGAAACCTTCATAACCTGTAGTTTCTTGCGGAATTTCTTTAGAAGGTAGGGCAGAAATAAATTCATTTGCAATAAGCATAGAATTGATCATTTTTCCTTTAGCATATCCAGGATGAACGCTTTTACCCTCTATGGTTACAACAGCCCCAGCAGCATTAAAATTTTCGTATTCTAATTCTCCAATTTGACTTCCGTCCATTGTATATGCCCATTCTGCTCCAAATTTTTCAACATCAAATAAATGGGCTCCTTTGCCAACTTCTTCATCAGGAGTAAAACAAATACGAATGGTTCCGTGTTTAATTTCTGGATGATTGATTAAATACTCCATTGCAGAAACAATTTCTGTAACCCCAGCTTTATCGTCTGCACCCAACAATGTTGTTCCGTCTGTCGTAATTATAGTTTGCCCTTTGTATTGTAATAAGTCTTCAAAATACGCTGGAGAAAGCACAATGTTTTCTTTTTCGTTTAAGACTATATCATTTCCGTCATAATTTTTATGAATCTGTGGATTTACATTTGTGCCGTTAAAATCAGGACTGGTATCTATATGAGCAACAAAACCAATTGTTGGTACTTGATAATTAACAGTACTTGGCAAGGTTGCCATGATGTAACAATTCTCATCCAAATGAACATCTGACATTCCAATTTCTCGAAGTTCTTTAACAAGTAACTTCGCTAAATCCCATTGCTTCTCGGTGCTAGGAAATTCGGGATTATTTGGGTCAGATGTAGTATCAATTTTGACATATCGGAGAAATCTGTTGATAATTTTTTCTTTCTGCATTAAAGGTTAATTCAATTTTAATTTACCAATTTTTTGATGACCTGATAACCAAGCTGTATTTTTATCTACAAAATCAATTGCATAATAACCATCTTTGCTAATATCTTTCCATGTTTTTCCACCATCATTAGAAAATGAAACACCTGTTTTACCAACAGCAATCACTTCTTTTCCTTTTGTCCCTGGAATGTACTTTACACAGCTTTTGTAATTTGGAGCTTTGCCATCAGCAACTAAAGTCCATGTTTTCCCTCCATCAGTTGTAATTGCTTTATTTGCTTTATTTTCATTGGGTTTAGAAAAATCTCCACCCATAATTATTCCTGTATTTTCATCGTAAAAATCTACAGAATAAATTCCTTGTGGTCCATCTCCTTGAATAAAAGGAGTTTCAATAATTTCCCAGGTTTTCCCTTTGTCGCTAGATTTTAAAACCCGTGCTCTTGTTCCTCCAGTTACTACCCAAATATTGTTTTTATAAAAACCAATGTTTGTATTGCTAGAGGCAAAAGAAGCTTCTCCTTCTTCAACTTTCGGTAGCTTTGAACAATCAATTTTTTTCCAAGTTTCTCCACCATCATAGGTCATGACAATAGAAGTACAACCACCCATTGGATCTCCAATAGCAATACCTGTTTTATCGTCTAAAAAAGTCATCGCATCATAAAACACTTTGTCATCTTCTTCTTTGTACACTAGTTTTGTGTTTCCAGATGTGATTTTATATAACAACGCAGGATTTGCAATTGACAATGCAAAAACAGAGGTAGCTGTTTTTGCCAAACTTCTAAAATGGGGCACAATAGAATCTTGATATTTTAAGTATTGTATATTCCATGTTTTTCCACCATCATCAGTTAAACCAATATCACCACGAGAACCAGCAAACAATAATTCATTAGAATCTACAGCAACAATTGCTCTAATACTTGTGCTGTCCATATCAAATTTTTGAATGTGAACAGTATCAAAATTTCTCACTACATATTCTTGTTTACAAGAGATAAAAAAGGTGATAAGACAAACTAAAAGAATCGTTTTTTTCATTTTTTATATTTTTGAACGACTAATTTACAATATTGGTTTGTTTAATTGTAAATTGATCAAAAATTTTTGTCAATTTTTTATAAGGTGTTTTAATGAGTTATAATAAAAAAGCATTAGTGATTTCAGGAGGTGGAAGCAAAGGAGCCTTTGCAGGTGGTGTTGCACAATATTTAATGGAAGAGAACAAGCGCGATTATGATATTTTTATTGGTACTTCTACAGGTAGTTTAATGGTTTCTCATTTGGCTATTGGTAAAATTGAAGAGCTTAAAAATATTTATACAAACGTAAATCAGCAAACTATTTTTAGTAATAACCCCTTTATTATTAAAAGACGACACGGAGAAAACGTGATTGCAATTAACCATTTAAATACACTTTGGAATTTATTAAATGGTAGAAAAACATTTGGTGAAAGTAAAAACCTTAGAAAACTAATAAAAAAATATGTTACGGAAGAGCTCTTTTTAAAAATTATCAAGAACGAAACAGAGGTTGTTGTTACAGTGTCTAATTTATCTACAAATGAAGTAGAATATAAAACCTTAAGAGAGTGTACGTATAATGATTTTTGTGATTGGATTTGGGCTTCCTGTAATTATATTCCGTTTATGAGTTTGTTAGAAAAAAATGGTTGTCAGTATGCCGATGGAGGTTTTGGTTGTTTGGTTCCGATACGAGAAGCCATCTTACGTGGAGCTAAAGAAGTAGATGCCATTATTTTAGAAACCGAAGTGACTCAAATTAACAGATTGAAATCTAAAAATCCATTTTCATTACTATTTGATGCATTCGATTTTATGTTAGAACATGTAGAGCGGCATAATATTACAATTGGTAAACTCTCAGCAAAACAAAACGATGTAAAGCTAAACTTATATTATACACCTTCTGTATTAACAACAAATTCATTAATTTTTGATAAAAAATTAATGAGTAAATGGTGGCAGTCTGGTTTTGAATATGCGAAATCTAAAAATGAAAAAGTAATGAATGAATTTAGACCAGATTTATTAGAAGAAAATAGTTGATAATGAAAAGAATCACAAAAGTATTTACCATAGCAATAATCCTATTTAGTTTGTGTTCAACTGCACAATCTAAAGAGATAAATATCTCAGGAAAAGGTGAAGTTAAAGAAACTATTACTTACTAATTCGTATTCGGCAAATCTTGTTTGATAAAGACACCTGTATCTATAAGTTGTTGACTTCTAACAGAATTGTATAAATGCTGAAAATTATTTGAATTGCAAAATCTGGGTGGATTTGGAGGAATACCATTTACAAAATCAATTACTTCTTTTAATATGGGATCAGTTGTAGTTCCTAAAACGCCTAAATTTAACACATCCTCATCAGGACATATTGTTATATCCGGCATAAAACCATCCACAAAAGTATTTTCATCATTGTTCAAATACTCTAAGACAATTGGTTGAACTGCGGTTGTGTGATTTGTGCTTTTCCCGATAGAATCATAATCTATAGAATTATACAATGTAATTGAGCCCGTATTATTTCCATCGGTTGTTTGGCTATTAATAATGTGAACATTTATATAGCTCTTTAAACTGTTGATTAATAATTCTATGGATGAAGAGCTTCCGTTTAATATGATATAAACATCGGTAAGTTCTAAGCTGTTGATAGGTGTAGAGTTGTATAGTTTGTCCGTATAATTTATCATTAATGAATCTGGTTGATTCAGTTCAAACCAAGATTGCGCTTTGCTATTCCAACGCTTTTTTATAAATGGTTGGTCTTTAAACTGTCCGGTAATCATACTGGCAATCTGATTGATGTTCGTTGCAAAACTTCCTCCACCAATGTTATACCGTAAATCTAAAACCAATTGATTAACACCTTGACTTTTAAATTGTAAAAACGTGGTGTTTACATCAGACAAATAGTTGCTAGAAAAATCGTTATTATAAATCAAGTAGCCAATATTCTTTGATCCGGTTATGATATTTTTACTCATAAACACTGAATTATGAGTGTAGGTAGTTTTAGTTAACGGAACATTATTTGCATTTGGAGTCACAATGGTTCCATTAAAATTAGCCATATTCAATTCAAAAGAAACAGAAGCTCCTTCTAATAAGTTATTATAATTACTTCTAGTTAATTGTACATTGTCTACTCCATAGAAAAAATCGCCTCTTTTAATATTCTGTATCGAAGCATTTGAATTCGGAAGTATATATTGAACATATCCAATAACATTTGTTGCGCTTCCTGGTTCAGCTATAATACCATATTCAACACCATGAGTTGTTGATGTTCTTATACTTGGGCTACGAATTAAATTATAGTCGTTAAGTAAAGTAGATTTGTTATCTGTGGTTGGTCTGTCGTGTAGTACGTTTAAAAATAGTTCATTTGGAGTTGTAAAACTTCTTAAGTAGTTGTTTAGTTCAGGTTGAGAATTGAACCTTCTGTCTGCTAAATCCGGAATTTGATCTTGATACAAATAATAAGCGTTCATTGCTTTCCAAACAAAATCATTGATTTCAACATCTCCAGAGATTTCATCAACCTTAGTGCAATTAAATAAGACAAGTGACATGCATAAAAAAAGTAAAGTCCTAAAGTTGTTTTTCATTGATGCATCGTTTATTAATAGCCAATTTAAGTAACGCAATTTAGATAATTATAGTACATTTAAAAAATTGATGTAACAAAATTAATTGTGCGTCGTCATAAAGGTGTAAAAGCAATTAAAAGAAACATTTTACAAAACAATTATAAACAACTAATGAACCAATCAGAATTTTTAAAATCTGTTTTACCTTTTAAAGACAAGGTCTTTCGTTTAGCCAAAAGGCTTTTAGTATCTACTGAAGAAGCAGAAGATGCAACACAAGAGTTGTACTTTAAATTATGGAAGAACAAAGAAAAAATAGCTGAGTATAAGAATGTTGAAGCATTTGCGATGACAATGACTAAAAATTATTGTTTTGACAGATTAAAATCTAAGCAAGCATCAAATTTAACATTGGTTCATAGTAATTATAAAGAAAAAGATACTTCTTTAGATAAAAAGATGGAGTATCAAGATAGTGTTAGCCAAGTACATAAGCTCATTGAAAAGCTGCCAGAACAGCAAAAGTTAGTTATCCAGTTAAGAGACGTTGAAGAATACGATTTTGAAGAGATCGGAAAAATGTTAGACTTAAAACCAACTGCAGTTAGAGTAGCCTTATCAAGAGCAAGAAAAACAATAAGAGAAGAACTAATAAAACAACACAATTATGGAATTATTTAAAATAGAACAGTTGTTAGAAAAATATTTAAATGCAGAAACTACTTTGCAAGAAGAAGCAACATTAAAAAACTACTTTTTATCAGGTAATGTAGCTCCACACTTACAAGAGTATGAATCAATGTTTGGTTATTTTGCCTTTAATAAAGCA
>JALQYN010000039.1 GCA_023254055.1 Polaribacter sp.
CATCAATGGCATCAAACCAACCAAATCGGGTTTTCTTTTTACCTAATATTTTTACTTCTTCCCAATTAATGATTGCGGCAATTTTACCAACAATTTTATTGTTTTTGTAAGCTAAATAAAAATGGGCTTCTGCAGTTTGAAGTGCAGGATTCTTAGTTTTGTCAAAAGTTTCTAATTCTTCAGCTATGATGGGCGGAATCCAATAAGGGTTGCTTTTATACAATTCGAAAGAAAACATCACGTAATCTTTCATTTCTTTTTTTGTAAGCGCTTCTTTAATTGTTATCATCTTATTCTTCTACTGCGTCTTTGCGTTTTTTAGCTTCTTTTTCACCTTTTTTCTTCATTTTTTTATCCATTTTACTACCATTGTCTTTTTCTATTTTGACTTCTTTGTAGTTTTTGGTAAATCGCCACGAAAATCCAATTCCACCAGTAAATAAACTGGGTGTGTTTTTTATGTTTTTCCCAATAGAAGCATCAATTTGCATGTCTTTATTGAATAAATAGGCTGCACCCATTCTTAACAATCCATCAGAATAATAATTACCCATATAGCCTTGATTTTCTATAAATCCAGACCATTTAGCATTAAAACCTCTGGTAAGTGTAACAATGTAATCTATGCTTGCAAAGTCAGAACCTATTTTGTTGTAAGCAACATTGGTTACTAAAACCCATCGACTTCCAAAGTGATTTTGAGCAATTATCATTACTTTTGGACTTACTTTTGGTTCTTCAACATCAACAGGAGCAAAATTAAACGGATTGTCAGAAAAGTTCAAATTTGCACCTCCATATACTGCTACAGCGGGTATTAATTGTCTCCATTTGAAACGGTGATTGGCTTTCCAGCTATATAAATTTGGTTTTTCTTCGTAGTTTTTAAATGGATCATAAATCAAGTATTTAGCTCCAAAAAGAGTTTTTTTCAATGCACTTCTGTTTTTATCAAGTGCATCAGATGTGTAATTATCATTTTGATACTGAAATTCAGCAATAAGTTCTAATTGTTCAAAGAATAATCCCCAACGAATATCAAATTCTGCCATAAAACCACTGGCTTTATAATCTAATGTATTGTGATCTTCGTTAACATAATGCAATCCTGTTTCGGTTTGAAAAACAGATTTCCCAACAGAAAATGCCATCATTGAACGACCAGGACGATTAGAATTGATTTCATCTGTAAATTGTCCAAACGAAATTTGAGAGGTTATCCCTAAGATTAATATAAAAAGTGCTTGAATTGATTTCATACAAAAAGATTTATCTCCAAAAATAGTTATTTTATCATAATTTTATGAAACAATTTTGAAGTTTTCCCAACCAATATCTGTATTTTTGAATTTTAAAATTTATTAGCATGGAAATGGCTTCATTTACAGGATTGATAAAAACCCTATTTTATATCATTCTGTTTTATTATCTGTTTAAGTTTGCAGTTCGAATTTTTGCTCCAATTTTAATGCAAAAGGCTGTAAACAAGATGCAAGAAAAAATGCAAGAACAGTACAGACAACAACAAGAACAATACAATAACGCCTCTCAATCGACAAAAACAACTCCAAAACCAAAAAAAGAAGTAGGAGAATACATCGATTACGAAGAAGTGAAATAATTGTTAGTTTAAAACATTACCTTAAAGGATATTATTACAATATCCTTTTTTTAGTTACTTTAGCACCTTATTTATAGCATTAATATGAAGAACATAAAAGCATTCTATCCGCATTTATTAGTTGTAGTTGGATTTATCTTAGTTTCACTATTTTATTTTTATCCCGTTTTAAAAGGAGAAAAAATTTTTCAATCCGATATCGTTCAATATACCGGAATGGCAAAAGAGCAAATCGATTTTAGAAAAGAAACAGGTGAAGAGCCTTATTGGACTAATAGTGCTTTTGGAGGAATGCCGACGTATCAATTAGGTGCAAAATATCCAAATGACGTTATCGGAATGTTGGATGATGCTTTACGTTTTTTACCTCGTCCAGCGGATTATTTATTCCTTTATTTCTTAGGGTTTTATGTGTTGTTGATGGTGTTAAAAGTAGATCCGTTAAAAGCGTTTTTCGGAGCTTTAGCCTTTGGATTGTCAACGTATTTAATAATTATTTTAGGTGTTGGGCATAATGCTAAAGCGCACGCCATCGCTTACATGCCAATGGTAGTTGCTGGAGTTTTATTGGTATTCCAACGAAAATATATTGCAGGAGGTTTGCTAACTATGATAGCCGCAGCATTGGAAATAAATGCGAATCACTTCCAAATGACCTATTATTTATTGTTATTATTAGCAATAATTGGGGTTTATTATGTCGTAATTGCAATTAAGAATAAGGAATTTAAAGAGTTAGGAAAGATATTTGGAGTATTTGCTATCGCAGGAATTTTAGCCATTGGAGCCAATGCAACCAATTTAATGGCGACTTCAGAATATGCTAAGTTTTCAACACGTAATAATAGTGAATTAACTTTCAATCCAGATGGTTCGCCAAAAACGGATAGTAATGCGATGTCCTATGACTACATTACTGAATACAGCTATGGAGTTGCAGAAAGTTTAAATTTAATTGCACCTGGACTTTTCGGAGGTTCCAATAATGAAAATTTAGGAATTGAATCGGAAACCTATCAAAATTTTGTAGCACAAGGCTATCCAGCTGATCAAGTGCAAGGATTTGTAGAACACGCACCTGCTTATTGGGGTGATCAGCCTATTGTTGCGGCACCAGCATATATTGGAGTAGTTGTGTTTTTCTTATTCATAATGGCATTTTTTGTTGAAAAACGAAATATTAAATACTTATTTTTAGCTGGAACGATATTTTCATTATTCTTGTCTTGGGGTAAGAATTTCAGTATTTTGACTGATTTCTTTATCAATTATGTGCCTTTATATAATAAGTTCAGAGCGGTTTCTTCTATACAAGTAATTTTAGAATTGTGTGTGCCTGCTTTAGCTATTGTAGGTTTGTACCAATTTTTCAAACAAGACGAAAAAGCAAAATGGAATGCATTGTGGAAATCAGGAGCTATTACTTTCGGACTTTTAGTGGTTTTATTTTTAATTAAAGGAATGTTTGATTTCTCATCAGCTAACGATGCAATGTATGCACAAGCGTATGGAGATGATTTTATTAGAACATTAAAAATAGATAGAGCTGCTTTGTATACTTCTGATGTTTTGCGTTCGATGTTGTTTGTGGGACTTACTTTTGCTGTTTTATTTCTTTTTGTAAAAAACATGATGAAAGAAACTACAGCGATTATTATAGTTGGAGTTTTAATGGTTTTCGACTTGTTTATGGTAGACAAACGTTATGTAAGCAATAATCCAGACCAATTCAAAAGCGCAAGAGAGGTAGATATGCCATTTGAACCTACAGAAGCCGACCAAAGAATTTTAGCCGATACTTCACATTTCCGAGTTTTTGAGGTAGAAGGAGGAATGAGTAGTGCTAGAACATCGTTTTTCCATAAATCAATTGGTGGTTATCATGCCGCGAAACCAAGAAGAATGCAACAATTATTCGACTACCAAATCGCTAAAAATAACGTTCGTGTGCTAAACATGTTAAACGTAAAATACGTTATTCAATCCGATGAAAACGGACAAAAATTAGCTTTAGCCAATCCAGCTGCGAATGGGAATGCGTGGTTTGTTGAAGAAATTAAGCTAGTAAAATCTGCCAATGAAGAAATGAAAGCGTTGGATACTTTGGATACAAAAAGAGTGGCTATTTTTAGAACTATTGATGCTACAAAATATTTAAAAGCACCCGCACTTCCTATTTCAAATTTAGAATATGAAAAAGATTCTATTTCATCAATAAGTTTAGTTTCTTACAAACCAAATCATTTAAAATATGTTTCAAATAACAGTAATGAAGGCTTTGCCGTTTTCTCAGAAATGTATTATAAAAACGGTTGGAAAGCTACAATTGATGGAAAAGATGCTGAAATTTTAAATGTAAACTATGTTTTAAGAGGCTTACAAATTCCAGCAGGAAAACACACTATC
>JALQYN010000077.1 GCA_023254055.1 Polaribacter sp.
ATTGGAAATGCCATCTGTCCATGAAAGCCCAACACCTACAACAGGCTCAATAACATACTTAGAAGGCAATTTGAATAAACCAGCCGTATTGTAACGTCCATTAAAATCCCATCCAAAGTAAGATAAATTATTTTCAATAACACCACCGTTCTGATCTTTGTCTTTTTCTAAACGATTAAAAGTAAATTCAGATGACGCTGAAAAATTTTTGTAAAATTCATACTGCGCACTTAATTTTGATACTGACAACGTAGAATTCCAATTCGACACATTAAAATAATTACCATTTTGAGAATTACTGTTGTCTATAAAATTTACCCCTACTCCTACGGTCCATTTCTTCGCATCTTGCGCTGAAACACTTAAAGTGAATAAGAAAATAATTGCTAATACTATTTTTTTCATAAATAATTTGTTTAATAGTACAAATATAGGTTTTTTAAATTAATTTATCTTTTTTTTACTTTATATTTATTAATTTCCAATTGCATAATAAGTAAACCCTATCGCTTCTAATTCAGAACGATTCAACAAATTACGACCATCAAAAACAAAAGCAGGCTTTAACATGCCATCATAAATTCTTTGCCAATCATAAGTCTTAAATTCATCCCACTCGGTTAAAACAGCAATCGCATGAGCATCTTTACAAGCTTCATACGGATCCTGCAAAACCTGAACCCCCTGCGCATTCTGAACTGAACTTCGAGTGGCCAAATAATTCAAATCATATTGAATTTGATCCTCACTAACCTTAGGATCATAAACCCTAATAATAGCCTGCTCACTCAACAAATCATCCGCCACATAAATAGCCGCTGATTCTCTAGTATCATTAGTGTCTTTTTTAAAGGCCCAACCCAAAAAAGTGATATTTTTACCCGAAACCGTGTTGTACAAAGTCTTAATAATATTGGTAGCAAAACGACGCTTTTGATGGTCATTCATAATGATAACTTGCTCCCAATAATCCGCAACTTCATGCAATCCATACGATTTGGCAATGTAAACCAAATTCAAAATATCCTTTTGAAAACAAGAACCTCCAAAACCTACCGAAGCTTTCAAAAATTTAGAGCCAATACGGCTATCCAAACCAATAGCTTTAGCAACTTCATTGACATCAGCTCCCGTTTTCTCACACAACTCACTAAGCGAATTGATAGATGAAACGCGCTGTGCTAAAAAAGCATTAGCCGTTAATTTAGACAATTCTGACGACCATACATTCGTGGTTAATATTTTATCTTTTGGCACCCAATGCGCATAAACATCAACCAAAGTCTGAATTGCTTTTTGCCCTTCAACTGTGGTATCCCCTCCAATTAAAACCCTATCAGGAGCAAATAAATCCGCTATGGCAGTTCCCTCAGCTAAAAACTCAGGATTAGACAAGATTTGAAACTGCACCCCATTACCAGTATGCTCTAATATCTCTTTAATAGCACTTGCAGTTCGCACGGGCAAGGTAGATTTTTCAACTACAATTTTATCATTTTTAGCCACACGTGCAATCTGACGCGCGCACAATTCGATATACTTCAAATCAGCCGCCATACCCTTACCAACACCATACGTTTTCGTAGGTGTATTCACTGATATAAAAATCATATCCGCTTCATCAATTGCTTTATCTACATCCGTAGAAAAAAACAAATTTCGCCCTCGAGCCTCTGCCACAACAGTACTTAAGCCAGGCTCATATATAGGAATATTTTCAACATCCGCATCATTCCATGCCGCAATTCGATTCTCATTTAAATCCACCACGGTAACTTTAATATGAGGACACTTTTGCGCAATAACAGCCATCGTAGGCCCTCCAACATATCCCGCACCGATACAACAGATATTTTTAATCATTATAGTATTGTTTTACTTTTAACTTTCTAACTTTTAACGTTCTTACTATTTACCACCACCGCCATTTCGAGTGATCTTTTAAAGGGAAAATGCTAATTTTTCTTTTAAAAAATGGTATCGAGAACTAGTGTATCAGTATTCCACAAATATCCCTCTCAAAACAACATCCTTACCCCCTAATCCCGATAGCTATCAGAACCTCAAGGAGACAATTCCTCCAATACCCTTCTCACTTTTTACTTTTCACTTCTCACTTCTCACTTTTTACTTTTTACTTTTTTTAATTCTCACCCTTCAAATTATCCCAATACCATGCCACAGCTTCTTTTAAACCCGCACGCATAGAAAATTGAGGCTGGTAATTCAACAATCGTCTTGCCTTGTCAATACTTGCCAAAGAATGAGGAATATCCCCAACTCTATTTTCCCCATACACAATAGGAACTGCAGCAATTTTTTCATCATAAACAGAAAGAAACTCCTTCAATGCATGAACCAACTCGTTTAAAGTAGTTCGTTCCCCAAAGGCAGTATTATATACCGTATTCACCGCTTCCGGATTATCTGTCAACATGGCCAACTCATTCATTTGAACCACATTATCTATATAAGTAAAATCACGTGAGAAATTACCATCTCCATTAATCACTGGGCTTTCATGTCTTAAAAACTGCCCCACAAATTTAGGAATTACCGCAGCATAAGCCCCCCCAGGATCTTGATTTCTTCCAAAAACATTAAAATAACGTAACCCTATAGTTTCTATTCCATACGTTTTACTAAAAACAGCTGCATACAATTCGTTTACATACTTCGTAACCGCATAAGGTGAAAGAGGCTTACCAATAACATCCTCAACTTTAGGAAGCACAACAGAGTCACCATACGTAGAAGAACTCGCAGCATAAATAAAACGCTTAACATTAGCATTTCGGGCTGCCATTAATACATTCAAAAACCCCGAAACATTAACTTCATTAGAAGTAATAGGATCATTAACAGATCGCGGAACACTCCCTAACGCCGCCTGATGCAATACAAAATCAACACCTGTAACAGCTAATGTACAAGTCTCAAAATCTCTAATATCCCCTTCAATCAAAGCAAACCCTGGATGCGATAAAAAAGACTCTATATTATGACGATATCCCGTAGAAAAATTATCTAAACAAACTACTTCATTATGCTCTAAAAAATACCCACAAAGGTTAGAACCAATAAAACCTGCACCACCAGTTATAAGTATCTTTTTATTTTTTATTCTATTCATAACATTACAAGGTTAGTTTAGTCCTTATTTTTTTTAAACTTACTTACTATCTTCTCCCACTTAGATTTTGGTTTTTGTTCATCGTGATAACCTTCTCCGTATGCCCCATAGCCATAGCCATATCCGTAACCATATCCATATTTAGGTTTATTTTGAAATCCATTGAAGACAATACTTATGTTACGCAATTCCCCTCTTTTATGCTTTTCATTTACCACATTTAGCATTGCTTTTTTTGTAAATCCTTGCCTTGTTACGTATAAAGTAGTATCACAGAAATTAGCTAGTTCTAAGGCATCAGCAACTAGCCCTACAGGAGGTGTATCGAGTATTATGTAGTCGTATTTTGTTTTCAACTCATCAATCATCTCTTTCATAGCATCGCTCATCAATAATTCTGAAGGATTTGGAGGTATTGGTCCAGAAGGTATTACATCTAAATTTGGAATATGAGTTTTTTGGATTACATCTTGTATGGTTTTTTGACCAATTAAATAATTTACCACACCAACAATATTATCAATATTAAAATCACCAAAAATCCTTGGTTTCCTTAAATCCAGACCTACAATAACTGTCTTTTTCTCGCTGAGTGCAAAAACTGTGGCTAAATTTATAGAACAGAATGTTTTACCTTCACCACTTACTGAAGATGTAATCATTAAGATAATAGCATCTTGTTTGTGTTGCTTTTTATACATGAATTGTAGTGAGGAGCGAATCGCTCTAAAGGATTCTGATAATGGCGATTTTGGCTTTTCAAAAACAGCCAAATTAGATTTTACATTTTTCAATCCTACAACACCAATTAAAGGAATTGCTGTTAATTTTTGAATATCCTCAGCTGTATTAATATTATTGTCTAGAAACACAATAATAAAAACAATAAATAGCGGAATTAAAAAACCTAAGAAAGCTGCTAAAATATAGTTAACATTAGTTTTTGGACCTCTTAATCCCCCTCCAACATCTTTTGCGGGGTCTAAAAAAGTAACATCTGATATGTTAGCTGCCTTGACAATTTCTGCTTCACTTCTTTTTTCTAGAAAAGAACTATAAATTTTATCTTTAAGATTATATTTCCTTGTTATTTTTATGTGTTCTTGTTTGTTTTCAGGCAACAAACTAGCTTCGCCCTCTGCTTTTGCTATATTTTTATTAATGAGAGATAAATCTAAACTTAATCCATTTTTAGCACTATTGATGTTTTCTAATAATACTTTCTTAGTAGATTCCATTTCAACATCAAATTCCGAGAACAACTTTTTGTTTTTCACTGAATAGGCCATATTAGCTCTTTCAGCTGAGAGCTGAATTAGTTTAGATACATTTCCAATGATATTAGGATCATCAATACCTGCAACAGTTGGCGCTGGCAATTTAGAATAATCTGTGGTTTTTTCTAAATAATTTTTCAATAAATTATAATATGCAATTTTTCTATTAATAGCATCTTTTTCAACATCATATCCTGACAATTTTGCACTTAAAGCACTACCTGATTCAACACCCTCTAATTCGAGAATATTTTTTCCTCGTCGAAATTCTTTTAACTCATTTTCGGCATCCTTAATTTGACTTTCCATAACATTAAGAGTGCTATCTATAAAACCTATAGTATTATTTGCAAATTGATTTTTGCTATCTAATTGTATTTTTTGTAAGGTTTTAACCGTTGTATTTAAATATTCGACTAATCTATACTTATTAGGACCTTCCATTTGTAATCTGATTACAGATAAAGCTTTTGCGTCTGCAGCAACATCAATATTTCTGTAATTAGCAACCGTGCTATTAAAATCATCAAACCTTAAATAATATTCTTTATTTAGATACTCGAAGGCTTCTGGTTTAATAAGTAATTTAAAATTTAAAAATGGAAGATCAATCAATTCATTAATTTTAAAAACTTTCTTAAACTCTCCTCCTGAGATATTAATAGGTTTAACTGATAAATCATTGTAATGAACGACAGTTGTGGTTGTGTTTTCCCCAAAATCAACTGTGAGTTCATATTGTGTAGGAGATAAAAACTTAATTTTTATTAATTGTCCAAACAATTGTCCTTTTGATTTGTCAATTTGAACATAAAAAGGAACCTCTCCATATGCGTCTTTATAGTAATATTCTCCTTTTGTTAAATAATTTATATAGTACTGTAATTTATCTACAACAATTTCATTATGAGAACGCGATCTCAATGTGGTAATAATAGTTTGTACTTTATCCGATGTTCCTCCCCAATTAAAAACCAAACTAGTATTAGAAGTAAAAAATGGATTATTTTGGTCTTCTACTACAATTAATGATTCCATACCGTAAATACTTTCTTTTCTGATATTTACATTATATGCATAAATAAAAGTTATAAGTAAAGAAAGCAAAAACCATTTCCAATAAGCAATTATTTTTAAAAGAAAACCCTTAAAATCAAATGAACTTTGAGAATCAAAAAAATTAAAATCTTTAGTATCTAACATTATTACAAAGTTTTAGATAAAACAATTAATGTTGTAATTAGAGAAATAGCAGTCATTATTGTTGCTACAGATTGAACCCCTGTAACTCCTGTTCCCCAAGATTTTTGTTTAAGTGGTTTAACTATGATATAATCGTTTGGTTGAATATAAAAGTAAGGAGAATTCATTGCATTTGAGTTAGTCAAATCAATACTAAAAGTTTCAAACCCATGAGGAAATTTTCTAATAATTTGAACTTCTTTTCTATTTCCTGTGGTTGTTATGTCACCTGAATTTGCAATTGCCTCCATTATTGTAGCTTTGTCTTGATATAAAACATTTGTTCCTGGACTCCCAATTTCTCCGTTTATTGTATATCTCAAACCAGCTAATTTAACCGTTATAAAAATATTCGCTTCTTTTTTAAAATATTCCTCTAAAAGTTTTTTTTCAATTTTTTGTCTAACCTCATCAGTGGTGTATCCTAATACGTTTAACTCTCCTAATATGGGAATTCTAATATTTCCATGATCATCTACTGTATAACCATTAAAATACAATGTCTGTGTTGATGCCTGAGACTGACCAGCACTTGAAGATTGTGAAATAGCAAACATATCTACTAACTTCTGATCTAATGCTTTTATGTTAATGTTCAAAATATCGCTAGTTTGGATTCTGTAAGGTTTTGAAATTATTTGAGCAACTTCTA
The DNA here is from genome assembly GCA_023254055.1 of Polaribacter sp. Taxonomy (GTDB): domain Bacteria; phylum Bacteroidota; class Bacteroidia; order Flavobacteriales; family Flavobacteriaceae; genus Polaribacter. The sequence goes on from JALQYN010000077.1 coordinate 6,305, forward strand.
TAGAATCAGATTTAACTGAAGCAGGCGATTGCAGGTAAACTAAATCTTTATTAGAAATACATGAAGTTAACAAAACTGTAGCTATGGATAAAAAAAATATTTTTTTCATTTAAAATCTATACTTATTTTGAGCATTATTAAGGATTTAAAAAAACAAAACACAAATACTCTAAATTAGGTAACAAATATAGTTTTTACAATTAAAAAAACGAAGTGATTATTGAATTTTGATTGAAACTTTGTTAATAAGGCTTAATTGAAGTTTCAAAAGGGATTCTATTCAATAAACTTCTTCCCAAAGTTACTTCATCGGCATACTCTAACTCATCTCCAACTGCAATTCCTCTTGCGATTGTTGATGTTTTTATATCAAACTCTTTAATTTGTTTATATATATAAAAGTTTGTGGTATCGCCTTCCATTGTGGAACTTAAAGCAAAAATAATTTCAGTAACATTTCCTTGTTTTACTTTATCAACTAACGAAGAAATCTTTAATTGACTTGGCCCAACACCTTCAATTGGAGAAATTTTCCCGCCTAAAACATGATAAACTCCTTTAAACATTCCTGTATTTTCCAATGCCATCACATCTCGAACATCTTCCACCACACAAATTATCGATTTATCACGAGAAGGATTAGAGCAAATCCCACAAATATCAGCATCCGAAATGGTATGACATTCTTTGCAGTATTGAATATCATTTCGCATGACAGTTAAAGCTGAAGATAAAACTTCAGTTTGCTCAGAAGGTTGTTTTAATAAATGTAAAACCAAACGCAATGCCGTTCTTTTACCAATTCCTGGTAATTGAGCCATTTCATTAACCGCGTTTTCTAATAATTTTGATGGTAATTCCATTTAGCAAAAGTAAAAAAAAGTCGGGAGATGTGAGTTGGAAGTTGGGAGTTTTCCGAAAATAATTACAAATGAATTTTCTTTAAGCTTATTTCAACAAACTTCTATCTTTTTGTTATTTTAGCACATTCAAAAACCAATATATGACTTCAGGAACTATTTTAGCCATTATCATTATCTACTTCGGAATTCTGATTTTAATTTCCAATTTTGTTAGTAAAAAAGACAGTAGCAATGACGCTTTTTTTAAGGCCAATAAAAATGCTAAATGGTATTTAGTTGCATTTGGAATGATTGGAACAGCACTTTCTGGCGTGACTTTTATTTCCGTTCCTGGTGAAGTTGGAAATCCTGATTTGCAGTTTAAATACTTTCAGTTTGTATTAGGAAATGCCATTGGTTTTATCATAATCGCAACGGTTTTACTTCCGTTATACTACCGCATGAATTTAACTTCTATTTACAGTTATATCGAACAGCGATTAGGTGTGGTAAGCTACAAAACCGCCGCGACTATTTTCTTGATTAGTAGAACAATTGGTTCGGCGTTTCGTTTGTATTTAGTGGTGATTGTGTTGCAACGTTTTGTATTTGATGATTTTGAAGTTCCGTTTGCCGTTACGGTTTTAATTTCCTTAGCTTTAATATTTGCTTATACCTATCGTGGCGGCTTGAAAACCATTATTATTACCGACACTTTACAAACGTTTTTCTTAGTTGCATCCGTATTCTTAACGATTATTTTTATTTGTAATAGTTTAGATTTAGGATTTGTTGATGCTTTTGAAACTGTAAAAAACAGTAATTATTCTAAAGTGTTTTTCTATGAAGATTATTTAAAAGGTAACTATATTTGGAAACAAATTTTAGGCGGCATCTTCGTAACCATCGCTATGGTTGGATTAGACCAAGATTTGATGCAAAAGAACTTAAGTTGTGCTAACATTGGTGAAGCCCAAAAAAACATGTTCACTTTCACTGGAATTTTTGTGATTATCAATATTTTCTTCTTGAGTGTTGGTGCTTTACTATATTTATATGCAGAAAAAAATGGAATCTCAGTTCCGATGGTTGATGGTGTAAAACGAACCGATTTACTTTTTCCAGAAATTGCTTTTAATCATTTGAATATTATTCCAGCAGTCGTTTTCTTACTAGGATTAACAGCTGCTACATTCGCTACAACAGATTCTGCTTTAACCGCTTTAACCACTTCTTTTTGTGTAGATTTCTTAGGAATGGATAAAGCGGAAAACCAAAATAAATCCAATGCTGTTAGAACACGTCATTTTGTGCATGTTGGGTTTTCTCTACTAATGTTTTTAGTGATTATCATTTTCAATTCATTAAATGATAAGTCTGTGGTGACGATGATTTTCAAAGTAGCGAGTTATACTTATGGGCCACTTTTGGGATTGTATGCTTTTGGATTGTTTATGAAATCAAAAACCGTTCACGATAAATTAGTCCCAATTATCTGTGTTATTTCTCCATTGATTTGCTTTTTGTT
>JALQYN010000044.1 GCA_023254055.1 Polaribacter sp.
CCACAAATGAGACCAGAGAAACAAGCACCTTCTGTAGAGCTAAATGATGATGAAGTTGCGCTATTAGCTATTTTATCAACTTTAGATAAAATAGAGTTAAGTGCTTTAAAAATTCAATCGGGTTTATCTAACAAAAAATGGGACAAAACCATTAAAGGCTTAACTAAAAAAGAAGTAGCAAAAGTTACTAAAACCAATGATGGATTATTTGTTGAAGCTATATAAATAAGAAATTTTTAATAAGGTATACAAAAGGAATTACATAAAATGTAGTTCCTTTTTTGTTTTTTCAACTTCCATAAATTTTATAACATAATTTTTTTATCTTTCAAAACGCTAACCAAGTACCATTTTGAAAAAAAATCTATTCCTAATTTTTATAATTAGTTGCACCACCCTTTTTGCCCAAAAAACAAAACAAGTTTTTGTAAAATATATAAATACCAACATCACTGAAATTAATATTGATGGTATTTTAAACGAAGCTGATTGGACTAAAGCTAAAACTACCACAAACTACTGGCAATATTTTCCAACAGACTCTTTAAAGGCAAAAAATCAAACAGAAATTAAAATGATGTTTGATGATAAGAATTTATATGTAGCAATTAAAGTAAACGCCAAATCCAATAAGTTTATAATTCCTTCTTTACGAAGAGATTTTAGGGCTTCAGGAAACGACAACGTTACACTAATTTTTGACACTTTTAATGACGGTTCTAATGCTTTTTTCTTTGGAACAAATCCGGCGGGAGTAAAAAGAGAAGCATTGCTTTCTGGTGGTGGAACAGATTTAAGAGGGTTTAATTTAGCTTGGGATACCAAATGGGTTTGTAAAACGCAAATTTTAGACGATGCTTATGTAGCAGAAATTGCAATTCCGTTAACTGCCTTTAAATTTAAAGAAGGTGAAACAAAATGGCGTTTTAATAGCTATCAATTTGACACACAGGACAACGAACGTAGTACATGGATGAATATCCCTCAAAATCAATTGATTTTTAGCTTGGCGTATATGGGCGAAATGATTTTTGAAAAACCTTTAGGAAAATCGAGAGCTCCGATTGCATTAATACCGTATGTAAATACTTTTTCAGGAAAAGATTTTGAAAACAATAGTGCTATTAATGATGTAAAATTTGGGGGTGATGCTAAGTTTGCCATTGGGAATAGCATGAATTTAGATGTAACCATCAATCCAGATTTTTCTCAGGTAGAAGTTGATCAACAAACCACCAATTTAACTCGTTTTGAAATTTCGCTACCAGAACGTCGTCAGTTTTTTATAGAAAATAGCGATTTGTTTGGAGATTTTGGAAGCTCAAGAGACGGCAATCCATTTTTCTCAAGACGTATTGGAATTGCTAAAGATAAAAATGATGAATCTATTGAAAACGGAATTGTAGCCGGAGCAAGATTAAGTGGGAAACTAAACAATAATTTACGTTTAGGAATCTTAAGTGTTCAAACAGAAGAAGATTTAGCTAATGAAATTCCGTCTACAAACAACTCGGTTGTTGCAGTTCAACAAAAATTATTTAGCAGATCAAACATCAGTTTTTTATTCATCAACAAACAAGCAACAAAAGACTATAGTTTTTTAGCTCAAGAAGACAAGTACAATAGAGTTGTTGGTGTAGATTACAATTTAGCCTCAGAAAACAATACGTGGAACGGAAGATATTTTATTCACAAATCTTTTTCTCCAACAACAAACGGCAAAGACATTTCTGCTGGAATTTCTACAGAATATAATACTCGAGATTTTAAAATTCGGTTAAGCGGAGTGTATATCGAAGATGATTTTAGGTCCGATTTAGGTTATATTAGAAGAACAGACATCTTAAAAATCAATCCAAATTTTGAACGCACTTTTTATCCAAAAAAAGGTAAAATTCAAAAGCATGCAATTTCTATAACCCCAATATTTATTTGGAAACCAGAATTAGGATATCAAAATTCTGATTATACAATTGTTAGTCAATGGACTCTTGATTTTAACAATACTGCTAATTTAGAACTCTCTATGTACAATCGCTATACATACCTTTATGATAGTTTTGACCCTACAAGAACAAGCTCTACAGCATTACCAGCAAATAGTGAATATTCATACACAAGTTTTGAAGCAAAATATAGATCAGACATGAGAAAACAATTCTCTTTTGATGTTGCTCCCTCTATTGGTCAATTTTACAACGGAAATAAATATTCAGTGGAAGGAAATTTAAATTGGAGAGTAGAACCCTTTTTTCAAACAAAAGTACAAGTAAACTACAATTACATCAGCTTACCAAAACCTTTTGCTACTGCATCCATTTGGTTAATTGGACCTCGATTTGATGTTACTTTTAATAAGAGTTTGTTTTGGAATACGTTAATTCAATTTAGCAGTCAAGACGAAAGCTTAAGCATAAATTCAAGGTTACAATGGCGTTTTGCACCCTTATCTGATTTGTTTATAGCTTATAATGATAATTACAATACAAATTCACCACTAAGTCCACGTTTTAGATCTATCAATTTAAAACTATCATATTGGCTTAATTTATAAAGGCTTTAAGATTTATTTAAGATTCTTATTTTTTATAAATAGTAAATTCGAAGACTTATTTCTAAAAAGCCTCAATGTTTCATTGAGGCTTTTTTTATTCTTAAAAGTTTTCTTTTTAAATTGTAGCCTATATCAATTAATCAATTTTCATAATGCAAAAACAACTCTTTCAAAAAATAGTTATTTTATTAACTATTACTTTTATTACGCAAACTGTTTTTTCTCAACATACAAGATGGAATTTAACTCATGATAACGGAATTGTTTGGAATGTTAAAGAAAATGATTCTCATATAGACAATATAGAAATGAGCGGTTTTTACACTTCTGCTATTGTGCATTATGGTGTAAAAAAGGGAATTTTACAACAACAAGTAAAGTTGGTTTTTCCTATGTTAAGAACCATTCCAAATGACACACATGCAAGTTTAATTCATGATTTTGATAGCAATCAATTTGAAAAAGTAAAAATTAATGGAAAATCTATTATAGAACAGCCAACACATTTTTATCACAAAGGGATTTTAAAAATTAAATCCAATACCAATGCAGGTGTTCAAATAACACATCAATTGTTTCCTTCCACAGATGCACCAGTATTTATTGATAAAATAACCCTTCTAAATCCATTAAACACATCTGTAGAAGTTACAATACCAAACATTAATAGTTCACATACAACAGATGCTAAAAAAGGAGTAAAAGGAGCTTATGTTATCAGTGCAAAAAGCAGTAAAAAAGGCTCATTTACCCTAAGCCCAAACGAAACAATAAAGTATGCTATTATTTATTCAGCAAGGCAAAAAGATGAAGATAAACAATATGTCTCTGCTGATTTTGAATTCAACAAAAGAGTAGATTTTATAGATAAGACCTTATCAAACTTAGTATTAGAAACTCCAGACAAGACCTTAAACACTGCTTTTGCATTTGCTAAAATTAGAGCAGTAGAAAGTATTTTTAAAACCAAAGGAGGATTGATGCATGCACCAGGTGGAAGTAGATATTATGCTGCTATCTGGGCAAACGATCAGGCTGAATATGCAAATCCGTTTTTTCCTTTTTTAGGAAATCATGCTGGAAATGAATCTGCAATCAATTCTTTTAGACACTTTGCCAAATATACTAACGATGCATACAAACCCATTCCGAGTTCAATTATTGCTGAAGGATTGGATTATTGGAATGGTGCTGGAGATCGAGGAGACATGGCGATGATTGCTTACGGAGCATCAAGATTTGCCTTGGCCTATGGAGATAAAAGTACAGCAAAAGAATTATGGCCTTTGATAGAATGGTGTTTAGAATATTCTAGAAGAAAAATTAATGATGAAGGTGTTGTTACTTCAGATAGCGATGAACTTGAAGGAAGATTTGCAGCTGGTGATGCCAACTTAAATACTTCTAGCTTGTATTATGATGCGTTGGTTTCTGCTGTTATTTTAGGAAAAGAGCTGAACATCAATCTTCAACAATTAAACAAATATAAAACGCAATCAGAGAATTTAAGAAAGGCTATTGAAACCTATTTTGGAGCAAACATGAATGGTTTTAAAACATATAAGTATTTTAAAGGAAATGATTTTTTAAGAGCGTGGATAGCAACTCCACTAACTGTAAATCTTTTTGAAAGAAGTGAAGGAACCATCAATGCACTTTTTTCTAAACATTTATGGACAGATGATGGATTGGCATCTCAAGCAAGTATTAAAGAATGGAAAGCTTCTGTGAAAAAAATTATTAAAATTCACACATTGCAAGACAGAGACGATCGCTCACAACAAGCCATTGCTAAGATTTTTGATGATCCTGTTTTCAATCAAAAAGAATATTCAAGTCCAAAATATAGAGACTCAAAATGGGGGCAAGTAAGTTTACCAGGCAACTATGAAGACATTTTTAAAGACAAAGAACCTTTAGATGGTGTGTATTGGTTTCGCAAAAATATTAATATTAAAAACAGCAATACAGAATACCATTTAAAAATTGATGGAGAGATTGATGATTCGGCTAGAATTTATATCAACGGAAACATCATTGGAACATCTATTTGGAATACTACTCCTAATAATTTTACGATTCCTAAATCGTATTTAAAAAAAGGAAATAATACGATCGCTATTCTTGCTATTGACAGAAGAGGTCCGGGTGGAATAACCGGAGACATCTACTTAGAAAACAAGAACAAAGAGCGGTTTTCTTTGAATGGAAAATGGAAATATCAGTTTTATGGGTTTACGAGAAATTATAAATACTTCATCAAATCTTCAGCAAAAATTAAACAGCTATTAAACAATCAAGAAAAATTAAAATCCATTTTTCAAGATGAAACGGTTACTACATTTTGGGATAGAGCAACACTATATGCTTTGCGTGGAGTTTTTGCCGCTGGTGAAACTAAAAAAGCGATGGAATTCTTTCAATTTTACTCTAAAAGAAGGTTGTTAGGAGAACACGTTCCGTATCCTGTAGAAGCATATCCAGAGGGGAATCAACGCCATTTATCAGCAGAAAGTGCTTTGTATTGTAGAGTTGTTACAGAGGGAATTTTAGGAATTAGACCAACAGGTTTTAACTCTTTTTCGTTCTCCCCAAAATTACCTAAACAATGGAACACCATGTCGTTAAAAAACATCAAAGCTTTTAACACCACTTTTACTATTGATATTAAAAAAGTAAATCAACAGTTACAAGTTACAATTGCTAACAAAGAAAAAACTTTTTTTAACAGTCTAATTGATCAAAACAAAACAGTTACAATAGATCTTGATTAAGCCTTTTTGTGAAATTCGTCTATTGTATTTTTAATAACTGCATCAATGGCTGCTTGATCTGTATTGTATTTCATATCTAAACTTTGCTTGTCTGGAAATTGTTCAATCATTACAGTACTAGAAGGGAATGCAAATTCTACTCCTAACCCTTTAGCTAATTTCACAATCGCAATATGTAATTTGTGTTTAGATGATTGTTCTACGCCCCAAGCTAAACTTTTAAAATACACATTTATTAAAATCAACAAAGCAGAATCTCCAAAGCCTGTAAACTCCACATTATAAGAATCGGGTTCAGAACGCGTCTCTGGATGCTCAATGATAATTTCTCGAACCCCTTTTACAAAAGCTTCAATTAATTCTGGAGGCGTATCGTATCGAATACCTACATTGGTATTATACCGCCTATACAAACGCAACCCTTTATTATTGATAACTATTTCAGATAATTTACTATTTGGAATTTGAAAAATAGAAGTGTCTGCAGCTCTAATTCTAGACGATCTAAATCCAACTTCTTCAACCGAACCTTCTACTCCACCCGCTTCAATCCAATCTCCAATATGAAAAGGTTTGTCTAAGAAAATCATAAACGTTCCTATCAAGTTTTTCACAGTGTCTTGAGAAGCCAAAGCAACTGCCAAACCTCCAATCGAAGCTCCTGCAATTACAGTTGTAGCATCGATTCCTAAAACGGTTAACATTTTTAAGATTCCAATAAAGATGACGATTCCTGTTAAAAAATTATTTAGGATTGGTACTAATTGATCATCTAATTTGCTCTGTGTTCTTTCTGTAAACTCAGAATAGACATGCATGGTTACCGTTACTAATTTTAAGAATACATAAATCCAAAAAACAGTTTTTGTAATATTGATTCCTACAAATACCCATTTATTAATTTCTAATCCAAATTGAAATGAGGGAAAGACTTTACTCATAAAACTCAACGCAATTAATAAACTAATTGGATGTGCTAATTTCTTTAAAACTTTAGCTATTGCTAAACTATCATTATGAATAATATAATTGTGAATTTTATGAAGAACCGCATAGGTTAATCGCTTAAAAATAAGATGTAACAAAAACGCTACAAGTAGCATAATTAATAATCCAATAAATTTCCAAACCTCTACATCAAACACTTTTTTATGGCCAAGACTTGGCATTAATTGTTCAATTTTTAACACATACCAAGGAAAAACATCATTATATATTTCATCTAAATTAGCTATGGTTTCTTGAGAATAATACCAATTGTCTCCAACTTTTTCTACAGATATTAAGGGCATTTCATTTGGAAACAGCACATATTTATGTGCATTTCCTAAGGTTAACGAATCTTTAAAGTCTGAATTTGTTGGCACTTGTTTAAAATCTACAAACAATCCTTTTCCGTCTAAAATCTGCTTTAATTTTATCGCAGCATTTTCAGGTTTCTTTGTAGAATTTGGCAATATGGTTTGAGCTGCTTTTTCTGGTTGATAAGAATCTGTTTGTAAAAAATACAAATGTGTATATATGGTAGCATTAGGATTCTTAAGGTTAACTTTTATAGAATCTTGAGCAGAAATAGTTGCTGTAAATAGTAAAAAAATGATTGCTAATCTTTTCATTTTTAAGAATGTATTATATGTTAATCGTATGTTAAAAAAACACACAAAGTTAAACCTTTTGAAAATTTTAAAGTCAAAGAAGCAGATTAAATAATAATTAAAATTTTAAAAGATGAAAAAAATAGCATTAGTATTAGCATTTATATTTACAGTTTCAGCTGGATATTCACAACAAAGAAAAAGAATGGGAAGAGTTGATTCTATGACTCCAGAACAGAGAGCTACATTGTCTGTGAAAAGAATGGCACTTCAATTAGATTTATCTAAAGATCAAACTACAAAGATTACTGCTTTGTATATAGAAATGGGTAAACAAAGAAAAGTAAAAGGAGATCAAATGAGGAAAGATGCAATGGCATCTAAAACAAAATTAGCTAAAATTAAAAAAGAAAGTAAAGACAATGCTGACTTTAAAGCAAGAGTAGAAAAAGCTATTAAATCTGGTGAGCTAAAAAAAGGAGATTTAAATAAAATGAGACGAAGAGTTGATTTTGATTCAGCAAATAAAGCGTTAGATAACAGAATTGAGTTTCAGTCTAAAATGAAAAATATCTTAACTCCAGAGCAGTATGAGAAGTTTACAAAACTTCAAAAAAGTAAAATGGGAGATGCTAAAAAGAGAATGGGAGCAAAAAATAAGATGAAAGGTAAAATGAAAAAACGCGGAAAAGGAAAGCGTTAGAAAATAAATGTATTTGTTTGATTGATTAATACTAAAAGCCCGATGTTATGTGAGAGTTCATCGGGTTTTTTATTATTCTTCCTTAAACCAACTTGCATATTCTACATAGTTATTTGCAATTCTATCTATTTCTCCAGAAATCAATTCTTTTGAAATGTCTTTAATTTTTTTAGCTGGAATTCCAGCATAAATAGTTCCGCTTTCTACCCGGGTGTTTTTAGAAACTACAGCTCCAGCAGCAATAATAGAATTACTCTCTATCACACAATCATCCATAATAATACTTCCCATTCCAACCAAAACATTATCATAAATGGTACAACCATGAACAATGGCGTTATGCCCAATAGAAACATTATTGCCAATAGTTGTTGGCGATTTTTGATAGGTTGCATGAATTACAGCCCCATCTTGAACATTTACTTTATCACCCATTTTTATAAAATGAACATCACCTCTAATTACAGCATTGTACCAAACACTACAATTTTTTCCCATAGTAACTTCGCCAACAATGGTGGCGTTTTCTGCCACAAAACAATCTTCTGGAATTTGTGGCGACTTACCTCTTACAGCTTTAATGATTTTCATTAAAAATTTATTTGATGATTAATTTCTGACCAATACCAAGCGTATTGTCTGTTAAATTATTGATTTTCTTTAATTGTTGCACTGTAATATTATATTTTCTAGAAATAGAATATAAGGTTTCTCCCTTTTTAACAGTATGTGTTTTTCCTGTAGCAGCTTTTTCTGTTGTTGGAACAGGAGTGCTTTTTGGTGTGTTTTTTTTCTCTTCTCTTTTATACTTTTTTAAGTCGCTTTTTTTAACCTTATCAAATTCGTGCAACTTATAATCTTCAATAATTTTGATCAATTTAGTTGGGTATTTTCTATCGGTTGCATATCCTGCTTTCTTTAACCCTCTTGCCCATTTTTTATAATCTGTAGTCCGATAGTTAAATAAGAATGCATACCTTTTTCTGGTAGTTAAAAACTTCGAATGATCGTTATATGAATTCTCAACATATTTATATTTCCGAAAGCAATCATCCTTTTTATCATCATCGTGGTACACTTTTTTTCCTGTCCAACCTTTATGACATTTTATTCCGAAATGATTGTTCGATTTTGATGCTAAAACACTTCTACCGTTACCCGACTCTAAAATTCCTTGTGCTAAGGTAATGCTGGCCGGAATTTTATACTCATGCATTTTAATAACAGCTAACGGAGCATATTTTTTTATATAGGTAAGCGTGTATTTATTTAGGTTTTTATTTTTCTTCGTTAGGTTTTTTACATGCTGATTCTGTTTTACAGAAGGCATTTTTTTAATGGAAGTGGTTTCTTTTGGTATTTTCTTTTTAGATGAAACCACCGTTTTTTTAGAACCACAACTAACAATAAAGAAGCTTAGAAAAGCTATTAAAATGTATGATTTGAGTTTCATTAAATTGTAATTAGTTCTAAATTTTTACTTGCCAGTTTGCTATTAAATCCTGCTATTCCTTGTAAACCTCCAGTGTGAATTATTAAAATTTTACTGTTTTCTGAAAAATAGTTCTTTTTAATTAAATCTACAATTCCAAATACCATTTTTCCTGTGTAAATCGGATCTAAAGGAATCTTTGTTGCTGAATAAAACTGATTGATAAACGAAATTAACGATTCATTGTATTTTGCATACCCTCCAAAATGATATTCATGTATCAATTTCCAATTACTCGTTTCATTAACTAAAGTTTCAATTTCATCTTGTAAAAAACCACCTTTCAAAGCAGGAAAACCTATAACCTTTTGATGCTTCTTTGCAGATGTAATCAACCCAGAAATAGTTCCTCCAGTTCCAACTGCAACACAAATATAATCGAAAACTAAATCTTCTTCAGTTAAAATTTCTTGACAACCCTTTATTGCCAAATCGTTTGTTCCACCTTCTGGAATTAAGTAAAAATTACCAAAGGTATTTTTCAACGTATTGATAAATACCTCATCTGTTTTTTGCCTGTATTGTTCTCTTGTTACAAAATGGAATTCCATTCCGTTGTTATGGGCTTGTCGTAAAGTAGGATTTGATTTCAATGTTTTTTGCAAATCAATTCCTAACTCGTCTCCTCGAATTACACCAATCGATTTTAAACCTGCTTGTTTACCTGCAACTGCTGTAGCCACAATATGATTAGAAAATGCTCCACCAAAAGTTAATAAGGTGTTCTGATGTGTTTTTTTTGCTTCTAAAACATTGTATTTGAGTTTTCTAAATTTATTACCAGAAACAAACGGGTGGATTTCATCTTCACGTTTGATAAAAAGCTGAATATTCATATCCTTTAACTCTGGTAAAAAAAATTGTTGGTTAAATGATTTCGATATGTCTGGCTGTGTGGAGTAGAAACTTAACATAGTCTTTGAATCTTGCTAGAAATTATGTTTGTCTGGTCGAGCGGAGTCGAGACCTAATCATCTTTTTATTTCATTTTGTGTTTCTAAACCTCTCAACTCCGCTCGAGGGGACATATTTATATTAACATCAAAAATAGTAGATATTTATGTGACAACATAGTTTACTTGACTTTTATAAATAAAAAACCGAACTTCGCTAACTGCTGATATAAATCATTGAAACGGATTCATATCAAAATGCATTGTGCTTCATTATAACAAACCATTAACCAATGATAAAATTCTTTAGGAAAATTAGAAAACATCTACTGGCAGAAAATAAGTTCAGTAAGTACCTGATTTATGCCATAGGAGAAATTATTCTGGTAGTGATTGGTATTTTAATTGCTCTTCAGATAAATAATTGGAATAATGATAATATCGAGCGTGAACTTGAATTGAATATGTTAAGCGAAATTCTAACTAATCTTGAAAAGGACGTTTTTAACTTTAATTCAAAGATTACAATTAACGAGAAAGCAATAAAAAATAATTCGGCAGTATTGGAACATTTAATTCTAAAAACCCCTTTGACAGATACATTAAGATTTTATTATGCGAGATTGACAGGGCGAGGAACATTTGAACCGATAACTGTCGCCTATGAAAATTTGAAATCTAAGGGAATAAATATCATCCGAAATGACTCGCTTAGAATTTCTATTTCTGAATTATATGATTTCAAGTATTTCTACGTCACTGAAGATTTACGAATGGACTACGAGCCTATAAAAGATTTTCATATGAGTGAGATATATAAAAATGTAAAAACGATTCTTGAAACAAACGATAACAGAGTAGCTGAACCAGTGAATCTTTCGGATGTCCAGAATGATATATATTTCCAAGAAGCTCTGAAACGAGCAATTTCGTTTTATCAATGGATGAATCGAAATTATAGAAATGGAATAAGAGAGAATGAAATAGTCCAGGAAAAAATCAAAGCGGAGTTGAACCGAAGTGGAAAATAACGAAAGCACAACAATGGCTATAAGTAATTGCTTGTTCTTGCTTACTTTGGAAATTCCGCAGGAATTTCCAACTTGGTGTGTACTTGCAAAGTTAAGTGCTAACCCACGCAACTACTCATAGCCGAGACCGTTAGCGAAACTTTGAAGTTATTTAGGAAAAAGCAGTCACTTCTGCTTCAATTTTTTCCCATTCTTCAAGCAAAACATCTAGCTTAGCTTTTTTAGCTTCGTAGTTTTTAAAAAAATTGGGTCTAGTAGAAACTTCATCATAATGTTGAGATAGTTCAAAATCCATATTCTCTATTTGAGTTTCTAAATCAGCAATGTCAGATTCTATGTTTGACAGCTTGTTTTTTAATTTCTTCAACTCTTTTTCTTCGTCTCTACTAAGTTGGTAAGCTTCTTTCTTTACGGTTTCTTTTACTTCTTTAACAACCGTTTTCTTTTCAGCTTCGCGCAAACTTTCCATTTTGTGTTCTTCTAAGAAATAATCAATATCACCCAAGTATTCTTTTATTACTTTGTCTTTAAAGCCATAAACAGTTGATGTTAATCCCTGTAAGAAATCTCTATCATGCGATACGAGAATCAACGTGCCTTCAAAACTCTTCAACGCTTCTTTTAACACATTTTTTGATGCAATATCTAAATGGTTTGTGGGCTCATCCATGATTAGCACATTAAACGGAGATAACAACAATTTACACAATGCCAAACGATTTCGTTCTCCTCCAGAAAGCACTTTTGCTTTTTTATCTACCGCATCTCCACCAAATAAAAAGGCTCCTAACATATCTCTAACGCGTGCTCTGTTAGAATCCGTTGCTGCATCTTCCATAATCTGCAAAACCGTTTTTTCTGGCGGTAAATGTTCAGATTGATTTTGTGCAAAATATCCAATCTCTACATTATGCCCCAATTTTAAATGACCTTTAAACGAAATATCACCCACCAACATTTTAGCTAATGTTGATTTTCCTTGTCCGTTTTGACCCACAAAAGCAATTCTACTATTACGCTCAATTAATAAATCTACATTTTCTAAGACATGATTATCTCCGTAACTTTTGCTTAAATTTTCTGCCTCAACAATAATTTTTCCTGGCTCTTTAGATTTTGCAAAACGAATGTTCATCGTAGCATTATCATCTTGATCAACTTCAATACGCTCAACTTTATCAAGCTGTTTCATTAAAGATTGTGCCATAGAAGCTTTACTTGCCTTGGCTTTAAACTTATCAATTAGTTGTTGTTTTTGTTTAATTTCTCTGTCTTGATTTTTCTGAGCCTGAAGTTGTTTTTCTTTGATTTCTCCTCTTAACAATAAGAATTGAGAATAGGGTTTTTTGTAATCATAAATTTGCCCTAGAGAGATTTCAATGGTTCTATTTGTTACATTGTCTAAGAACATTTTATCATGCGAAACCAATACAATAGCACCTGAATATCCTTTTAAGAAATTTTCTAACCAAATAATAGATTCGATATCTAAGTGGTTTGTTGGCTCATCTAATAACAAAATATCATTGTTTTGCAATAATAGTTTAGCCAACTCAATACGCATTCTCCATCCTCCAGAAAAGGTGTCGGTAAGCTTGTCAAAATCTTCTCTTTTAAACCCTAATCCTTGTAAAATTTTCTCTGTATCTCCTTGGTAATTATAACCACCAAGCAATTCGTAGCGCTCTGTATTGTCTGTTAAATCATGAATTAACTGGCTGTATTGTTCACTTTCATAATCAGTTCTTGTTGCCAACTGTTCATTAATTTCATCAAGTTTTAACTCAATTGCTTTAATCTCTTCAAAGGCTTGATAGGCTTCTTCTAAAATGGTTCTTCCTTGAACAAAATCTATATCTTGACGCAAAAACCCAATTCTCACATCTTTATCAAAAGCCATGGTACCGCCATTGGTTTCAATATCTTTTGATAACACTTTTAACAAGGTTGATTTTCCTGCTCCATTTTTTCCTATCAATCCAATTCTATCTCCTTTATTTAATTTAAAAGTGATTCCAGAAAATAAATCTGTCCCCATAAAAGAGACTGTTAAATTATGTACGTTAAGCATGTATTTTTTTGTAATTTTGTGATTGCAAATCTACTTAAAATATTTAGAGTATTCATGTTTAAGAAAGGAACAAAAGCGTACAGTGTTTTAAACAATAAATGTCCTAGTTGTCATGAGGGAGATTTTTTTAAAAACAAATTTTCATTCTCTCCAAAAAAAGTAATTCAAATACACGAGAACTGCCCTAAATGTGGTTTTAAATATATGATGGAGCCTTCTTTCTTTTACGGCGCTATGTATGTTAGTTATGGAATTACAGTAGCTATTTTTGTAAGTGTTTTTATCATCGCAAAATTGTTATTTGGATTAGATATTTTAAGCTCATTTGCAGCTATCATTATTGTTTCAATCATTCTAATGCCTTTAAACATGAGGCTGTCTAGAATTCTTTGGATAAATATGTTTGTGAACTACAAAAAGCGATAAACAAAGCGCCTAAGAAAATCTTTTAATGTCTATTTCTTTATCTAAGTTTTCACCCTTTTCTAGATGATTGAATAAATTTTTAGCAACAGTTGGCGCAATCATAACCCCACGTGTTCCTAAACCATTTAAAACAACTAATTGTTTGTGTTGTTGATGAACTCCAACTAAAGGTCTTCTGTCTTTTACAGTGGGTCTAACTCCTGCTGTTTGATTGATGATTGTATATGGAACCGATATCACTTTTTTAAGTTTTTCTACCAATTCTTGTTTCCCTTCTTCAGACGGATTTGAAGTTTTATCTTTCCAGTTAAACGTTGCCCCTACTTTGTAGTAGTGATTTCCTAAAGGCAACAAAAATAAGGTAGATTTTAATAAAAAATCGATTTCTAAATCTGGCGCATGAATGGTTAACAGCTCTCCTTTGGCTTCATTTAAAGGCAAATGATTAAAAAATGGGTTTTGTTTTATTCCAAAGCCTTCGCAAAAAACTACACGAGAAGCTTCTATGTTTTTATAAAACCCAACCTCATTTGATAGTTGCAATTGATCATATTCAAATTTTTCAAAAACAATTTTTGATTCATTTTTTAAATATTCTCTGTACGAAGTGACCAGTTTTTCGGTGTCAATTCTTCCCGTTTCATAAACTTCCCCAAATCCGAAATCAGCAATTACACCTTCAATTTTTTCATGAATAACTTCTGAATTCATAAATTTTGAAAGTAATGGTTTATCAGAGGCTTCAAACCAATTATTTTGATCTTCAATAGATTTAAATACTTTTCTTGTATGAAATTTTACATCAACTTTTATTTGCAGTTTTTTTTCTAATCTCTGATAAAAAGGCAATGCAATTTCTAGTTGTTTGTCGGCATTCCAAACTGGTGTAAAACGCTTTAAAATAACAGGGTTATACACTCCACCAGCTACTAAAGATGATGTTTGTGAATCGTCTTCAAAAACAACAAATGTTTTGTTAGCGTCTATTAATTCCTCAATAAATGCCAAGCCCGCTAAACCTAAACCAACAACAATATAATCTACTTTCATGGTGTAAAAATAAGCTAATAAATACAAAAAAGCGTTCTGAAATTCAGAACGCTTTTTTGAATAATTTGTAAATGGATATTAATAATTCCACATATCAATTTCTCTATTCCGTATATCTTCTTTTATTTTATCTGCTTCTAACAATTGAAACAGTGAATTACCTCTAACATAATCTTCAATTCTACGATTACCATAAATATTTTCTGTTCTAACAATGAACGATGAAAAACGCCTCGCATTTAATAAATGATCAAATGAAATTGGATGAGATGAACTCTTAGGGTTAAACACTTTTACATCATGTAAAACATTTCTTGCTGCTGGATAAAAAACCCAGAACAATTCATATAAATTATCATCTTCTATTCCGGCAACACCTAATGTTTGTACATCTGGACCTAGAGGGGCAATTGCTAACAATCTATATTTTAACTCTCCTTGTCTTTTATCAAAATACCACATTCCTTTAATTTTAAATGCTGTAACATCTTGAGTGCTAATTTTAAAGGTATCTATATTGTTTCCGTTTTGACGAACATTAAACAGTTTACTTGAAATTTCTTGTCTCGTGATTTTAGAACTAAAGAAAGAGTCTGAATACGCTTCTTTAATCTTCCCTGTTTTAATTCCTTTTAGTAAGGTGTCAAATAACGATCTACGTTTGGTTGATATATTGGTTGTATCAATTGGAAAATAATAAGGAAGGTTTATTTTTTGATTTAAATCAATTACTTCCCAAACTACTTTAGACCATAATATATCTCTATCATCAATATATCCATAAGGCAAAGGCGCATCATTGTCTGCTAACAATTTTTCGTCTGTTTTCTTCCCTATCTGCTCAACTTTTGTTGAATTTAATAAATTGGATTGTGCATTTATTATCCCTGAAGAAATTAATGCTAAAAAAACAATATAAAAACGTTTACAATTCATAC
>JALQYN010000095.1 GCA_023254055.1 Polaribacter sp.
CTGAAGTTTCCAGGCGCAAATTCAGCTTCAGTTCTTGAGTATAAACTTTGAACTAATTGATGTAATAATTTGGTTCTAGAAATTTGCTGACCAGCTTCTAAATTGATTACGTTTTTCTGAAACTCAACTGGATTTCCAATTCCGTACAAACACGAAACAGATGAAATTACAATGATATCTCTTCGACCTGAAAGTAGGGCAGAAGTAGTGCTTAATCGTAGTTTTTCTAACTCTTCATTAATTGATAAATCTTTTTCAATATAAGTTCCAGTAACAGGAATGTATGCTTCAGGTTGGTAATAATCATAATACGAAACAAAATACTCTACAGCGTTTTCTGGAAAAAACTGTTTGAATTCAGAATACAATTGAGCTGCTAAGGTTTTGTTATGTGCCAACACCAAGGTTGGTCTGTTGATTTTCTCAACTACATTAGCCACCGTAAAGGTTTTTCCGGACCCTGTAACACCTAATAAGGTTTGGTATTTTTCACCGTTGACAATACTTTCAGAAAGTTGTTTGATGGCTTCTGGTTGATCTCCAGTGGGTTTAAATTTTGAGTGTAATTGAAAATCCATAACAACAAAAATACAGATTAAGAAACGGAAATTAAAAGAAGTTACACTTATTTTCTAAGCTAACTAAAATGCCCAGTTTCTTTTCTAAAAGAGCCGTTGATATCTTCTAAAACGGCGTTGAACCAATAGTCGTTAGAAGGCAATTTACTCCCATTGTAAGTTCCGTCCCAGCCATTTCCATTTTTATCAGTAATAAGACCTACCACTTTTCCGTAGCGATCAAAAATTTCTACTCTTACAGATTTGTAAAAAGTATTGTTTGCACCTAAAATTTTCCAAGTATCATAGATACCATCATTGTTTGGAGAAAAATGTCGTTGAAAAAACAAGAAAGATAATTTTTGACTACTAACAAGTCCACAACCATTTACATCGCGAATATAGACGGTGTTTAAACCTGGTTTTACATCGTTAAAAGTAAATGTAAGGTTCTCTGTTCCTTTTGTAAAAGCAGTAGCGCTTGAAGTGTTTAAAGCATATTCATAATTCCCAACGCCAGAAACAGTAATGGTTAAAACATTTGCTTCAGGATTGTCTTGATCGTCAATTAATTTTGTAGAAACAATCAATGCTTTGTTAGATTCAACTACAGTAAAAGTATTATAGCCTGTACAAGAAGAATCATCTGTTGAGTCAGAAACAGCATTCTGATACGCTCTATAGGCTTCTACTTTATAGGTTCCTTCTGCGTTTGCTTTGTAAATCGCATTGGTTGCCCCAGAAATTAAATTACCGTCTAAAAACCATTGATAGGTGTCTGATGGAACTCCGGTATATCCATTTAAATCTGTCGTTAGTTGTTGTGGACTGTCGATTGGGTTGTTAACACATAAATATACTGGATCTATATTTCCTTGCGGAACAGGGCGTGGATTCACAAAAACCTTGAATTGCCCAATTCCTGAACAGGCATTTGTTCCTTTTGTAGAGATACGAACAAAAACATCTTTATTGTTTGTAAATAAATCGTCATTATACGGAGCGATAATTTGATTGGTTTGCAAAGAGGCGTCGTTAGCCGTTCTGTAATATTCAAAAGCATGTGTTGCTAAAGTAAAGGCTCCATTAGAATTGGCAATGATGTCATTAGTTTTAGCGTCAAAATCAAAAAAAGCATTTCCAGAGCCTTGGCTGTTTCTCGAATTTGGAGTGCCAGCATTTAAGTCAATTTCACACAGGTATAAATCAGGATAGGTATTTAAAGTGGTTGCATTTACTTTTAGCTCTAATTCACCATCCGTATAACAACCAGTAGTTGTATTGGTGAGTCTTACAGCTAACTTGTGATTGCCCGTATTGGTGGAAATGGTATTCCTATAACCAACTTTATTGGTAATTGGAGAAGTAAAATTGGTGTCAGTAATTTCATAAAAAGCAACAGAAATTCCAGCTTCATTGTTGGTTAGCTCAGCTTCTTTAGATTCTAGGTTAAAAGTGGTAATTCCGTCTATTGGGTTTGCGTCAATATCACATTGCTCGTAAACAGGAATTGTTGTTAATGTTGGTTTTGGAACAAATAAAATTTCTACAGAACCATTGTATTTTTTTATTCTTCCACAGCCATCATTGATAATCATTTCTAAATTATAGGTTCCAGATCCGTAATTGGCATAGTCAATAGTAATTTTTCTTGTGTTAATATTTACACTTGGGTCATCGGTTTTGGTCCATGCAAAAGTTGAACCAGCAATACCATTTAATTCAGGTTCAAAACTAAATGAATCTCCAATACACACTTGTTGAACTTTTTGAGTTAAATTAATGATTTTTGTGTCGCTGTCTACTATTTTTACAGGGGAAAAGAAGGATTGAATGAATGGAGGAAGCCCTTGTGTTGCCATTCCAACGCCTAAATTTATTTTGTTTTCTGTATAATTTATATTTAAAGCGTCTTCATCCGGATTCTCAATCACATCTAAAAATTGAGTTCCAACTTCATAACTTATTGGAACAGCTGCATAAATTTTTCCATCCGGTCCTAATTGCAAAGCTCCGCGATACCCAATTTGAGAATGAATTAGTTGCTTTGTTGTTGAAACATTGTTTTTTGTTAAATCGAATTGATAGACTTTGTTGTTAGCTCCATCGAATGTGGATGCATATAATTTGGCAGATGATTGTGAGAATTCCACTCCATAATATGCTCCATCTGTTTGAGCACTTCCTAAAATAGTTGCTGTATTTGCAACAGTTCCATTAGAACTATCAAAATCATACAAAACAAAATTTCCAGTACCTCTATGATCTGCTAATGCTATTTTTTTTCCATCAGGAGATACTTTTAAATATCCTCTTCGATCTCTGAGCGTATAATTAGTATTGCTAATTACAGGATTAGCAGTGTCAACTCCATTTGCGTCAATTTTATAAGCATAAAATTGGTTGTTAACCGTAGATAAAATCCAAATAGTATTGCAATCAACCCCTTGAACAGCACTTACTTTTTCTGACCAAGAAGCTGCTTTTCCGTTAGATAAATTTATAGGTCCGCTTACAATCTCTCCCAAACCACCATTTTTAGAAATGTCGATTGTATAGTAATTAAAGCCATTACCACCATAAGCTTGTACTGTAAAAATATAGTAAATATTAGAGTCAGCGGGATTTGGAACCACTAGAGCAGATTGCGTACTAGATGGGTCACCATATAAATTTGAAGCTAATGCGCCATTGCTATATTTCATTACTTGATGAGAACTATCATAAACAGTAGTTCCATCAGAATAAAACAATAACTTCCCGTCTTTATCAGATATTGTAGAGCAGCCTTCAAGTGTGCTTAGTTTTCCGTTAGTAAGGGGAATAGGTGTTCCCGTTGTAAAATCTAAACCTGCATTTTTACCAAAATACCAGAAATTAGCTTCTTTTTGTCCGTACGTTGTTAAGGTAAATAGAAATATAAAAACACTTAAAACTCTTTTCATTTGACGGATTTTTATTCAAACGTCAAATATATTGAAAAGTATTATAAATCTCTCTTTTTTAGCAATGCATATGACAAGTAAATAAAGATTACAGTCCAAATAGAAACAATAATTATATCAGTAAACTGAACGCCAAAATCTTTCGTTATTGTTTCTCCAATTTGATTGGCAACAGATTTTACAGCTCCAAGTTTTGTAAATGGCTCTTTTATAAGGTTTTGCATTGACTCTAAGGGTAAGAACTGCATAATGCTATTTACATGTTCTGTTGTGCTATCTTCATTTCTAAAGGAATAAAATAAATACCCTTTAAACATGCTTTCTACAATCAGCCAAACAACCATTGCACCTACTGCAAAGGCAGATCTTTTTACCAAGATTCCTAAGAACAATCCGAAAGAGAAAAATCCAACTAGCTTAATAAAAAAGGCTAATAAATATTCTAAATCTGAAAAAATGATGGATAACTCATTATAGTCAGAATATATAAAGCCTAAAATTAATGAAGTTATAAACACAAATAGTGTTGAAACAGCTGCAAAAACCAATACTGTGTAAAACTTAGAAAGAATAAATTCTTTTTTACTCAACCCATCAATTAGATTTTGTTTGAGCGTTTTATTACTGTATTCGTTTGCCATCATAGATACAATTACAAGCAATAAGAAAAACTTAAATATTGCTGCCATGTATGTGTTAAAGTGCCAGATATATGGAAAGTTGAAAATTCCCTGATCAGCTAAGTGAAACTTAATAGGGCCGATATCAAATTTAATAGCCGCAATTAATGCAATGGATGTTAATAGGCCAAAATAAATGATAGATAAAACTTTACTAGCTCTATTGTGTTTTAATTTATGAAATTCTATATTTAGTAATCTAAACATGGTGTTGAATATTTTTATGAATTTGTTCTCGACTGCGCCTGTCTGCCGACAGGAAGCCTCGAACTGACATTCGGTTGATTAATTGTTGTTTGTAAGATCTAAGAATTGTTGCTCTAAACTTGGTTTGCGTTTTAGCAAATGAGACAACGTAATTCCTTTGCTAAATAAATAAGTATTCATTTCTGCTGCAGTCATTTCATCTATTAAAGTTGCGATGATTATTTCGTCTTCTTTTTTTACAGAACTTATAGAAGCGTGATTTTCTAATAACTCTATAAGTTGTTCTTCATTTTCATCCACCTTAAGCTCAAAAAGTCCTTTTGAAGCTGTCATTTCATCAACTCTACCAGAATACAATTTAACCCCTTTTCTAATTACAACAACGTGGCTACATACTTTTTCAACTTCGTCTAATAAGTGAGAAGCTAATAAAATAGTTGTACCGTTTTTAGCAATATTTTTTATGATCTGTCTAATTTCGTGAATTCCTTGCGGATCTAAACCATTTGTTGGTTCGTCTAAAATTAAAATCTCAGGATTGTTTAATAATGCCGAAGCAATTGCTAAACGTTGTTTCATCCCTAAAGAAAAAGTTTTAAACTTGCTATCTCTACGTTCGTAAAGGTTTACTGTTTTTAATTTTTCATCAATATTTTCATAGGGAACGCCTTTAATTTTACAAATCAATTTTAAATTTTGAGATGCGGTCATGTATGGATAAAAATTTGGGCGCTCAATAATGGCTCCCACTTTTTTCAAAGCTTCGTGTGTAGATAAGCCTCCATTAAACCAGCTAAATTCTCCAGAAGTTCTGTTTACAACATTTAAAATGATTCCTAAAGTGGTGGATTTTCCACTTCCGTTTGGACCTAAAATTCCATACACATTTCCTTTTTGAATATCAAAAGAAAGATTATTTACAGCATGTACAGGGCCAAATTTTTTATCTAAGTTTTTTAGTGATAAGATTGTTTCCAAAGAGAATTGTTTTAGTCGATTATGGTTATTCGACGAACAAGTTAAGGAAAAGTTACAATTTAATAATTATCAAAATCATAATCTTCAAAAGAATCGAATTCGTCATCAGAAAAAGCATCTTCATTTTTTTCGGCAACAAATTCTTTTTCAGGAGCTTCATCTGGTATATCACCAACAGACATAATTAGTATTGGCTCCTCAATCTCTTCATCAGAAAGGTCAATAACTTCAACATAAAACGTCCACATGCTAAAGAAATCATACACATAAATTAATTTGTCTTCAATATTAGGCAAGGTTTCATTTAAAATACAGGTGCTCATAGAAAGTTCGTCACCAAATTCAGACATGTTAAATAGTGGAATTTCCTCTCCCTGATTCCACTCATTATCTGTTCTGTAAAAAGAAGCCATTTCCTGTCCGTTAAATCCAAAAGAGGTTGCTATTAAAGAATGTAGTTCTTCTAATGTTATAGCATTGTTTACTGTAATTGTTCTAATTACATCTTCTTTAGTGTCTAATATGATACGTACTTTATACATTCAAATGATCTTGTAATAATGGCTGCAAAAATACAATAAATTATATGTATTTTTACCATTAAATTTAGTAGAATGTTAAACAAAGAAGCAATATTAAACAGATTTAATACAATGTGTAAAAACACGTTAATGGAAACATTAGCTATTAGCTATATTGATGTTGGTGAAGATTTTTTGGTTGCAAAAATGCTTGTAAACTCAACGGTCCATCAACCTTACGGAATCCTACATGGAGGTGCAACGGCAGCACTTGCTGAAAGTGTTGGGAGTGCAGCTTCTAGTTACTTTATAGATCATGAAAAATTTATTGTAAAAGGAATAGAACTAAGCGCAAATCATTTAAAAAGTGTTAAAGAAGGATTTGTTATTGCTACAGCAAAAATTATTCACAGAGGAAGAACAACGCATTTATGGGAAATAAGAATTGTAAATGAAAACAACGAACTTATTTCTTTATGCAAACTCACCAATATTATATTAGAGAAAAAGTAATTTATGAGTCGTTTTAAAAAGATTTTAAAAATTACGTTTGCGATTGTAGTTGTTCTGTTGTTCGTTTTTTACTTTTTATTTTTAAATTTTTCTTCGCCAAAGTCTACTTCAGAAGTTATAGATGAATTTAAAGATAATATGTATCAACCAACAATAAAAACCAACTCATATAAAGGGTTTGAGTATCGGATTTTATCCATGCAAAAAGAAATTGACACTTCTAAAACTACCCTTGTTTTTGTACATGGTGCCCCTGGCTCTTTACTAGATTTTAAAAAATATTTAGCAGATTCTTTGCTTAATATAAAAGCAAATATGATTTCGTATGATAGAGTCGGTTATGGTTTTGAAGATACACATACGGTGCAAAAATCGTTAATTTTTGAAGTTGAAATACTAAATGATGTTCTTAAAACTTTAGATAAAAACAAAACGATTATTGTGGGATATTCTTACGGAGGTCCTATTGCTTTAGCAGTAAAAGCTGCATATAAAAAGATTGTTTTAGTAGCACCTGCGGTTTATAGCAAAGTGGAACCAATGCCTTGGATGTTGAATTTTTACAAATGGAAAGCAACTCGTTGGTTGGTTCCGACTATTTGGAAATCTGCTTCAGAAGAAAAAATGAACCACAGAACAGAATTAGAAAAATTTGAACATAACTGGAAGCTGAACCCATCAAAAATTATAAGTATTCACGGAGATGAAGATGGAATTGTACCTTACGAGAATTCATTATTTTTACAAGAGCAATTTCCAGAAGAACAATTCAAGTTGATAACTGTTCCTGATACCGGTCACGCATTAGTTTGGACACAATTTGAATTGATAAAATCAGAATTACTAAAACAACTCCATTGAAATTACTTATAGATAAAATACAAAACACCTATAAAAACAAGTTGCCCTTTGTTGCTTATAAAAAACCAAACGACACAACTGTTTTTGGTCTTTTCCAAAAAGATGATTTACTGCATACAATTATATCAGACTTTAATGCTTCTGGTTTTGTTTTTGCACCTTTTAATACTTTAAAAAAAACAGTTTTCTTTCCGCTAGAGCAATCAGAATTAATTAAAGTGCCTTTTGTAGAGCAGCAAATTAAGTTAACAAATGTTGTGCATTTTGATGAAACTTCAAAAGAGAAACACATTTCAATTGTGCAAAAAGCAATTGAAGCAATTGCAAAGAGCGCATTTAAAAAAGTTGTTATTTCAAGAAAAGAAATTGTTGCGATTAACGGAATAGAAGTAGAGGAGATTTTTGAAAGATTACTGCAAATGTACCCCAATGCGTTTGTGTATGTTTGGTTTCATCCAAAAATTGGATTATGGTTTGGAGCCACTCCAGAAACCTTGCTCAAGGTAGAAGATACTAATTTTACAACCATGTCTTTAGCAGGAACACAAGTCTTTAAAAACAATGAAAAAGTGAGATGGAGTGCTAAAGAAATTGAAGAACAACAAATTGTTACCGATTACATTATGAAGAAACTTGCTCTTTTTTCTAACAATTTAAAACAGCAGAAAACAGAAACTGTAAAAGCTGGCTCTTTAGTACATTTACGAACTGAAATAAAAGGAGCGGTAATGGAAAAACAGTTATTTTCTTTAGTAAACTTACTGCATCCAACACCAGCAGTTTGTGGGTTGCCAAAAGAAAAAGCAAAGCAATTTATTTTAGAAAACGAAAATTACAATCGGTCTTATTACACAGGTTATTTAGGTGAAATATATATGGGGTCAAATAACAATTCTCATCTATTTGTAAATTTAAGGTGTATGGAAATTAAAAACCAACATGCAGAAATTTATATTGGTGGCGGAATTACAAAAGAAAGTGAACCTGAGAAAGAGTGGGAAGAAACTGTGGCTAAAAGTAACATTATGCTAAGTGCTTTATAAATAAAAACGCCATCTAAAATAGATGGCGTTTTTTGTGAGAGTTATTTGAATTTTAGATGTCATCAAAAGAAACATCTGTAAAACTTTCTGTCGTCGTCGTCTCTGTCTCAGAAACAACTTCTTCTTTTTTGTAATCTTTCTGATGTCTTTCACTAATTACTTCTTGTCCTTTTTCATTCACAATGTAATCAGTTGCAGCTTTTAACATGTCATTAAACTCAGCAAAATCTTCTTTATAAAGATATATTTTATGCTTTTGATAATGAAAAGAACCGTCATCATGAGTAAATTTTTTACTCTCTGTAATAGTTAAGTAATAATCATCTGCTTTCGTCGATCTTACATCAAAAAAATACGTTCTTCTTCCTGCTCTTAAAACTTGAGAAAATATTTCTTCTTGTTCTACTCTTTCTGCCATAATATAATTTATTAATAAAATTAATTTTTTTTAGGTTTGTTAAACAAATCTAAAAAAATATTTTACTTTTTCTAATGAATCATTAGTTTTCTTTTTCTAAAAGTTGTTGCTCATACAACTCTTTGTAATAACCATCAACTGTTATTAATTGATTATGAGTACCTTGTTGTGTAATTTCTCCATTATCCAATACAATAATTTTATCTGCATTTTTTGCTGATGAAACTCTATGACTAATAATGAATGTTGTTTTTGCTTTTGAAACTTTTTCTAGGTTAGAAAGTATTTGCTCTTCGGTTTCTGTATCTACAGCAGATAAACAATCGTCAAAAACTAAAATTTTAGGATTTTTAATGATAGCTCTTGCGATACTTAAACGTTGTTTTTGTCCACCAGAAAGCGTTACACCTCTTTCTCCAAGAATGGTGTTGTATTTATCTTTAAAATCAATAATGTTATCATGTATTACAGCATTCTTTGCAGCTAAAATAATTTCTTCTTTGGTTGCATCTTCTTTACCAAACTTTATGTTGTTTTCAATGGTGTCAGAAAATAAAAACGGATCTTGAGGTACAAATCCAATTTGATCTCTTATATCGGTTAAATTCAATTCTTTAATAGGTGTGTTGTCAATTAAAACAATACCTTCTGTAGCATCATACAATCTAGAAACTAAATTGATAATTGAAGACTTTCCTGAACCAGTTTTTCCTAAAACAGCAATGGTTTCTCCCTTATTTACCTTAAAACTTACATTTTTTAAAGCAGTTATATCTGTGTCATCATAAACTAAACTCACATTTTTAAACTCAACACTACCAATAACTTCTGTATGTTGTGTAGCCGTGTTTTTTATTTCAGGAACTTGTTTTAAGAACTCATTAATTCTTAGTTGAGATGCTTCTGCTTGTTGCACCATAGAAGTTACCCAACCTACAATTGCTACGGGCCAAGTTAAAATATTTACATACAAAATAAACTCAGCGATAACACCAATCTGAATTTCACCATTTATATATTGTTTACCACCAATATAAATTACCAACAAGTTACTAGCTCCAATTAGCAATATCATTAGTGGAAAAAAGATAGCTTGTACTTTGTATAAGTCTATGTTTTTTTCTTTACTATCATTGGCTAACGTATCAAAACTACTGATGATGGATTTTTCAATTCCGTATGATTTTACCACATTAATACCCGAGAAAAACTCTTGGTTAAATGTTGTTAATTTTGATAAATATTGTTGAACGATGGTACTTTTTTCATTGATAACCTTGCTCAATATAAATATGGATATTGATAAAACGGGAAACGGAATTAAAGTGTACATCGTAAGTTTTGCATCAATGCTAAACATTTGATAAAATCCAACGGCAAACAATACAATCATATTCATGCTATACATAATTGCAGGGCCGAAGTACATTCTAACTTTAGAAACGTCTTCGCTAATTCTATTCATTAAATCTCCAGTTCTATTTTTTTTATAAAAATTGATAGATAAGCGTTGATATTGCTGATAGATTTCGTTTTTTAGATCAAACTCAATCAAACGAGACGTAACAATTATTGTTTGACGCATTAAAAAAGTGAAAAATCCAGCCACCAACGTAACTCCGATAATCAATAAAATATTAATTAATAGTTGATGTTTTACATCATCTGTATTTGAAACAACACCTTTTCTGTATTCATCTACAATATTAAAGGAGTCTCCAATAAACCTAGGGATTCTTAAGGATAAAATCTTTGATAAAACGGTAATAAAAATACCAATCAATAACCTGTATTTATATTTTAAAAAATATTTATTTAAGTATTGTAATGCTTTCATTTACAAATATTATTGCTGCTTTTTTTAATTTATTGTTTTGTTTAATGTTGGTATTATTCTTAATAATATCATAATTAAACTTTGTTTTTTTTGATTTGAATTGCTAAAAACTTATTTTTGCGCCATTAATTTTAAGAAATATTAAATTTCAATTGTAAACTCAATAAAATGACAACAAATATATTAGACACAAAAGAATTAAAAAATGACCCTGTTTTTGGACAGGTTTCTTTTGATGGTCATGAGCAAATCGTTTTTTGCAACGACGAAGATACAGGTTTAAAAGCAATTATTGGTATTCATAATACGGTTTTAGGTCCTGCTTTAGGAGGAACAAGAATGTGGACATACCAAAGTGAGTGGCATGCATTAAATGATGTATTGCGTTTATCTCGTGGGATGACTTTTAAATCTGCAATTACAGGCTTAAATCTTGGAGGAGGTAAAGCTGTAATTATTGGAGACGCAAAGACACAAAAAAATGATGATTTGATGCGTCGTTTTGGTCAATTTGTAGATTCTTTAAGTGGAAAATATATTACAGCTGAAGATGTTGGAATGGAAACTCGAGATATGGATGTAATAAGAGAAGTTACTCCGCATGTCACAGGGATTTCAGAAAGTAAAGGTGGAGCAGGAAATCCATCACCAATTACAGCCTATGGAGTTTATATGGGGATGAAAGCTGCGGCTAAATATCAATTTGGGACAGACAATTTAGATGGAAAGAAAATCTTAGTACAAGGAGTTGGTCACGTTGGAGAAACGTTGGTTAAGTACATTACAGATGAAGGTGCTAAAGTTGTTGTTAACGACATCAACGAAGTTCGTTTAGAAGAGCTAAGTAAAAAATACGGTGCAAATGTTGTTTTAGGAAACGATATTTATGGATTAGATGTAGATATTTATGCACCTTGTGCTTTAGGAGCAACAATTAATGATGAAACAATTGGGCAATTAAAAGCAAAAGTTATTGCTGGAGCGGCTAATAATCAATTAGCTGATGAAGTAAAACACGGAAGGTTATTAAAGGAAAAAGGAATTGCATATGCGCCAGATTTTTTAATTAATGCAGGAGGAATTATCAATGTGTATGCTGAGTTAGAAGGGTATGGCAAAGATGAAATTATCAGAAAAACAGAAAATATTTACAATACAACATTAGATATTTTTAACCTTTCAGAGCAAGAAAACATTACAACGCATAGAGCTGCGTTTAATATAGCACAAAGTAGAATTGATGCTCGTAAAAATGAGAAAAACAAGTAGTAGATTACAATAAAAATTATATTTTTGCAGAGCGTTAGAAATTTCTACCGCTCTTTTTTTTAAATAAGTTCTTTAGAATGATTAATAGAAGACATATAAGAGTCAAAGTAATGCAATCAGTTTATGCAATGACAACCTCAAAAACTGATGATTTAGTAAAAGAAGAAAAATTCTTAAAACACAGCATTCAAAAATTGTTAGACTTGTATGTTTTACAATTGCAAATGCTGGTTGAGGTTCAAAAATTAGCAGTACAGCAAATAGAAATCTCTAAAAAGAAACATCTTGCTACCAAAGAAGACTTACAGCCAAACACTAAGTTTATTAACAACAAAGTCATAGCTTGCATTGCAAACAGCACTTCTATTTCTGATCATATTTCTAATCAGAAGTTAACTAATTGGGAAAATGATGATGAATATGTAAATATTATTTGGCAGAAATTGCAAATAAGTGATTTGTATATTAAATATATGAATTCTAAGGATAATTCTTTTAAAGCCGATAAGAATTTCGCCCAAGATTTTTTTGCGGAAATTATTGCACCAGACGCTAAATTAGCAGAATATTATGAAGACCAAGTTATTAGTTGGTTAGATGATATTCCGTTTGTGAATACTTGGATTTTAAGAACGTTAAACAAAGCAAAAGAAAATAAACCATTAACGCTAGGGAGCTTGTATAAAGATGAAGATGATGCGCAGTTTGTGTCAGATTTGTTTAGAAAAGTTATGCTGAACCATACGTCATTTGAAGAAGATATTAGTAGTAAAACTCCTAATTGGGAAGCAGAAAGAATTGCAGATATTGATATGATTTTAATAAAAATGGCAATTTGCGAATTTTTAAAATTCCCGTCGATTCCAGTTCGCGTTACAATAAATGAATACATAGAGATATCCAAAGATTATTCTACAAACAAGAGTGGTTATTTTATTAACGGAGTATTAGATAAACTCTCTAGAGAGTATTCTGAAAATAAAAGACTTGAAAAAATTGGTAGAGGATTGTTATAATTTAGTATTTTTACATAAAATTTTTAAATCATGAAAAAAATAATTGTATTTAGTTTAGCTGTTTCATTAGGAATTTTAACAGCGTGTTCAGGAGGAAATGCAGCTGCAAAAATAAATCCATCTAAATTAGCTGACGCTAAGAAAAGAGATTTAGACATTAGTAAAGGTGCACCAATAATTACCTTAGACAAAAAAGAACACGATTTTGGAACTGTAACAGAAGGTGCAATTATTGAAACAACTTTTGTTATAACTAACTCAGGTAAATCTCCTTTAATAATTACTGATGCAAAAACAACTTGTGGTTGTACAGTGCCAACTTGGCCAAAAGACAAGCCAATTGCACCAGGAGAATCTACCAATATTGAAGTAAAGTTTAATACTGCTGGTAAAGGTGGTGGAAGACAAGTTAAAGATGTAACATTATTTACAAATACAGCTGTTGGAAGAGAAATTTTAAAAATCAAAGGAATCGTAAATAAGAAACAATAAGAAAATGATGATTTTACAAGCAAGTGCTGGAGGATTTGGAAGTATGTTGCCTTTTTTGGCAATGATTATAGTGATCTACTTTTTTATGATTAGACCACAAATGACAAAACAAAAAAAAGAGAAAAAATTTCAAGCTGAGATTTCAAAAGGAACAAGAGTTATTACAAGTAGTGGAATACATGGTAAAATTGTAGAATTACATGAAAGTGATAATACTGTTACCATTGAAACAGGTGCTGGAAAAATAAAGTTCGAACGCGCAGCTATTTCTTTAGATTTAACAAATAAGTTAAACGCTCCGGCGAAAAAATAATAAGTGATTATTTAATAAATAAAAGAGAGCATATTGCTCTCTTTTTTTGTTGAATACATCTTTTATCGTTGTGTTTTTAAATTGCTTTATGTAGCTTGCAAGTATTATTTGAAAACTAGATGCAAAAAGAAAAAAATCAACATAAAATACCAAAATCTTTTTTTGTTGCATTGACCGTAGCTTTATTTTTTTGGTTGCTTACAAAACTATCTAAAGAATATCAAGCTGTTATTACCTTTCCTATTGAGTATGTGAACATACCGCAAGATAAATTGTTAGAAAGTTCGCCCTTAGAGAGAATAGATATTCAAATAAGAGCATCTGGATTTCGACTATTTGTAAAAAGTATTTTCAAGAACACCATACAACTAGATGCGAAGAAACTACAGCGTAAATCTAATACAACATATTACCTCCTTATTGAGAATCAAAAAATTGATATTCAAAATCAGATTTCAAATAATTTTTTAATTAATGGAATTGCCCAAGACACTATTTTTTTAAATTTAGGTCAACTCACGTCAAAGAAAATTCCAATTCAAGGAGTTTTTGATTTCTCGTTCAAATTAGGGTATCATCTTACAAACTCAATAGTGATATCTCCAGATTCTACTCTTGTTTCTGGGCCAAAATCTCAAATAGACACCTTACAAAAACTATATCTTAATAAACTTGTGTTGAAGGATATTTCTAAATCGGTAAATCAAACTCTAAAAATTAATGAAATTTCTGATGTGATAAAATTTAACACAAAAGAAGTCACTGTTTTTGGGGAAGTTGATCGTTTTACAGAAGGAAACTTAGAGTCGCCTTTTGAAATAATTAATTTACCTGATAGTGTATCGGTTACAACATTTCCTAAAGTTGTAAAGGTTTTTTATCAGGTAGGTTTGACAAATTTTAGCAAAGTTAATGCTACATCTTTTAAAATTATTTGTGACTATAACAATTCGCTTAGCAATAATTTAAATTATTTAATTCCTAAAGTAATCACTAAGCCCGATTTTGTTACCTCAGTTAAGCTCAATCCGAACAAAATAGAATATTTAATTCAGAAATAAGATGGTAGTTGGTTTAACAGGGGGAATTGGAAGCGGGAAATCTACAGCAGCAAAAATGTTTCAAGAAGTTGGAAACATTGTAGTTTATTTTGCAGATGAAGAAGCTAAGAAATTAATGACAACATCTATAATAATTAAAGAGCAAATTTGCAAAGAATTTGGGAATGAAGCCTACTTAGACAATCAATTAAATAAAGTTTTTATTGCCAATGTTGTTTTTACGAATCCAAAAAAACTCGCTATTTTAAACTCTATTGTGCATCCAGAAGTATATAAACATTTTAAAGAGTTTGTATCATCAAATAGTAACAAAGAATATGTGTTGTATGAAAATGCAATTTTATTCGAAAACTCTAGCGACGCTTTATGTGATAAGATAATTACTGTTGTAGCTGATGAAAACACAAGAATACAAAGGGTTGTTCATAGAGATGGAGCTTCTGAAACCGACGTTAGAAACAGAATTCGAAATCAATGGAAAGATTCAAAAAAAGCATTGTTATCTAATTATATCATTGTAAATAATACTTCGGACAACTTGTTAAATCAAATTATGAAGATTCATAATAATTTAACAAAATAAACGACTTCAATTTTAATATATTTAAAAATTTTCTTAAAAAATACTTAAAAACTCACTATTTTTGTTAATATGCGTTAAAAACGTTAATTAACATATAAGAAACGCATATTTTTGAAGAATGGGTAAAAAAATGTTTGTCCTTATTGTTGCTCTAATGAGCTTTTCTTTAATCGGAATTGTAACGGTTCAGGTGTATTGGATTAGCAATGCAGTTGAAACAAAAAAGAAACAATTTATTAACGATGTTAAAATCTCACTTACCAGTGTTTCTGAAGAAGTAGCACAGAAAGAGTATGCTGAATTTCAAAGAAAAATAAAGCCTTTATTAGACAAGCCACAAAAAGCGAATAGCAATGAACTTCGTAACTTTTTTTTACAACAAATAGATACTACGGGTAAGCAGATCACAGCATATAGTTTAACTGTTTTAGAACAAAATATTAAAATTCCAGCAGATTTTTTAGAAAATGACAGTTTGGTTGTAAAAAGAATTACAGGTAGAGAAGATATTTTTAATGCCAACAAATTCTCTCCGAACTCAGACTTTTCAAAAAACAATACCTCTAAAATTTTTACCAGTATAAAAAGATATCCAGAGTACGAAGAAACGTTTATCAAAGATGCATTTAATGTTTATAAATCTTCATTTCCTATCCACCAAAGAATAAGCAATAGAGAGTTGAATGCTACATTAAAAAACGAATTTACTAAAAGAGGAATAACCATAAATTTTAAATACGGGGTTTACAGTTCTGATGGATATTTAACAAATTTAAAATCTGGGTATTATACGATAAACAAATCAAACAGTATAGGTTCGCCTTTATTTGTTGATGATAGTGGGAAGAGTAACTTTAAATTATATGTAACTTTTCCAGACCAACAAGAGCATATTTTAGCAGATATTTCTAGCATATTACTGCTATCTGTATTTTTTATATTTATAATTATTGTAGCGTTTTCAAGTTCGTTGTATCAAATCATCAAACAGAAAAAAATCTCTGAAATAAAATCTGATTTTATCAACAACATGACCCACGAGTTTAAAACACCAATTGCTACAATTAATTTAGCGTTAGATGCTATAAAAAATCCGAAGATTATAAATGATAACGAAAAAGTAAATCGTTATGTTACAATGATTCGTGAGGAAAATAAAAGGATGCACGCACAAGTAGAAAATGTATTGCGAATTTCAAAACTAGAAAAAAACCAAATAGATATAAATAAGAGTGCAATTGATATGCACGATATTATTGAAGATGCAATTTCTCACGTTCGTTTATTATTAAATGATAAAAGCGGAAATATTAATACAAATTTACACGCACTACAATCTGAAGTACTCGGAAATGATTTGCATTTAACCAATGTTGTTGTAAATATGTTAGAAAATGCCTTAAAATATTCTAACGAAGAGCCAAACATAGAGGTGTTTACAGAAAGCACTTCTAAATTTTTTATGTTAAAAATAAAAGATGACGGAATAGGGATGAGTAAAAATGCCCAAAAATATGTGTTTGATAAGTTTTATAGAGAGCATAAAGGGAATATTCATAATGTAAAAGGTCATGGTTTGGGATTGGCTTATGTAAAAGAAATTGTAGAAAACCATCAAGGAACGGTTTTTGTAGATAGTGAAAAAGGAAAAGGAAGTACGTTTACGGTAAAATTGCCATTAATTTAAAATAAATAAATATCAATATTATGGGAAGTAAAAAAATATTATTAGTAGAAGACGATCCAAATTTCGGAACAGTTTTAAAGGATTATCTAGCATTGCATGATTACAATATTACACATGCAAAAGACGGAATTGAAGGGTTAATTGAATTTAAAAATAACGATTTTGATTTGTGTATTTTAGACGTAATGATGCCTCGTAAAGACGGGTTTTCATTAGCAGCAGACATTCGTGTAACAAACAAAGAGATTCCAATTATCTTCTTAACTGCAAAAACAATGAAAGAAGATGTTTTAAAAGGATATCAAGTTGGAGCAGATGATTATCTTAACAAGCCTTTTGATTCTGAAGTTTTATTATTTAAAATAAAAGCAATCTTACAAAGAAAAGAGTCAGACTCAAGCAAAGAGTCTGATGAGTTTGAGTTTACAATAGGTAAATTCTTCTTTAATTCTAAATTAAGACATTTGTCTTATGACGGAGGAGAAAATCAAAAACTATCTCCAAAAGAAAGTAAACTACTAAAAATGTTGGCAGTTCATAAAAACGACTTAATGCCAAGGGAGTTAGCATTGACAAAAATATGGAGAGATGATAATTACTTTACATCTCGTAGTATGGATGTGTATATTGCAAAATTGCGTAAATATTTAAAAGACGACGAAAAGGTTGAAATCTTAAATATTCATGGAGAAGGATTTAGGTTGGTAGAAAATTAATCAAAGATTACTTCACATAATAAATAAGCTCGATTGAAATTCAATTGAGCTTTTTTATTAACTTTGGAAACAGGAAGTAAACTCAAAAAAATGGCAAGGTTAATTAAAATCTATAAAGAAAATCCGAATCCAAAAGAAATTGATAAAGTTGTAAAAGTTTTACAAAATGGTGGTTTGGTTATATACCCAACAGATACTGTTTACGGGTTGGGTTGTGATATAACGAACACAAAAGCCTTAGAAAGAATTGCAAAAATCAAAGGAGTCAAACTAGAAAAAGCCAACTTTTCTTTCATATGCAACGATTTAAGCCATTTATCTGACTATGTCAAACAAATTGATACATCAACCTATAAACTTTTAAAAAGGGCTTTACCTGGACCTTTTACGTTTGTGTTACCAGGTAGTAAATCATTACCAAATGTTTTTAAAAAGAAAAAAACAGTCGGAATTCGTGTTCCTAACAATGCCATTGCATTAGAAATTGTTAAAGCCCTTGGAAACCCAATAGTTTCAACATCAATTCATGACGAAGATGATGTTATTGAATACACAACAGATCCTGAATTAATTTTTGAAAAATGGCAGCATAAAGTTGATCTTGTTATTGATGGTGGTTATGGAGATAACGAAGCTTCTACAGTCATTGATTTAACAGATTCTGAGCCTTTGGTATTAAGAGAAGGAAAAGGCAGCTTGGATATTTTATAAAAAAGATTATTTCAAATCTTCAAACTTTTTTCTTCCCAAGGCAAAATATTGCCAAACAACACTAGTATGTAGGTTATAATCCAATTTTTTCTGAAGTTTTTTACGTTTCTTAAGAAAGGTGTTAAAGTTTCTATAGAAGCTAAAATGTGCTTTGATAATCGCCCAAGTATGTATCGGTCTTAGTTCAATCAAAAATTTAATACCTGCAATTCCATCTAATAGTAAGCGAGAAAAGACAACAAATAAAAACCATCTTTTAGGAACATTCTTTGTCACATTTAGCAAACTATTTCTAAAATTTAAAAATGTTTTGTTTGGATTCGTTTCTTGTAAAGTTGCGCCTCCAACATGATATACAGTAGAACTCCCAACATACTTTACTTGATAGCCTTTATTTTGAGCTCTCCAGCATAAATCAATTTCTTCTTGATGTGCAAAATAATCTTCGTCAAAGCCATCTAATTGATGATAAACTTTAGAACGAATAAATAGACAGGCTCCAGAGGCCCAAAATATTTCAGATACATCATTAAATTGACCGTTGTCTTTTTCTAAATGATTAAATACACGTCCTCTACAATAGGGGTATCCAAATAAATCAATAAATCCACCTCCAGCACCCGCATATTCGAACTTCGTTTTGTCTTTAAAATCTAATAATTTAGGTTGAATTATAGCTGTGTTTTCTTCTTTTTTGAATAGATTGATAATGGGGGTTAACCAATTTTTAGTGACTTCAATATCAGAATTTAACAAACAATAAATATCTGCATCAACATATTGTAGGGCATCGTTATAACCTTTAGCATAACCTCCGTTTATGGCATTTTCGATAATTTTAACAGAAGGATAATGTTCTTTTACAAAACGGATAGAAGTATCTGTAGAAGCATTGTCTGCAACATAAATAGTTGCTTCTTCTGAGCTAAAATTTATAACGGAAGGTAAAAATTGTTCTAACAATTTTTGTCCGTTCCAATTTAATATGACTACTGCAGTTTTCAAGGTGTCAAACTTACGTTTTAAAAATTATTTAAAGATATAAGAATTCGTTAATTTAAAACGAATGTTAGTCTGAGTGAATTCATTTTTAGAATTTTGTATCGAGAACTTTTATACACAAATTTTATTTGTAATCTGGAATGTCTTTTAAAAAAATATAGGTTTCATTTTCAACATCCAATTTACAAAAGAAATGATCCATACCGTTGGTTACAATCAAATAATTCGCTTTTAGCTTTAAATTATAGCGTGCAATTTGATCAAAGGTAGCCTGTGTTATTTTTATTTGTGGAGCTTTGCATTCTACAATTATATCTGGATTTCCGAACTTGTTATAAACTACAATATCTGTACGCTTTTTTAAGTTGTTAATTGTCAGTTGTTTTTCTAAAGCAATTAACGAAATAGGATACTTTTTTTCCTCTATTAAAAATTGCACAAAATGTTGACGCACCCATTCTTCTGGAGTTAGAACAAAATATTTTTTTCTCAAATTATCAAAAATAAGCGTATGTTTTTCGTTACTTTTGAGTTTGAAAGAATAAGTTGGAAGATTGAGTTTTTGCATATCTATTGCCACGAATATCACAAATTAAAATGATTTATAAAAAAGAAAGCTACGATATTATTGGAACTTTATTTGAAGTTCATGCTAATTTAGGAGGTGGTTTTTTAGAAGTGGTTTACAAAGATGCTATAGAGTATGAGTTTAAAAGCAAAAATATTTCTTTTGAAAGAGAAAAAGAATATGTAATTAATTATAAAGATATAGTTTTACCACATTATTTTTATGCTGATTTTGTGATTTTTGATAAAATAATATTAGAAATAAAATCCGTTAAAGAGTTTCATCCAAAACATATTGCTCAGTGTATTAATTATTTAAAAATTTCTAAAAATAAGTTATGTCTTTTGGTAAATTTCCAAAATGATTCTCTAGAGTTTAAAAGAATTGTTTTGTAATTTTTTTATTCAGAATTAATTTAATTAGTGAATTTGTGGCAGCTTTTAATGTTTAATAAAAGAAAATGAACGAAATAAATTCTATAGTTACCAATATTAAAAACGGAAATGTAAAACCTATTTATTTTTTAATGGGAGAAGAAGCCTATTATATTGATAGAATTTCTAATTTGATAGAATCCACGGTATTGGATGAAGCTGAGAAAGGCTTTAATCAAGTTGTAATGTATGGTAGAGATGTTTCTATAGAAGAAATAGCGTCTTCTGCTAAACGTTACCCGATGATGGCAGAAAAGCAAGTTATTATTGTCAAAGAAGCACAAGACTTAAGTAGGTCTATTGAAAAGTTGGTTTCTTATGCAGAAAACCCACAACCAACAACAGTACTAGTACTCAACTACAAATACAAAAAGTTAGATAAGCGCAAAAAATTATACAAAGCTATAGAAAAACACGGTGTAATTTTTGAAAGTAAAAAATTATATGAAAATCAAGTTTCTGACTGGATTCGTAGAGTTTTAAGTGGACGAAATTATAAAATTGAACCCAAAGCTGCTTTGATGTTGGTAGAGTTTTTGGGAACTGATTTAAGTAAAATAAACAACGAACTCGAAAAGTTAATTACCATTTTACCGCATGACACAATTATTTCTCCAGAACATATTGAAGAGAATATTGGAATTTCGAAAGACTTTAATAATTTCGAATTGAGAAAAGCAGTAGGAGAGAAGCAAATTGTAAAAGCAAACAGAATTATCAATTATTTTGCAGAAAACCCAAAGAACAATCCAATTGTAATGACTATTTCTTTATTGAATAGTTTTTTTACACAAGTATTGCAATACCATGGACTGCAATCTAAAGACAAAATGAGTGTCGCAAAAGGGTTGGGAGTTAATCCATATTTTGTGGGAGATTATGTTACTGCTGCTAAAAATTATCCGATGCGAAAAGTATCTCAAGTTATAGGGTTACTTAGAGAAGCTGACGTGAAAAGCAAAGGAGTTGGAGCCAACGGAATGCCACAAGCTGATATTTTAAAAGAGTTGCTATTTAAAATTATGCATTAGTTTAGTAAAAATTCAAACCAATACAAAGAATAAGCTCATTGACAATAGATTTTATTTGTATTTTATAGGTAGTTTTACTCATAGAGGTTTTCTGTATTGGCTTCAGTAATATCAAAAAATAGTTGACCAATTTTTTTACAAATTTCATTAAAAAAACGCTCTCCTTTTTCTTTTGTTGCTGCATTTGGATTTCCAATTCCAGTGTCTTCTGTTATTTTTGACCAAGGCCTTTCTGTCCAAGCCCAACCTTGCGTAAATGCTTTAATTTTATTTTTTCTTTCTTTGCCTTCTCCCCAATTTTCTTTTGATAATACTAGTTCTGGCTTCAGATGAAGAATTAGGCTCGTTTCCATTTCGTCTGCATGATCTCCAGGGATATCAAAAAAATCATTTCTATTTACAACTTTAAGGCATTCAACAACACTTAAAAACATCTTTGGGAAAAGGAGTCCTAATTCTCTTATAATAGGTTTCCAGTTATTACCTCCGTGACTATTTAAAAGAACAAACTTATGGATTCCTTGTCTATCTAGTACGGTAATAATATCCTTGAGAATTAAAAATTGTGTACTAGGATTCAAATTCATATCAAGATAAATATCAGTTTGCCCTGTATTCACTCCAAAAGGAATGGTTGGTAAAATAACAACTTTCGCCCCCTTTTTCCATGCAATTTCACCAGATTTTTCTGCTATAGCAGTGGCTTCAAATACATCTGTTGCATAAGGTAAATGAAAATTATGTGCTTCCGTTGCACCCCAAGGAAGAACAGCTAAATTAAAATTTGCATCTTTTAAATGTTTCCAATTAGTCTCTGCCAATATATAGGGTCTAATCATTGTAGAATAATTATATTTTAAATGTCATTTAATGTTTAATCTCTAAAACAAGTAAAGTTATCTATTTTATCTAAAAAATCAACAACCTTGTAATTAAAAAACAAAAAACCTCGCAATTTGCGAGGTTTTAAAAAAAATCTAAAAAATATTATTCTTTCACTTCTACAGGTTTGTCAACAACCAATCTTTTGTCTCTGTTTGCAATTTCCCAAGCAGTATGGAAAACTAAACGAGTTCTGTTTTGTAACAAGTCGTAATTTATTTTATCTGGAGTATCAGTGTGTTGGTGATAATCTGCATGTGTACCATTAAAATAAAATATAATTGGCACATTGTATTTTGCAAAATTATAGTGATCTGATCTGTAGTAAAAACGATTCGGATCTTTCTCGTCGTTGTAGGTATAATCTAATTCAATATTTGTGTATTTAGTATTCATGGCTTCAGAAAGTTCATGTAATTCTGTACTTAATTTATCCGCTCCAATTAAATAAATATAGTTTCTTTCTCCTTTACGCTTAGGGTCTATACGCCCAACCATATCAATATTTAAATTCGCAATTGTATTTGCAATTGGGAAAATAGGATTTTGAACATAATAACTAGATCCTAGTAATCCTTTTTCTTCTCCAGTTACATGTAAAAATAATACAGAACGTTTTGGTCTTTTTCCGTCTTTAACTGCTTTTTGAAATGCTTCTGCAATTTCTAACAAAGCAACTGTACCAGAACCATCATCGTCAGCACCATTGTAAATTTTTCCATCACGCATTCCTACGTGATCTAAATGCGCAGAAATTACAACAATCTCATCTGGTTTTTCAGAACCTTTGATATATGCAACTACATTTTCAGAATCTTTTAAAGGAACTCTTCTTTTTCTTTTATTTAAAAAAGCAGCAGGAACTTCTTGGAAGTAATCATCACCACCTAAAGGAGATGCAATTCCATGATCTACATAAAATTTCTTTAAATAAGCACTCGCTTTTTTCTGTCCAGGTTCCCCAGTATTTCTACCTTCAAATTCATCAGAAGCGTAAATAAATAAATGTTTTGCTAAATCTTTTTCAGTAATGGAAGCAGCATATTTTGTAGAAAAATCTATATTAAGATCTAAATTAGAAGCATTTTTACTAGAACTGCATGATACTAATAGCGCAATTATACTAGCAGAGAGAATTAATTTTTTCATTGATTAATAGTTTATAAAGTGTTTTGATTAGTTCGTTTTTTAAAATAATCGTTTGCACCAAATATAGAAAAACTAATTGTTTTTACTAATTGTAAATTGACGTAATTTTTTGTTGAAGCTCAAGATTTCTTTAGGAAATAGATTTTCGAGTTTGTTTTGTTCAATTAAATCTTCTGTTTTACCACTAAAAACTTCATTTGAATTCATAATAACCAGTTCATCAACAATTTCAATGGCTAAATTAATTTGATGTGTAGAAATGATGATTGTTTTTTGGGTAGTATCAACAAGGTTTTTTAAGAGTTGAAATATTTTATAGGTATGATGCATGTCTAAATGCGCAGTTGGTTCGTCTAAAATGATGATGTCTGTATCTTGCGCTAAAGCTCTAGCAATTAACACACGTTGTAATTGTCCGTCACTCAATTCATAAAATCGATTGTCTTTTAGGTGTTCTATTTCGGTAAGTTCAATTGCAAGGTTTATTTTTTCAATGTCTTTTTCAGACAATGTATCAATCCAGTTTGTATAAGGTTGTCTTCCAAGTGCAATCAACTCAAAAACGGTAAGTTGACTCTCAGGTAATCTTTCTGTTAAGACCAAGCTTAAATTTGTAGCAAGTTCTTTACTGCTATAGTCATTTAAGTTTTTATCATTTAAAAAAACCTCTCCAGCCAATTGATTTTGAACTTTTGAAATGGTTCTTAGTAAGGTCGATTTTCCAACTCCGTTTTTCCCAAATAGCGCAATAAACCTCCCTTTTTCAAAAGCAAAGTTTAAATTTTGAGCAACTATTTTTTTAGCTTTTTTTTGCTGATAGCCAATAGATAAATTTCTGGTTTCTAAAATGATATGTTTCTTAGGTGATTTCAATTAGATGTACATTTTCTTCTTTCTTATTAATAACCAAATTACAACGGGTGCTCCAAATAATGAAGTAATTGCATTTATAGGCAAAGTATATTCTAAAGTTGGCAACTGTGCAATACTGTCGCAAATTAATAATACAATTGCGCCTGTTATTGCTGTAGCCGGAATTAATATTTTGTGATTAGAGGTGGTGAAAATTAATTTCGCAATATGTGGTACTGCCAATCCTATAAAAGCAATGGGTCCAGAAAAAGCAGTAATAACACCCGTTAGTAAACTAGTAATTATTAAAATGATAATTCTACTTCTTCTAACATTAATTCCTAAACTTTTCGCATATTTTTCACCTAATAAAAAACTATTTAAAGGTTTCATTACTGTGAAAACCCCAATAAAACCTACTAAATAGACACTAATAAAAATAGACAGTTCATCCCAAGACAAATTCCCTAAACTACCAAAACTCCAAAAAACATATTGTTGTATTTGTTGTGCTTCACTAAAATATGACAATACGCTAATTATTGCAGCAGTAAAACTCCCAAACATCAATCCAATGATTAAAATTGACATGGTATTTCTTACTTTATTTGCAGCTAAAATAACTGCAGATAACACTAAAAATGAACCTAAACTAGATGCTATTGCAATTGACCAATTTGTATATTCTAGAAAAAGAAAACTCCCAAAAAAAGAAGAACCTAAAATAAGCAATGCAACTCCTAAGCTTGCACCAGAAGAAATTCCCAATACAAACGGACCCGCTAAAGGATTTCTAAATAATGTTTGCATTAATAAACCACTTATAGACAATCCAGAGCCAACTAAAATTGCTGTAATCGCCTTAGGTAATCTAAAATTTAAAATAATTGTTTGCCAACTATCTTTAATCGTTTCATCACCTAGAAAAATGGCAAAAATATCTTTAAAAGGAATAGATACAGACCCGAAACTGATGTTAAAAAAACACATCACCACTAATAAAATGAATAGGGTTATAAATTGTTTCGTGTAGTTTCTTTGTTCCATTTATAGATCCTTAAAACAGGAATTTATTTTTTATATTCTGATAAGAAGGTGACTAGTTTTTGTATGGCAATTCCTCTATGAGAAATGATGTTTTTTTCTTCGGATGTCATTTCTGCAAAAGAATTGTTAAATCCGTTTGGTATAAAAATTGGATCATAACCAAAACCTTTTTCTCCTTGTTTTTTTGTAGTGATTTCACCTTTGCAAATTCCTTCAAATAAAAATTGTTCATTATTTAAATTCAAAGCAATTACAGTTCTAAATTGCGCTTTTCTATTTGATTTATTTTCTAATTCAGACAATAGTTTTTGCATGTTTTTTTCTGAATCATTTTCTAACCCTGCGTAGCGAGCTGAATAAACACCAGGTTTATTATCTAGACTTTCAACCTCTAAACCAGTGTCATCAGCAAAACAATTGTAACCAAAATTTTGGGTAATATAATCTGCTTTTAATTTTGCATTTCCTTCTAAGGTAGTTGCTGTTTCATCAATTTCATCAAAACAATTAATATCTTTTAAAGAAAGTAATTCAATCGATTTCGGCAACATTTTTTGCACTTCAGAAAGTTTGTTTAAATTATTTGTAGCAAAAACTAGTTTCATTTAGGTGATTTTATAAAGACAAAAGTATCGAAATTTATTACTTTTACGACGATAATTTTTAATTATATAAAAAAAATAAAAATCCTGAGTACATTATAAATAAAGGTTTGTCGTGTAAATGTCGGGTTAAAATCAATGAAAAAAATCAATCAAAATAAAAATCTAAACTAACATTGTATGAAAAATAAAAACATTCATACCATGAAACAACCAGCATTAGGAAAACGTATTTCTGAACTTAGAAAAGAAAAAGGTTTAACGCAAGAAGAATTAGTAGAACAATGTAATATTAATGTGAGAACCATTCAGCGAATTGAAGCTGGAGAAGTGAATCCAAGAAGCTACACAATTAAGGCAATTTTAGAAGTTTTAGGAGTAAACTATTTTGAAAACGATAATAAGGAAAGTATATCCTTTAATGATTCGGAAAGGAGAAAATTAAATGCAGCTTGGATTTTTGGAATAGTATACTTTATAATTGGCTTTATCGAAACAGTTGCTGATTTTTATCAGTTTTCAGATGATGATTCATTTTTAAACACTTCTGTATATATTGTAATAAAAGGAATTTCTGCAATTTCATTTGTGTTTTTTTTCTTAGGATTTT
Source organism: Polaribacter sp. (assembly GCA_023254055.1). Classification (GTDB taxonomy): domain Bacteria; phylum Bacteroidota; class Bacteroidia; order Flavobacteriales; family Flavobacteriaceae; genus Polaribacter. The sequence continues at coordinate 26,586 of JALQYN010000095.1, forward strand.
ATACTGTTGCAAAAAAACACAACAATCAGCTATTAAAAATTATAACAATACTTTTAATTTCATTATTAGTTGTTAGTAATTTTTTCGACGCTTTAAGCTTAAATTTTTTGGATGATACAATTGTAGCAAGATTGCTTATTGAGTGTATTGGTTTTGGAGGTTTACAATTAATTTTTGGAATTGGAATGTACCAAATGAAAGATAAAATTGGACAATTAGCTCAAATAATAGGAATTTTTGAAATTGTTATTGGAGCTTCTTTAGCAACTGTAATTTTAGCAACGTTAGGTGTTTTCTTGTTGATTCCTGCAATAATAGTAGAGATAGTTTTACTTTATAGGTTGGCAAAAAGGTAACTCAATTATTCATGATGATACGGTTCGTTCTTCAAAATCGTAAATCCTCTATAAATTTGTTCTACAATAAATAAACGAATCATTTGATGGGAAAATGTCATTTTAGATAATGATATTTTTCCATTTGATTTTTTATAAACAGCATCAGAAAAACCATAAGGGCCACCAATTACCAAAACCAACTGTTTGATACCAGCATTCATTTTTTTCTGTAAATACTGAGAAAATTCTATAGAAGTAAATTGTTTTCCTTTATCATCTAACAAAACCAACTGATCTGTGTTTTGCAATTTGCTTAATATCAATTCGCCTTCTTTTTCTTTTTGCTGAATTTCGCTTAAATTCTTAACATTTTTAATATCAAGAATGATATCTAATTCAAACTTGATGTAATGTTGTAAACGTTTTTGATACACCTCAATTAATTGGTGTAAGTTTTTATCATCTGTTTTGCCAATGGCAAGCAATTTAATTTTCATAGCTACAAAAGTAGCTTTTTTACTTTTTTAATAAAACAGAAAGTATTGTGTTTGTTTTTTTGTAATCCCAAACCAATAAATAAATATTAGCTAAAAGCATCAGTCCGGTTATAATCGGAGTGCCTTTAAAGTTCATAGAAATAACAATTACATTAATGTTTATAATTATTGGTAAATATAATACTGCAGCTAAATACGTAGTTCTTGGGATTAGAATTAACAACGAACATAAAACCTGCATAAAACCTAGGTAGTTCCAATAGAATCCACTTTGATAAAGTCCTTCAAAGAAGAACCCAACAGGATCATCTATGCTAATATTGGTAAATCGCTCTCCTAATAATTTTTTCAATCCAGAAGGAATGAATGCTATGGATAAAAGTATTCTTGTAAACCAGGTAAATGATTTGAAAAACAACTTGGTTCTGATGCGGTCAATAAAAAGAGTGGTTGGTTTCATGAAGTTTAATTTCTAAATAGACGATTCTGAATGCATTTTGTTTCGTTTCCTAGTTGGAATTGTTATTTTAGCATTACCAATTTAGTAAAAATGATATCACAAGAACAATTTGAAAACGAGTTAAATATCATAATCACAAATGCCATACGAGAAGATGTCGGAGAAGGAGATCACACCTCTCTTTCTTGTATTCCTTCAGATGCAAAGGGTAAAGCAAAACTATTGGTAAAAGACAGCGGAATTATAGCTGGAGTTGAATTTGCAAAAATGATTTTTAAACAAGTTGATGCAGACTTGCAAGTTGAAACGTTAATACAAGACGGGGAGAAAGTAAAATTTGGCGACATCATTTTTTATGTTTCTGGACGTTCTCAATCTATTTTAAAGGCAGAACGTTTGGTGTTGAACTCTATGCAGCGCATGAGTGCCATTGCAACAAAGACAGGTTTTTTTGCTGATTTACTAAAAGGCACCAAAACAAAAGTACTGGATACACGTAAAACTACTCCAGGAATTCGTGCCATAGAAAAATGGGCTGTAAAAATTGGTGGCGGAGAAAATCATCGTTTTGCATTGTATGATATGGTAATGATTAAAGACAATCATATCGATTTTGCAGGTGGAGTTACACAAGCAATCAATAAAACAAAAGCGTATTTGGCAGAAAATAATATTGATATCAAAATTATTGTTGAAGCAAGAACTTTAGAAGAAATTCAAGAAATTTTAGATTGTGGTGGCGTGTATCGGATTTTGATCGATAATTTTAATTATGAAGATACACGTAAGGCTGTTGCGCTCATTGGAGACAAGTGTTTAACGGA
>JALQYN010000064.1 GCA_023254055.1 Polaribacter sp.
TAGTGCAAAGGCCGTCATTTCTTCGTACCCCGGAGACCCGAACCACTGGTTTTTTGCTTGCCAGCGCAAGGTTTTTTCGTCGAGTTTTGGAACTTCCGGTGACGCTTGATACGTTTGTACATCAGCGTGATTGTTTTGTAAAATGTAGAACAAGAGGAGGAATGATCGTTGATGTATTCGGAATCGAAGCATTCTTACCAGGATCTCAAATTGATGTAAAACCAATTAGAGATTACGATCAATTCGTAGAAAAAACAATGGAATTCAAAGTTGTAAAAATCAACCACGAATTTAAAAACGTTGTTGTTTCTCATAAAGCTTTAATCGAAGCTGATTTAGAAGTACAGAAAAAAGAAATCATCGGTCAATTAGAAAAAGGACAAGTATTAGAAGGTATTGTTAAAAACATTACTTCTTATGGTGTATTTGTTGATTTAGGTGGTGTTGATGGATTAATACATATTACAGATTTATCTTGGTCAAGAATAAACCATCCTAATGAAGTCGTTGAATTAGATCAAAAATTAAATGTTGTAATCTTAGACTTTGATGATAATAAATCTAGAATCCAATTAGGATTAAAACAATTATCTTCTCACCCTTGGGAAGCTTTAGATGCTGATTTAAAAATTGGTGATAAAGTAAAAGGAAAAGTTGTTGTATTAGCTGATTATGGAGCATTTATTGAAGTTTCTGAAGGTGTTGAAGGATTGATTCACGTTTCTGAAATGTCTTGGTCTACACATTTACGTTCTGCACAAGATTTCGTAAAAATTGGAGATGAAGTAGAAGCACAAATTTTAACGTTAGATAGAGAAGACCGTAAAATGTCTTTAGGAATGAAACAATTACATCCAGATCCTTGGACAGATATTACTAAGAAATACCCTGTTGGTTCTACTCATACTGGTACAGTAAGAAACTATACTAATTTTGGTGTGTTTGTAGAGTTAGAAGAAGGAATTGACGGATTGGTTTATATTTCTGATTTATCTTGGACTAAGAAAATTAAGCATCCATCAGATTTTACATCTGTAGGAGATCAATTAGAAGTTCAAGTATTAGAGTTAGATGTAGAAGGTCGTAAATTAAACTTAGGACACAAACAAACTCAAGATAACCCTTGGGATGCTCATGAAGCAACATACGCAATAGATTCTGTTCATGAAGGTACAATTACTGAAAAGAACGATAAAGGAGCTACTGTAAGTTTTGCTGATGGAGTTGAAGGTTTTGCACCAAGTCGTCATTTAGACAAAGAAGATGGTGGAAAATTAGAAAAAGGAGACACTGTAGAATTCAAAGTTTTAGAATTTTCTAAAGAATACAGAAGAGTAGTAGTATCTCATACATCTATCTTTAAAGAAGAAGAGAAGAAAAATGTAAAAGCAGCTTCTAAAAAAGCCGCTGAAGCAGAAAAAACAACTCTTGGAGATATCGGTGGATTAGCTGATTTAAAAAAGAAAATGGAAGGAGGAAAATAATTCTCATTCATAATTCATATTTTAAAACGCCGTTGATTTTTTCAACGGCGTTTTTTTGTTACATTAGCAATCACAATAATTACTCTAAAAAAGTGAAAAAAAATAAAACAATAACGAACTTATTTGCAATTCTTCCTGTTTCTTTAATACTGTTGATACAGTATTTTGACAAGGATCATAATTATCGAGTTGTTCAATATATTATACTTGTTTTAATGTTAATATATTTAATTTACTTTAAGATTCTAAAAAATAAATCATGACCAAATTCATCAAACCTCTTTTCTTGTCAGTACTTTTTTTTGTGGCAATTTCTTGCACAAATAATTCAAAATCAATCGAAACCTTAAAGACAACAATAGAGAGTCAAATTTCAAATATTGATGGCGATGTGGCTGTTGCATTTTTAGATTTGTCTGATGAAAAAAATCATGTTTTTATCAACGTAGATGAAAAGTTTCACGCAGCGAGTACTATGAAAGTTCCTGTGATGATAGAATTGTACAAACAACAATCTGAAGGGAAACTCAATTTAAACGACTCTATACTGCTTAAAAACGAATTTAAAAGCATTGTAGACGGTAGTTTATATAAAATGGATATTGGCGATGACAGCGATGATGTTATTTATAGTAAAATTGGGTCTATGCAAAAAATGTACGATTTAATGTACAGCATGATAACGGTTAGTAGCAACTTAGCAACCAATGTATTGATAGAATTAGTAGACGCTAAAAAAACAACTGCAACCATGCGTACACTTGGTGCGGCAAAAATTGAAGTTTTAAGAGGTGTAGAAGATCAAAAAGCATATGACTTAGGACTGAGCAATTCTACCACTGCAAATGATTTATTAGCCATTATGAAAGCAATTGCAAATGGTACTGCCGGAACAAAAGAAGATTGTGAGGCAATGCTAACTATTTTAAAGGCTCAAAAATGGAATGATATGATTCCGAAATACTTACCAAAAGAGATTACCGTTGCTCATAAAACTGGTTCAATAACAGGTGTGCATCATGATGCTGCAATTGTGTATGCTCCAAACGGTAAAACCTATGTGTTGGTATTGCTTTCAAAAAACTTAAAAGATTTTAAGAAAGGCACTGATCAATTGGCACAAATTTCTAAATCAGTCTATGATTTTATGAATTAAGGTTTGTTATGTCATTGCGAGAAATGAGGAACGAATGACGTCGCAATCTTACTAAATGAAGTTTCAAACTTTGAGATTTCTTCACTTTGTTTGCATTGATAATCAAATTCAATATGTCATTCCTGCGAAAGCAGGAATCTATATAATTCTTAAATGGTTTACACAAGTGAAACTAAAGAGAAGTTGTAAATTTTTATCTTCTTTTTCTTTTCCATCGAAAAAACAAAATTCTAGCCTGCTTTTAATTTTTTTGAATACTACATGATATTCCACTATCGTGTCCAGACTTTTTATTTAGTTCCCCAATCAAGTTGAGGACAAGCTTTGGACAATTAGCCGTTCTATATCATTTGTATTCTTACAAAAACTAAAATGATGGCGGGTTTAGTTTAACATATTAACCTTTTCCCTTTTTTCACTCTGTGACTTTGCAACTCTGCAACTTTGTCTCTTTAAAACTAATTCAACAATTGAGAAATCAATGAAACACTAAATATAGTTAACAT
>JALQYN010000090.1 GCA_023254055.1 Polaribacter sp.
GCAACCGATATGATTCGAAGTAAATCAAAATCGCCATTGTCAATAGAAAGCAACAACCCTTTAGAAAGGAGATAATCGCCCACTAAAACAGCAATTTTATTTTTCCAAAGCGCATTCAAGGAGAAAAATCCGCGACGACGATTGCTATCATCCACCACATCATCATGAACCAAAGTTGCTGTATGAATCAACTCAATTACACAAGCGCCGCGATAGGTTCGCTCGTTTACTTTCCCTTCCGAAACCATTTTGGCAGTCAAGAATACAAACATCGGACGCATTTGTTTTCCTTTTCGATTGACAATATAATAGGTAATTCGGTTCAACAACGCCACTTTAGAAGACATCGATTCGTAGAACTTTTTTTCAAAAAGTTCCATTTCGGTCAAAATCGGTTGTTTTATTTGAGAAGTGATATTCATTGACTCCAAAGATACAAAATGATTATTTTTTCAAAGCCAATACACGCATTAAATTGAATGTATTTAGGATTTGTTAGCCAATTGTCCGCAAGCCGCATCAATATCTTTTCCACGACTTCTTCTCACTTTGACCACAACACCAATAGCTTCTAATCCTTTAATATAGGCTGCAATAGCTTCTTCTGATGCTTGTTGAAATTCGCCATCATCAATAGGATTGTACTCAATCAAATTCACCTTGCAAGGCACATACTTACAGAATTTTACCAAAGCATCTACCGACGCTTTATCATCGTTGATTCCTTTCCAAACTACATATTCATACGAAATCTTACTCTTGGTTTTTCGATACCAATATTCTAAGGCTTCACGCAAATCAGCCAGCGGGAAATTTTCGCTAAAAGGCATAATCCGAGAACGTATTTCATCAATGGCTGAGTGTAACGAAACGGCCAATTTGAATTTCACGCCATCATCCGCTAACTTCTTAATCATCTTTGGTACACCCGAAGTCGAAACCATAATTCGTTTAGGAGACATTCCTAAACCTTCTGGCGAAGTAATCATATCAATCGCTTTGATGACATTATTGTAATTCATCAAAGGCTCTCCCATCCCCATAAAAACAATATTCGATAATTTATGATTGTAATACAACAAACTTTCTTTATTGATGGCTGCTACTTGATCGTAAATTTCATCTGGATTTAAATTTCGCATTCTTTTTAAACGCGATGTTGCACAAAACTTACAATCTAAACTACACCCAACCTGACTAGAAACGCATGCTGTTGTTCTAGTATCTGTAGGAATCAATACAGACTCTACAACTAAACCATCGTGTAAACGCACTGCATTTTTTACCGTGCCATCTTTACTTCGTTGAATGTTATCTACCTCAATATGGTTGATTACAAAATTCTCTTGCAACATTTCTCTTGTTGCTATAGAAATATTGGTCATATCCTCAAAAGAATGCACAACTTTTCCCCACAACCATTCATAGACTTGATTGCCACGAAAGGCTTTATCGCCATTTGCTACAAAAAAATTTCGTAATTGCTCTTTGGTTAAAGCACGTATGTCTTTCTTTTTGGGTTTCATTTGTCGTTTCTATCCTCTTGTTATCAAATGTAATTCGTAAAAATTCATTTCATTTGTTGCAAAAATACACAAAACCTCACAAGTAAACTTGTGAGGTTTTATCATCTTAAAATTTGATGTTTTTATATAATCAACATCGCATCTCCGTATGAAGAGAAGTTGTATTTTTCTTTGATTGCTACTTTATATGCATCCATTACAAAATCGTAACCACCAAAAGCAGCTGCTTGCATTAATAAGGTAGATTTAGATTTATGAAAGTTTGTAATCATGCAATTTGCAATGCTAAATTCGTAAGGAGGAAAAATAAATTTATTGGTCCAACCTTCAAAAGCATTTAACCTTCCGTTTGATGACACAGAAGATTCTATTGTACGCATTACTGTTGTACCAACAGCACAAACTCTTTTCTTATTATTGAGAGCATCATTAATTCTTTTTGAAGTTTCATTAGAAATAACAATTTGCTCAGAATCCATTTTATGTTTTGATAAATCTTCAACCTCAACTGGAGCAAAAGTACCTAAACCAACATGCAAAGTAACTTCAGAAAAATCAACTCCTTTAATTTCTAAACGTTTCATTAAATGTTTAGAAAAGTGCAATCCTGCTGATGGTGCAGCAACGGCTCCTTCATTTTTTGCATAAATGGTTTGGTAACGTTCAGTATCAGATTCTTCAACAGGTCTGTCAATTTCTTTAGGTAAAGGGGTTTCTCCTAATTCCAATAATTTTTCTCTAAACTCTTCATAAGAACCATCAAATAAAAAACGTAATGTTCGCCCTCTAGAAGTTGTATTGTCTATTACTTCTGCTACTAAACTATCATCTTCTCCAAAAAATAATTTGTTTCCGATTCTAATTTTTCTTGCCGGATCTACCAAAACATCCCAAAGTCTGTTTTCTGTATTTAATTCTCTCAACAAAAAGACTTCGATACGAGCTCCTGTTTTTTCTTTATTTCCATACATTCTAGCAGGAAACACTTTTGTGTTATTCAAAACCATTACATCACCTTCATCAAAATAATCAATTAGGTCTTTAAACATTTTATGTTCTATGGTTTGTTCTTTTCTGTTTAACACCATTAAACGAGATTCGTCTCTGTGTTCTGCTGGGAATTTTGCCAATAATTCTTCTGGCAAATCAAAATTAAAATGCGATAATTTCATGTAGTTTTTTTCTAAGAATGCTGGCAAATATACAACATCAAGATAGGCGTTGTCAAGTGTTTTACCTTTTAATTTAGTTTGAGTCTATTTGAAAACCAATTTGTTGAAGATCTTTCCAAAAATTTCGATACGATTTTGTAACCACATTCGCATCTAAGATTGTTATGGGTATTTTAATTGCTAATGGTGCAAAAGCCATTGCCATTCTATGATCGTGATAGGTTTCTATTTGAATGTTTGATCTAATTTTTGAAGATTCTTTTATTTCCAAACTATGATCAGTTACGGAGATATCAGCTCCTAGTTTCGTTAATTCGTTTTCTAGGGCTACCAATCGATCTGTTTCTTTAATTTTTAAAGTATGTAAACCTGTTAATACACAGTTTACCCCTAGTCCAAAACAAGTAACAGCAATCGTTTGCGCAATATCTGGCGCATTTTTTAAATCTAATTTTAATTGATTGTTCTTTGTTTTTTCGACTTTAGAAATTACAATAGAATTCTCTTTAAAAGTCGTTGCAACTCCGAAATGCTTATAAATTTCTATCAAACAAGAATCTCCTTGTAAACTATCTTTTTTATAGGAAGATAACGTAATTTCAGAACCCATTTCACTCAGTGCAATAATACTATAAAAGTAGGAAGCTGAACTCCAATCTGATTCTACTATTATCTTTTTAGGTATGGAAGAGAAAAAAGGTTTAATGTTGATTTTAGTTTCTACAAAACTGACTTCAATTCCGATTTCTTGCAATAAACTTAAAGTCATGTTTATATAAGGAACAGATGTTATATTATCTAATAGTTCAATTTCTAAACCATTGGGTAAGCTAGAGGCAATCAGCATTAAGGAAGAAATATATTGACTACTTACATTGCCCGGTATCTGAACTTTATTTTTTGTTAATGGAGTTCCGTTTATTTTAATAGGTGGATATCCAGTTTTCTTTTCATAAGAAATTTGTGCACCCAACTCTTTAAGAGCATTTACCAAAATTTCAATCGGTCTGTTTTGCATTCTTTCAGAACCAGTTAACACCACTTCTCTACCTTCTTGAACAGAAAAATATGACGTTAAAAATCGCATCGCAGTTCCAGCATGACCAATATCAATGATGCCATCTGATGTCTTTAAGGCTTTTTCTAAATACATAGAATCATCTGAATCTGACACATTTTCGATGACTAAAGCACTGTGTAATTCTTTCAAAATCAACAATCTATTCGATTCGCTTTTAGAACCAGAAATTGAAACTTTTGCGTTAAATTGTGTTTTATGTACTGAAAGATGAAAAATCAAAAATGTATTCGTTAAAAATTTGTAATTTTAGAAGCCAATAACCAAACTCAACTCTTATGAAAAAAATCATCTTATTTGTGGCGATACTTCTTATTGCTGCCAACCACAAAGTTAACGCACAAAAGAATACTACCAAATTTTCTGAAGAAAATTATAGTGCTATAAAATGGCGAAATATTGGTCCGTTTAGAGGCGGTAGAAGTGCTGCTGTAACTGGTGTCCCAGGAAAATCAAATTTATTTTACATGGGAGCAACTGGTGGAGGTGTATGGAAAACTACAGACGCAGGAAACTCTTGGGAAAATATTTCTGATGGCTTTTTTGGTGGTTCTGTTGGCGCTGTTGCTGTTAGCGAATGGGATAACAATGTTATTTATGTTGGAAATGGAGAAGTAACGGTAAGAGGAAATGTTTCTTCTGGAGACGGAATTTGGAAGACTGTAGATGCCGGAAAAACATGGAAACACATGGGATTACCAAATTCTAGACATATTCCAAGGATTCGAATTCACCCTAAAAATTCTGACATAGTATATGCAGGTGTTTTAGGTGATTTATACAAATCTTCTGAAGAAAGAGGTGTTTACAAATCTACAGATGGTGGTGAAACTTGGAGAAAAGTTTTATTTGCTAGCAAAGATGCTGGTGTTGTTGATTTAGTTATAGACCCAAATAACGCTCGTGTTTTATACGCAACAACTTGGGATGTTAGAAGAACACCTTATAGTTTGTCTAGTGGTGGAGATGGATCTGCATTATGGAAAAGTACTGATGGTGGTGAAACTTGGAAAAATATTTCTGAAAATAAAGGCTTGCCAAAAGGTATTTGGGGAATTGGTGGTGTTGCGGTTTCTCCTGTAAATTCTGATTTTGTTTGGTTATTAGTAGAAAATAAAGATGGAGGTGTTTATAAATCTGAAGATGCTGGAAAAACATGGAAACTTATAAATAGTGAGCGTAAATTAAGACAAAGAGCTTGGTATTATACACGTATTTATGCAGACACAAAAGATGAAAATATCATTTATATTTTAAATGTAAATTATCATAAATCTACCGACGGAGGAAAAACATACAAAACGTATAACGCTCCGCATGGAGATCATCACGATTTATGGATTGCTCCAGAAGATAATCAGAGAATGATTATTGGTGATGATGGTGGTGCGCAAATTTCTTTTGATGCAGGAATCAATTGGTCTACTATGAACAACCAACCAACTGCCCAATTTTATAGAGTTGTTACCGACAATCATTTTCCGTATAGAATATATGGAGCGCAACAAGACAACTCTACCGTAAGGATTTCTCATAGAACAGGTGGTCGATTTATTACAGATAGAGACTGGGAATCTACCGCTGGTGGAGAGAGTGCTCATATTGCTATTGACCCAACTAATAATGACATTGTATATGGTGGAAGTTATGGTGGTTTTCTAACAAGAGTAAATCATAAAACAGGAGAGTCTAGAGCCATAAATGTTTGGCCAGATGATCCAATGGGACATGGAGCTGAAGATTTTAAATATCGTTTTCAATGGAATTTTCCAATCCTGTTTTCTCCAAATCAAGCAAACAAATTGTATGCTGCATCAAATCATTTACATGTAACGTATAATGAAGGGCAATCTTGGGAATTGATTAGTCCAGATTTAACTAGAAACGATCCAAAAACCTTAGGTCCTTCTGGTGGACCGATCACCAAAGACAACACTGGGGTAGAATATTACGGAACTATTTTCGCTGTTGCCGAATCTCCAACAGAAAAAAATCTTATTTGGACAGGTTCTGATGATGGATTGGTACATGTTACTAGAGATGGTGGAAAAAACTGGGAAAATGTGACTCCTAAAAAAATGCCAGAATGGATGATGATCAATTCTATTGAAATCAATCCATTTAAAAATGGAAGCGTATATATTGTTGGAACCAAATACAAATCTGGAGATTACAAACCGTATATCTACAAAACTGAAAACTACGGAAAATCTTGGAAATTATTGGTAAACGGAATTGATAACGAAGCTTTTACCAGAACATTAAGAGCAGATCCAAAACGCAAAGGATTGTTATATGCTGGGACAGAAAAAGGAATGTATATTTCATTTAACGATGGTGATAATTGGGAAAAATTCCAATTAAATTTGCCAATTGTTCCAATCACAGATTTGGCTATTAAAGACGATAATTTAATTGCTGCTACACAAGGTAGAGCTTTTTGGATTATTGATGATTTAACGCCAATTCACCAATTAACAACCAATACTGCAAAAGAAAAAGTGACCTTATTTACGCCAAAAGCGAGTTATCAATTAAGTGGTGGAAATGGTAGAACTTCTAAAACACAAGGAACCAATCATCCTGGTGGAGTTGCCGTTTATTTTAATGTAAATGAGTTCACTAAAAAAGATACCATTTCATTGTCATTTTATGATGCAAATAAAAAAGTGATTCAAAAATTCAGCACACATCCTAATACAAAAGAAAACGAGAAAAAATTATCTGTGAATAAAGGAAGTAATGTTTTTTATTGGAACATGATGTACCCTGACGCTACAAAAGTAAAAGGAATGATTCTTTGGTGGGCTTCTTTAAACGGACCAATGGCATTGCCTGGAAATTATACTGTGAGTTTATCTGCAAATAAAACTACCTTAGAAAAACCATTTACCATTTTGAAAAACCCGGTTTCAGAAAATTCTTTAGCGGATATGAAATTGCAATTCGACTTTATCAATGACATCAATACCAAAATGTCAGAAATACATAAAGCCCTGATTAATGTTGGTAAAGTAAAAGCGCAAATTAAAACACTAAAAAGTTCAATTAAAGATAAGGTAAAACATAAAGAATTGTTGTCTTTTGCTGATGAATTGACAAAGAAAATTACAAAAATTGAAACTACTTTATATCAAACAAAAAGTAAAAGTGGTCAAGATCCGTTGAATTTCCCAATCAGGTTAAACAACAAGTTAGCGCATTTAAATTCGCTTACAAGAATGGGAACCTACAAACCAACCGATCAAGCAATTGCTTTTAAAAATGAAATCACAAAAGATATTGATACCGAACTGTCAAAATTATATGTGTTATTTAACAACGATGTAAAACAGTTAAATCAGAAAGTTAAAGACAGTCAAATTGATTTGATTCAATTGGATAAATAAAATAATCATTGTCCGATTGGACAGACATTTAAAAATAAAAAAGAGGCTTAAAGCCTCTTTTTTATTTTGTCTTTTTTATTGCCACATACATGGCATAAAAGTAACTGATAATTATTTTGAGTGCAAAGAAACGTTGCCATTTTCCTTCAGAAAAATTTACTTCATTCACTTTGGCAAATTCACCAGCAAAAATATCTCGCCAGCTATTCATAAATAATGAAATAACCGTAACCAATATAAAAAAAGGCAAGAATATTTTAAATACGTTTGTCCAGAATCCTGGAGATTTTATTTTCTCTAAAAAAGTCATTATTGTAATTTTTTATTGTTGTGGTGTCTATCGTGATCTCGATTTGTTTTTATCGCTAATTTCTTATCAAAAGCAGCTTGTAAGTCAACTCCTGTTTGATTTGCCAAACACAAGGTTACAAATAAAACGTCTGCCAATTCTTCTCCTAAATCTTTTGCCTTATCTGATTCTTTTTCGCTTTGCTCTCCATAACGGCGAGCTATAATTCTAGCCACCTCTCCCACTTCTTCTGTTAATTGCGCCATGTTAGTCAATTCGTTAAAATAACGAACCCCATGCTTTTGAATCCAATCATCAACTTGTTTTTGTGTGGTTTTAATTCCCATAAAATGTAGTTTTTTTGAAAACTCAAAGATACAATTCTTTATCTTTTGTTTACTATTGACGAATATGATAACTTAGCTCGATTTAAATTGATAAAAATGATTCGAAAATATAACGAAAATGAAATTCCAAGATTATTAGAAATTTGGGAAGCAGCTGCTTTAATTGCGCATCCATTTTTAACGAATGAATTTCATCAAATGGTAAAAAAAGCCATGAAAGAAATGTACATGCCAAATTCAGATACTTGGGTATATGTAGAATCTGGAAACATTCTTGGATTTATTTCGATGATGAATAATGAAATTGGCGGATTATTTGTTGATCCAAATCAGCAAGCAAAAGGAATCGGAACTCAGTTGGTCAATTACATGACTCAATTTCATGATTCTTTAGAAGTAGAAGTTTTTGAAGAAAACAAAATAGGTAAACCTTTTTATGAAAAGTATGGTTTTAAGTTCATTAAAGAATATGTAATGAAAGAAACCAATCAGAAAGTAATACGAATGAGAAAATGATCTTAGAAAATTTAGGATATACAGCCGAATTAGAACACTATAGAACAGAACATAACTTGTCTGGTTTTGGTGTTGCTCGTGTTATTACAGAACACAAGGAACGCTATGTTGTAAAAAATGAAGCAGGTGATTTTGAAGCTGAATTGATTGGTAATTTACGGTTTACTGCTCAAGACAGAGGAGATTTACCAGCAGTTGGAGATTGGGTTGCCATTTCTGAATACGACATCAACAAAGCGTTAATTCATCATGTATTTCCTAGAAGTTCTACCATAGAAAGGCAAGCCGTTGGTAAACACGGACAAACACAAATTATTGCTACCAATATTGATGTTTGTTTTATCGTTCAGGCAGTAAATAGAGATTTTAATAGCAACCGATTAGAACGTTATTTAACTATTTGCAACGCTTCAAAAGTAACTCCGATTATTATTTTGACTAAGATTGATTTGATTACTGAATCAGAATTAGAACAGGTTTTACAAAGTGTTTCAGAAAGAATTACAAACGTAGAAATTATCGCTATTAGTAATGAAACTTCAGATGGGTTAGAAAATATCAAATCACATATTAAAGCAGGAAAAACTTATTGTTTATTAGGCTCTTCTGGTGTTGGAAAATCGACCTTAATTAATTCTATTTCTGAAAAAGAAATAATGAAAACTGGAGCAATTAGCGAAAGTATTGATAGAGGAAAACATGTTACCACACATAGAGAATTGATTGTGTTGGAAAATGGCGGAATTATTATTGACAATCCTGGTATGCGAGAAGTGGGAATTACAGATAGTACTGACGGATTAAACACAACTTTTGAAGCTATTGTAGAGTTGGCAACAGAATGTAGGTTTTCAGATTGCACACATATTCACGAAAAAGGTTGCGCGATATTAGAAGCTATAGAATTGGGAGAAATTGATGAAGGTTCTTATGATAATTATATTAGACTAGAAAGAGAACAACAATTTTTTGAGTCTAGCGCACAAGACAAAAAAAAGAAAGATAAAAATTTAGGCAAGCTGATAAAATCTGCAAAAAATATAAAAAGGCATAATAAGTATTAATATCCTTATTCAAAAAAAATACTTAAATTGGTCTTTGTCTAAAATTCAACTCATGAAATCAACAAAACCAACCTTATTCCTTTTAGTATTTCTTCTTTGTTCAAAAGTATTTCTAGCACAAGAAAAACATTATTATCAAACAGATTTTTCTGTTCAGGATTTTCAAGAACGTAGAGCAAAAATATTTGATGCTATTGGTACAAACGGAATTGCAGTAATTCAAGGCGCAAGAAGTGTAGATGGTTTTGAAGCGTTTAGACAAACCAATACTTTTTATTATTTAACCGGTATAGAAACGGGTCATGCTTACTTGTTATTTAACGGAAAAAAGAAAACCACAACCCTATATTTACCGCATAGAAATACAGGAAGAGAACGTAGCCAAGGAAAAATTTTATCCGCAGAAGATGCAGCATTAATAATCAAACTTACTGGTGTTAATCAAGTAAAGGCAGTTGAGTTTTTATCTTTAGATTTAGCCGGAACCGGATTGATCAAAGGTGGAGTTCCTGTTTTATACACGCCTTTAAGTCCGGCAGAAACCGGAACAGACAGTAGAGATGAATTGATTCACGGACACGCAAGAGCCGCTTCGGATCCATGGGATGGACAAGCAACCAGAGAGGCACATTTTAAACGCTTATTAAATGAGCGTTTTCCTCAATTTCAAATTAAAGATTTGTCTCCAGTTCTTGATGATATGCGTTTGGTAAAAAGCAAAAGGGAAATTGAAATTATTAGGGAGGCAACGCAAATAGCAGGTTTGGCAATCATTGAAGCCATGAAATCTACTAAAGCGGGAGTGTATGAATATCAATTAGCAGCAGCTGCAAAATATATATTTTATCAACACGGTGCTCAAGGCGACGCGTATCCTGCTATTATAGGTGGTGGCACCAATGCATTTATGGGACATTATTTCCACAAAACAGACGTCTTAAAAAATGGTGATTTGGTCTTGATGGATTATGCGCCAGATTATAAATATTATACTAGCGATGTAACCAGAATTTGGCCTGTAAACGGAAAATTTGACAAAGCGCAAACTGCTTTATATGAGTACATTATTGCTTATAAAGATGCTTTATTTAAATACATAAAACCTGGTATAACGGCTAATCAAGTTTTAGATAAAGCAGCAGCAGATATGAAAAACTATTTAAAAGGAAAGAAATTTGCAAACCCAAATCATTTAAAAGCTGTAGAAAAAGGAGTAACATTTAGAGGGCATTTTCAGCATCCAGTAGGGATGGGAGTTCATGATGTAGGTAGAGTTCGTGGAACTGTTAAATTAAAAGAAGGCATGGTGTTTACCATAGACCCTATGATTTGGATTCCTGAAGAACGTCTGTATGTACGTATCGAAGAAGTTGCTGTAGTGACAGCAACCGGAGTAGAAAACATGAGCGCTTTTGTACCTACAACGATTAAAGAAATTGAAAAAACTATGCAAGAAAAAGGAATTACAGAATTTAGACCAGCGGTGAAATTGCCTTTGAAGAATTAAAATTATAGCATTTTCAAAAATTCATTTCTAGAAATTTCTCGTGCGCCTAAACTCGCCAAATGATCATTGTATACTTGACAATCTATAAGTGTATAGTTATGGTTTTGCACCAAATGAATAAAAGCCAATTTAGAAGCATTACTTACCAAACTAAACATGCTTTCTCCGCAAAAAATTCCGTTTCCTACATCCACTCCGTATAACCCACCAACTAAAATTTGTTTTTTAGAAGCCGTGTCATAAATCCAAACTTCTATTGATTTTGCAAATCCTTTTTTATATAAATTGACATAGGCTTTTTCCATGTCATCTGTTATCCAAGTTCCAAAATCATCTTTACGTAAAATATGCTTGCAATTGAAAATCACTTCACTAAAAGCTTTATTTTCTGTGATGGTAAAATTTCCTTTTTTTATGATTTTCTGCATCGATGTAGAAACTTTTAATTCCTCTGGAAACAACACCATTCTTTCAGATGGACAATACCAAACAATGGGTTCACCTTCAGAAAACCATGGGAAAATTCCGTTTTGATAAGCCAGAAGCAATCGTTCTTCAGATAAATCTCCACCCAAAGCGATTACACCTTCTTCAGAAGTTGTTTCGGGAGCAGGAAATTTTAATTGTTCTGTAAGCCAAATCATCATTACAAAAATAGGAAATAAAAAAGCAGCCAATAGGCTGCTTTTATAATGTTGTTACTTAATTTTAGAAAGGTAAATCGTCTGGCTCAGCCGAAGATGCATTATCTGCTGGTTGAAACTGATCAACTGGAGGTAAATCTTGTGGCGCTGCAGCTTGCATTGCTTCTATTCTCCAACCTTGAACTGAGTTAAAATATTTTGCTACTCCTTCTGGATTGATCCATTCTCTACCACGTAAATTGATAGATACTTTTACATCTTGTCCAACAGAATAGTTGTTCAATAAATCGCACTTATCTTGTACAAACTCAATCATTATCATTTGTGGATATTGCTCATCAGTTGTTACAACCATTTCGCGTTTTCTAAATCCACTTGATCCAAAAGTTTGTGTGTCGTTAATTAATTTGATTTTTCCAATTACTTCCATATTCTTATTCTATTTTATTAAAAGTACTTTCCAGGCACTTTCTACATCGTTTTTTTCTAAAAAGGCTTTGGCAAATGTATGTTTTTTTGTGGTTTCTAACCCAATAAATTGTGGGTTGACTTTTGCAAAGTTATCAACATTTTCTTGAGTTGGCAATTGTTCTACATTTCCTAAAACACCTAAATTATTTCCTGTTAAAATGTTGCTTTCTCTAATTTCAGAAGGAATTGCATCTACTCCAATCCCTAAAGTAGCTATGGGTTTTGGGATTTCAAAAAAACCGTCTTTTGCTCTCGAATAATAGCTCCCTCCTGCTCTAGCAACTAAATCGATTTTATACTGATCAATCGATCCATTTTCATCTAAAACAGTTTCATTGATGTGTAACTTTACAACTTCACAAATAATTAAATTTCCTGCTCCGCCTTCATTTCCTAAATGAATAATATCATTTACTTTACATTCAAATTGTACTGGAGATTCTGCTACTCGAAATGGTTTCACCATATCAGATTGCAACATTGTAAGTCCTGCTTTTTCAAATTCATTTACACCTTTACCGTATTCTGTACTGCTCAAAGACATTTGCTGAACAATATCATAATTCACTACATTAATGACCACCTCTTTTGTTATTTCTGCATTTTCTAAGGTATGCTTTGTAGTGTTTCCTCGAACTCTACGAGCTGGAGAAAAAATTAGAATTGGCGGATTTGCACTAAATACATTAAAAAAACTAAACGGAGATAAATTAGGATTTCCTTCAGCATCAATTGTACTTGCAAATGCAATGGGTCTTGGTGCAATTGCGCCTAATAAATATCCATGTAACTTACCTGTTGTTATTTCTTTTGGATCTATAGAAATCATGTATCAATTTATTTTGAATTGTAAATATACTATCATTTTATAAAATGGGTTATGTTATAATATAGATTATATTTGTAAGAGATGAGCTTTTTTAAAAATACCGTTCTTACAAAACGAATAGTCATATTTGTCTTATTTATTATCGTGTCCTTAATCTTATGGAACACGTATATTTTCTTTCAAAAATTTAAACAAGAAGAACGTGCAAAAATGGAAATTTTTGCAACTGCCATTAAAGAATTAGCGACCAATCCAGATTTAAATGCCAATATTAATTTAGAGACAAAAATTTTTGAAAACATCACCAACATTCCTTTAATTCAGGTTAATGAAGATGGAAGTATTAAGGATTGGCAAAACCTAGACCCATCTAAAACAGATGATCCTGATTATTTAAAAAATCAGTTGGCAAAAATGAAAAAACAAAATGCGCCGATTGAAATAAAATATGAAGGAATCACAGAATATGTGTATTATAGAGATTCCGATTTATTAGACAAACTCACCTATTACCCAATTGCACTAATTTTAATTTTACTGCTGTTTTTAACAGTAATTTACATGTTGTTTTCATCAAACAAAATTGCAGAACAAAATAGACTTTGGACAGGAATGGCAAAGGAAACTGCTCATCAAATAGGAACACCATTATCTTCTTTGCTAGGTTGGATTGCCATTTTAAAAGCAGAAAATATTAGCGAAAAATATGTTGATGAGATTGAAAATGATGTGCATCGATTAAACATTATTGCAAACCGATTTTCTAAAATTGGTTCTGCGCCAGAATTGACAAAAAATGAAATTGTTTCTATTACAAAAAAGTCATTTGACTACTTAAAAAAAAGAAGTTCTAAACAAATTTCTTTTGAATTTAATTCAGAAAAAGCAGCGCTTTTTTCTAATATTAATATTGAGTTATTTGGTTGGGTAATTGAAAATTTGGTGAAAAATGCCATTGATGCGATGAAAGGAAAAGGAAGTGTTTCTTTAGTTATTTTAGAAAAAAGCAAAGCCATAGAAATTACAATTAGCGACACTGGAAAAGGAATTCCAAAATCACAATTTAAACAAATATTTAAGCCTGGTTTTACAACCAAAAAACGTGGCTGGGGCCTAGGGTTATCTTTATCTAAACGGATTATTGAAGAATATCACAACGGAAAGATATTTGTAAAAAAATCGGAAATTAACAAAGGAACTTCATTTCTTATTCAATTAGAAAAATCTAATTAAAATTAGCCGATATCTCTTTGGCCAGACTTACAAACTCTTCATTGGTAAAAGTAGCTTTTTGAATAAATTGAATATCAGCCATTGTTTTTAAAGGGATTAAATGCACATGTACATGTGGCACTTCTAGCCCAATTACAGACATTCCAATTCTTTTACTTGGTATTGTTTTCTCTAAAGCTTTTGCTACACGATAAGAAAAATCCATTAACCCACTATATTCTTCTCTAGACAGGTCAAATAATTTGTTTTCTTCTCTTTTTGGAACCACCAATGTATGCCCTTTTGCATTTGGTTCATGATCTAAAAAAGCATAGAAATGTTCATTTTCTGCTATTTTATAAGAAGGAATTTCACCTTTCACTATTTTTGTAAAAATGCTTGCCATAGTTTCTTTCTTTATTTGTAAATATAAAAAAGAATTCGGGTTTTGACCTTGTCAAAACCCGAATTCCAATTAGTTTTTCAGTTCACTGTTTTGTCTTATCTAGAAATAGAAACAATTTCAAACTTCATGATTCCGTTTGGAACCTGAATCTCAGCAATTTCACCAACTTGTTTTCCTAACAACCCTTTTCCGATTGGAGAATTTACAGACAATTTTCCGTTTCTAACATCCGACTCTGAATCTGCAACTAGCGTGTAAGTGAATTCCATTTTATTTGCAACATTTTTAACCTTTATAACAGAATGAATCAATATTTTAGAAGTATCTAATTGAGATTCATCAATAATTCTTGCATTGGCTACAACGTTTTTTAATTTGGCAATTTTAAATTCCAACAAAGATTGCTCTTCTTTTGCAGCATGATACTCGGCATTTTCACTTAAATCTCCTTTATCACGTGCATCTGCAATTTCTTGTGTAACTCTTGGACGCTCCACATGCTCTAGGTGCTCTAATTCTTCTTTTAACTTTTTAAGTCCTTCTGGCGTATAATATGATACATCACTCATAATCTTATGGTTTTAAAATAGAAAATCCCATTGCTTTTTTACAGAATGAGATTCGATTACAAATGTACAAAATATTTGTAACTTGCCATCTTTTAGATCAAGCAACTTTATTTTGTATGAAAAAAATATTCTCTATAATAACCTTTATGTTACTTAGCTTTGGTTGTTCTTCTGATGTTGAGCCCAATCAACTTTTACCAAATATTCAAGTAGACCAAACAGTTGATTTAAGTTTGCCACAATATGTTAATTTATTAGTTCCTGGTGGTTGGGTTGATACTATTCCTGGTGGGGTAAATGGGATTGTGTTGTATAGAATTAAAACAAATGAGTACAAGGCCTTTGACAGGGCTTGTCCGCAGAACAATTGTGCTACCAAAATGACCTTTGATGGAAGTATCAAATTAAAATGTAGTTGCCACAATAGTGAGTTTAGTATTTTAGATGGTTCTCCTCAAACAAATGGAATTATTTATAATGCTAGAGAATATAGAGTAAGTCAAATTGGTGGTTCTATTTTACGAATCACTAACTTTTAGTAGTTCTAAATCAAATAGATTGTTATTTTTGCAGTAACAACACTCAACAAAATTACTACAGTGAAAAATTACTTTTCTTCCGATTTTAAATTAGGTGTTTTAGGTGGCGGACAACTTGGAAGAATGTTGCTTGCCGAAACTCAAAAATATGACGTTTATACTGCAATTTTAGATGCTTCTCCAGAAGCTCCTTGTGCTCAAATTTGCAATGCATTTTATGTGGGTAACTTATTAGATTTTGATGCGGTTTATAATTTCGGAAAATTGGTTGATGTTTTAACCATAGAAATTGAACATGTAAATATTGATGCACTTTACCAATTGGAAAAAGAAGGATTAAAGATTTACCCTCAGCCTTCAGTCATAGAAACCATTCAACATAAAGGAAAACAAAAAGATTTCTTTGTAGAGAATGGAATTCCGACTTCACCTCATCAACGATTTGCAAATAAAGAAACACTACTTTCTTGGTTAAACACTGAAAATATTGCTTTCCCTTTTGTCTGGAAATCTGCTCAATTTGGATATGATGGAACAGGTGTTAAAGTGGTTCGTAATCAAAATGATATTCAAAACTTAGCAGACACAGACTGTATTGTTGAAGAAATGATTCCTTTTAAAAACGAATTGGCTGTAATTGTTGCCAGAAATGCAGATGGAGAAATAAAAACATATCCTGTTGTAGAAATGGAGTTTCATCCTGAAGCAAACCAAGTTGAATATGTAATTTGCCCTGCAAGAATTGATGATGCAGTTGCCTTAAAAGCAAGAGAGATTGCTTTAAAAGTAGCCGAATCTTTTAAACATGTTGGGTTATTGGCTGTAGAAATGTTTCAAACCAATGATGATGAAATTTTAGTGAATGAAGTAGCGCCAAGAACTCATAATTCAGGGCATTATAGTATTGAAGCAAGTTATACAAATCAGTTTGAGCAACATTTAAGAACCATTTTAAACTTACCTTTAGGAAATACAGAGAATAAAGTTACCGGAATTATGGTAAATTTGGTTGGTGAAGAAGGTTATATTGGTGATGTTGTATATGAAAATATAGAAAAAGTAATGCAAATTGATGGAGTTACTCCTCATATTTATGGAAAAAAAATAACCAAACCTTTTCGTAAAATGGGACACGTAACTATTGTAGATAGAGATATTGATAAGGCAAGAAAAACTGCCCAAAAAGTTAAAGAAACAATACGAGTTATAAGTAAGTAATTTATAACAGTCATTCCGCACTTGATGCGGAATCTCATAAAACAACAACTAAATAGATTCCTGCCTTCGCAGGAATGACAAAATAAAATTATGGTAGGAATAATAATGGGAAGCGATTCAGATCTTCCAATCATGCAAGAAGCAATAGACATTTTAGAGAGTTTTGACATTCAAATTGAAGTAGATATTGTTTCTGCTCATAGAACGCCAGAAAAATTAGTTGACTATTCTAAAAATGCACATTCACGCGGAATAAAAGTAATCATAGCCGGTGCCGGTGGCGCTGCTCATTTACCTGGGATGGTTGCCTCTATGAGTCCGTTACCCGTAATTGGTGTTCCTGTAAAAAGCAGAAATTCTATTGACGGTTGGGATTCTATTTTATCTATTTTACAAATGCCTGGTGGAGTGCCTGTTGCAACTGTTGCTTTAGATGGAGCAAAAAATGCCGGAATTTTAGCAGCTCAAATTATTGGAGCGTCAGACAAATGTGTGCTTGATAAAATTATCGCTTACAAAGAGGGTTTAAAGTTGAAGGTAGAGCAAGCTTCTAAGCGTATAAAAAAATAACATTGTCAGTTCGAGTGATTTTATTTTGAGACACCGAAAAATAAAATTATATCGAGAACATATTCAAAAAAACATCTCGAAACAAATTTCTAATTCTTCGAAAATTTACTCGATGTGATATTTAACAAAACTTAAAAATGAATCCTTTATTACAAGATTTTAATACGGCCCCTTTTTCTAAAATTTCTGAACAAGATTATAAACCTGCTATTCAAACAGCTATCGAAGAAACAAAAAAAGAGATTGATCTTATTGTTTCAAATTCAGATACACCAACTTTTGAAAATACCACCGTTGCACTTGATTTTACTGGAGAGAAATTAGGTAGAATTACCAGTATTTTTTTCAATTTAAATTCGGCAGAAACCAATGATAAAATTCAGAAAATTGCCAAAGAAATTTCTCCTTGGTTGAGCGAGTTTAAAAATGATATGATATTAAATGAAGCATTGTTTCAAAGAGTAAAAACAGTGTACGACTCTAAAGACGGTTTATCATTAACTCCAGAGCAAAGCATGTTACTTGAAAAACAGTACAAAGGTTTTGCTAGAAATGGAGCTAATCTAAATGATGTAGAGAAATCTACCTTACGCAAAATTGATGCTGAGTTATCGAACTTATCCTTACAATTTGGAGAGAATGTTTTGGCAGAAACCAATGCTTTTGAAATGCATTTAACAGCAGAAAAAGATGTAGCAGGATTACCGGAAAGTGTAAAAGAAGCAGCAAGTCAATTAGCTAAAGAAAATAATAAAGAAGGCTGGATTTTTACCTTAGATTACCCAAGCTATATTCCGTTTATGACCTATGCAGATTCTAGAGAATTGCGTAAAAAATTAGCTGTCGCTGCTGGCAAAAAAGCCTTTCAGAAAAACGATTTTAATAATGAAGATGTTGTTTTAGCTATTGTTAAATTACGTCATCAAAGAGCAAATCTATTAGGCTACAAAACACATGCGCATTTTGTTTTAGAAGAACGAATGGCTGAAACACCAGAAAAAGTTTTAAGTTTTTCTAACGAGCTTTTACAAAAAGCAAAACCTGCTGCTCAAAAAGAGTTTGAAGAGTTAGAAAGCTATGCAAAAAAGCTAGACGGAATTGATCAATTGCAAAAATGGGATGGTGCTTATTACGCAGAAAAACTCAAAAAAGAACGTTACAATTTAGATCAAGAAATTCTAAAACCTTATTTTAAACTAGAAAATGTTATTGACGGAGTTTTTACCGTTGCTAGTAAATTATACGACTTACAATTTAAAGAAGTCTTTGATATTGACACCTATCACCCTGATGTAAAAACATACAATGTAAGCGATATTGACAATAATTTTATTGCTGTTTTTTATGCAGATTTTCACCCAAGAAAAGGAAAAAGAAATGGTGCTTGGATGACTTCTTATAGACCTCAACAAATTAAAAACGGAATTAACGAAAGACCACATGTTTCTATCGTGTGTAATTTTACAAAACCAACAAATACAAAACCATCGCTTTTAACTTTTAATGAAGTAACAACACTGTTTCATGAATTTGGTCATGCATTGCATGGAATGCTAGCAAACACTACCTACAATAGCTTATCTGGAACCTCTGTTTCTTGGGATTTTGTAGAATTACCGAGTCAAATTTTAGAAAATTGGTGCTACGAAAAAGAAGCGCTGGAGTTATTTGCAAAACATTATGAAACTGGTGAAACAATACCGATGGAATATGTTACAAAAATTAAAGAATCTGCAAGTTTTCATGAAGGAATGCAGACCCTTCGTCAACTAAGCTTTGGATTGTTAGATATGAGTTGGCATTCACAAGATCCATCAAAAATAACTTCTGTAAAAGAATTTGAAAACCAAGCTTTTTCAAAAACAAAATTATATCCAGATGTAAAAGAAAATTGTATGAGCACTGCTTTTTCTCACATTTTTCAAGGTGGATATTCTGCAGGATATTACTCTTACAAGTGGGCTGAAGTGTTGGATGCAGATGCTTTTGAATATTTCTTAGAAAAAGGAATTTTTAACAAAGAAGTAGCTACAAAGTTTAAAGAAAACGTTTTGTCTAAAGGAGGAACAGAAAAACCAATGGATTTATACAAACGTTTTAGAGGAAAAGAACCTAAACCTGATGCTTTGTTAAGACGTGCTGGACTTCTATAATTAAAATTAACATATGTTTATAAAAACTAAAACTAAGAAATTTGCTTAGTAGTTATTATAGAAATATATACTAATTTTATTAGTATATATAACCCCGATGAAAACAAAACTTCTTTTATTAATTGTTTTACTTACTTTTAAAAGTCTTACTAGTTACAGCCAAGATACTGTTGATTTAACCATACATCACGACACTCGATTTCTTTTTGTTGGAGATGATAGAGGAAACCATGTCGGTACCATTGATATTGTTGTTAAATTGGAAATACCCCTTATAAAATTTCCCAAAAGCTATATCCACTTTTTTCCTTCTATAGAGTACGCTAACTTGCATAAAGGCAGTTCTAGTTTACACGGAAGCGTACTCAAACGTTATGCTATAGGAGTTGGTTTTGTTAGAAAAGACCTCTTCTTAAAAAAGTTTAATGTTGGTATAGCACCACACATCGGATATATTTTAAGAGAAAATAAAGGAGCTTCAAGTTTGGGTCTTAATGCAGAAATTTCATACAGATTAACAAAAAGGTTTTCGTTAAGTTATATACATCAAATAGTAGAAAGATCAGATTTAACGTTTTTGTATAATGATACCTCAAACATTAAGAACAGTGCTCTTCTTGGATTTAAAGTTCACTTATAATTTTTTTATTTTAAATTTTAATGTAAAAAAAGATGTATCTTGCTTTACCCTTTTTATTGTAAAATGCTAACAAAAAAATATTAAAGAGCTATTTTTTGATGAAAGTTTTAGTGCTTTTTTTATCCTTATTTTCTTTTTTACCATCTATTGGTCAAGAATCTGTTATTCCAAATAAAGATCAAGATGAGTCATTTATGAGTTTGTCTGTATACCAAGATTTAAAATTGTTATTTGTAGGAGACGACCTAGGGAATAGTGCATTTACCCCTGATATTTTAGTTAAATTAGAGGTGGATGCTTTTAAGTTAAAAAAAAGTAGCTTTCATTTCGTTCTAGGAGCCGAGTATGCTGATTTAAAAAGCTCTTCTTTTCAGCGCTTTTTTTTGGGTTTTGGCTATAAAACATCATTCCCTTTTTTAAAGAAATTTGTTTTTGGAACCTCTATTGACCACGGATTAATGCTTCGTGGAAAAAGCAGTTTTCTTGGAAATGCTAAAGTAGACGAATCTTCGTTTATGGGTATAAGTCTTAATTTTGAAACCACCTACCCTGTTACAGATAAAACAAGACTTTCTTTAATGATTCAGGCAATAGACAGAAAAGATTTATCAATCCGATTTACCACAGGAAATACTATTAGGTACAGTATTTATTTTGGAGCAAAATTTACTTTGTAAATTCATTTTATAGCTCAAAATATAGATACTGACAGAATCTAAAATAAGATTTTTTTAAACTTTTCTTTAACACAATTATTTTTTTTTGAATTTAAAATGTCAATACATTTGGCAGCAAATTCATTAAAATGAAAAACATTTTTTTTATTGGTTTTACTTTAATCTTTTTATCTTCTTTTTCACAAAAAAGAATTTACGGAAAGGTTACTGATGAAAATAATTCACCTTTAGAAGGTGCTTCAGTCTACATAAATAATACAACAATAGGAAATTCTACAGATACAAATGGAGAATTTGTCTTAAATGTAAAAGAAGGAGCGCATGAGCTCATCATCTCTTATATAAGTTATAAAACAATACGGTATAGTTTAAATACAATTAGCTTTGTAAAACCCTTACTTTTTAAATTAAAACCCGAGGATAATTTATTAAATGAAGTTGTTTTAAAAAAACCTAAGTATGATGAGGAATGGAAATCTAACTTGGTTATTTTTAAAAGAGCTTTTTTCGGGAAAACAAAATTGGCAGAAGAGTGTGATATTATAAACCCAAAAGTGTTGTACTTTGAATTTAACAGAAAAACAGGAGAATTAACAGCTGAAGTTAAGGAGCCTCTCATTATAAAACACAAAGGGTTGGGTTATTTAATAACATTTGATTTGGTTGAGTTTTCACTTAAAAATAATCGTTTATTCTTCAGTGGATACACAAGATACAGCAATTTAAAAAAATCAATTAGAAAAAAATGGAAGAGAAATAGACTTGAAGCATTCAATGGGTCTCAAATGCATTTTTTACGCAGTTTAACGAGCAAACAATTGAAAAAAAACGGATTTATTGTCAATCAATTTAGAAGAGAACTTAACCCCGAAAGACCTTCAGAAAAGGAAATTAAGTTTGCAAAAGAGCTACTACAACTTCAAGGAAATACAATTTCAACTCTAAAAAAAACAAAACCTCCTTTAACACAGTTAGATAGTGCTTTAGTTATTATGGAAAACAGCAAAAAACCTAAGTATATAGATTATTTATATAAAAGAAATATTTCTGAAGAGCATATGTATTCATCAAATAAAAATGTTTCTTTTTTAGATTTCGAAAACTACCTAACTGTAATTTACACCAAAGAACCTGAAGAAGAAAATTATTTAATTGGAATGTTTGGGAAACGCAAAAAAGCAATTGGAATGCAAACCTCAAATATTGTTTTAATTAATGGGAAATCAATGATTGATAAATCTGGAGTTCTTATAAACCCAAAAGCTATGTATGTTGAAGGCTATTGGGGGTTTGAATCTTTTGCTAATATGTTGCCAACAGATTACCAGACTAACAAAAATTAATTCTTGTTTTTTTCCTCAATCCATTTACTCATGTATTTAGTACTCTGTAGTGTTTGATGTTGTACTAAATTTCCCATAAAATTTTGAGTTCTATGTTGTTTAATTTCATTTTGAAGCAGAATTAATCGATTTATAAAATGGTCACCAATCATAACTTTATTGTATAGCTGATTAATAATTTGTATTCCGTTTTTCTGAGATTGACTCCATAAAGCTTCATCGGTAGATAATGCAATTGCTTTTTGTGCAAAAACAGTCAAATCATTTTCTATAAATCCATTCCAAGGTAAATCTTCATGCATCCCTTCTGCTCCAATGGTTGTAGTTACGCTAGGTGTTCCACAGAGCATCGCTTCAGTTAATTTACCTTTGATTCCTGCTCCAAAACGCAAAGGCGCTAAAACCACCTTGCAATTACTGACTATTTCTCTTGGATTGTTTGTATATCCTTTAATTAAAAAACCCTCTTTTTCATTATGTAACTGTAAAATTTGTTGTGTAGCATAGGCTCCATAAACATGCAATTCTGCTTTTGGCAATTGCTTTCTAATCTGTTTCCAAATAGTCTTTTTCAACAACAAAACAGCATCAACATTGGGTGGATGCAAAAAATTACCAATAATTGTAAAATGATTTCTTTGCTGAAAAGGGTTCCAGCTTTCTATATCATTTTGTTCAATTTGCTGTAATAAAAAAGGAATATGATGTAAGATTTGCCTATCAATTTTAAACACATTTTCTAATAGCTCCATTTCAAAAGTAGAAATGATCAACGACAAATCACAACGCAATATGGATGCAATTTCTCTTTTTGCAATATCAGAGTTCAATAGTTTCTCTACAGAAAACTCTTGTTGGCTTTTTACTGCATCTTCTCTTACTTTACGTAAGCAATGTAAATCTTCGGTATCTAAAATTCGGATAGCCTTCGGGCAATTTTCCGACATTCGCCAACCAAATTGCTCTTCTATCATAAAACGATCAAAGACAACAATGGTTGGATTCAAGTTTCTTATAAAGTCATCAAAAGATGAAGAATTTAACTCAATAGCAACCTCATCAACTGCAATAGTTTTTAAATCAAAAGCTTTCTCTGATTTTTGGGTAGTTGTTGCAAATGTAACCAAGTATTCTTGCTGCAAAAACAACTCGATTAATTGCAGCATTCTGCTTCCTGCAGCTGAAGAATTTGGCTCAACCCAAACAGCTCCAATTATTAAAACAGATTGTTTTGTCAATTACTTTGCTTTTAATTGCGCTCCGTAATTAGACTGAACACCTTTTGCCCAATCTACAATTAGTTTGACTTGTGCATCGGTTAAATTTGCTTCAGTATGCGTCCATGTATACGAATCTAAAGGCATGTTTTTCTTTTCAACTTCTTCAAAAACTTCTTCCATTTTATGTTCTTTCTTTTTTAAAGAGTATTCTGCCCATTTCGAAAAATTTAAATGTTTTGATCCTTCTTTGACATGATCTGCCATCCAATAATTAACTGGTGTTATAGAGCTATACCAAGGATAACGTGTAGAATTTGAGTGACAATCAAAACATGATTCTTTCAAAATTTTATGAACTTCATCTGATGGTTTTGTTTCTTCAATAAATGTTGCTAAAGAAGTTAAATCACCTTCGTTTTTTTCAGGTCCAAAAAATTGAGCTACTATAAAAACAACTAGTACAACCCAACCTATTTTTTTTACTATTTTCATTTGTTGTGGTTTTAAAAATTAAAGATAGTAATTCTTCTGTATAGTAGAGAATTTAAACAATAATGTTTACTTTTGTACTCCAAAATTATTTTAAAAATGAAACCGCAAGGTTACATGAGACATAAATAAATAAACAAAAACTCATGAAATACGACATCATCGTTATTGGTTCTGGTCCTGGAGGATATATAGCTGCTATCAGAGCTTCTCAATTAGGTAAAAAAGTTGCCATTATAGAAAAATACTCAACCTTAGGAGGAACCTGTACAAATGTTGGGTGTATTCCATCAAAAGCACTGTTAGATTCTTCACATCATTATTACGATGCCATACATCATTTTGATACTCATGGAATTTCTATTGAAACTCCTAAAATAGATTTCTCTAAAATGGTAGAACGCAAAGCTAATATTGTTGAAACCACTACCGGAGGTATAAAATACTTAATGGATAAAAACAATATTGATGTTTTTGAAGGGCTTGGTTCTTTTGTTGATTCGACACATGTGAAAATTGCAAAAAACGACGGCACAGAAGAAACTATTGAAGGAACGAACATTGTTATTGCAACAGGTTCTAAACCTGCAACACTTCCTTTTATCAGCTTAGATAAAGAGCGTATTATTACTTCTACTGAAGCATTAAAACTAAAAGAAATCCCAAAACATTTAATTGTTATTGGTGGTGGAGTTATTGGATTAGAATTAGGGTCTGTATATAAACGTTTAGGTGCAGAAGTTACTGTTGTAGAATATGCTCCGAAAATTACACCAACTATGGATGCTGATGTATCTAAAGAATTACAAAAAGTACTGAAGAAACAAGGGATGAAATTTGCAATTAGCCATGGTGTAACTGCTGTTGAAAGAAATGGCGATGAAGTACTTGTTAAAGCAACTGATAAAAAAGGAAGAGAAGTTGAGTTTGCAGGAGACTATTGTTTAGTAGCAGTTGGAAGAAAGCCTTTTACCGAAGGTTTAGGATTAGAAAATGCAGGAGTTCAATTAAATGAAAGAAACCAAGTTGAAGTTAACGATCACTTACAAACTTCTGTTTCTAATATTTATGCTATTGGTGATGTTGTTAAAGGTGCCATGTTAGCACATAAAGCAGAAGAAGAAGGTGTAGTTGTAGCAGAATATTTAGCGGGTCAAAAACCACATATAGATTATAATTTAATTCCTGGTGTTGTGTATACATGGCCAGAAGTTGCTGCTGTTGGAAAAACAGAAGAAGAATTAAAAGAGGCTGGTGTAGCTTATAAAGCAGGTAAATTTTCAATGAGAGCTTTAGGAAGATCTAGAGCAAGCGGAGATATTGATGGTTTTGTTAAAGTATTAGCAGACACAACAACAGATGAAATATTAGGAGTTCATATTGTGGGCGCGCGGGCTGCAGATTTAATCATGGAAGCTGCTGTTGCTATGGAATATAGAGCATCTGCTGAGGATTTAGCAAGAATTTGCCATGGGCACCCAACTTATTCAGAAGCAATTAAAGAAGCTGCAAAAGCTGCTTGGGACGGAAAGCCTTTAAACGCTTAATATAAAAGTTTAGTTATTTTAAAAAGCAATTTTGTGCTGAGTTTAGATCAGTATCGAGTTGCTTTTTTTTGTTTTAAAACTTTGCCTACTTTTATCAAATGCAAAAAAGATTTTTCATTGTATTTTTTTTGATTTCTCTTTTCTCTTTTTCACAAGGAAAAGATTCGTTGTATTTTAAAAACGGAATTGAAAATCCGAGTTTATTGACAACACATCATTTTGGAATTTTTAGTGCTAGAATGAATCAGAATTTTAAATTAAAAGCTCCGAATAAAACCACCTTACTTTTCAGTTCAGAAAGCGGTAATACATTTCATCCTTTTGTTGAAATGTACTTACCAAAAGATCCATCAATTAGAGAAGTTTTTAGCAACCAAACCTGGTACAACAGACAATTTACTTTTGTTGATCAAAATACAACTCCTGCAGAGTACTCTAATATTGTTATCGATGCAGTCATCAGAGGGTTTCGATTACAAATATCTATACCGATTGCCAAAGAGCATGAACTCGGAATTACACTTCGCTCTTATTTAATCACAAAAGGAAACTATCCTTTTTCGTTAATTACCAGTGATGAAAGTATTGAATGGTTTCATAGTAATATTGCTGGCGGAGAAGATCCTTATGGTAGGAGATATTACGGATTAAATCAGGTAAATTTTAAATATACTGATCGATATGGGAAGGTTTTAGAGTTAAAAAACGATGATTTTTTTTTAGGTGGAATTGAGTTTAACCATCATTATTATCCTAAATTTCTAAGCAGTAAAAAACAAAACTTGTTTGTTAATTTTGGTTCACATTTAGGAATAAACACCTCAAAGTTTAATCAATCTATAGATGTGGGTGTTTCTGCAAACCTGATTAAAAAATTTCGCTTAAAAAGCAAGAATGAATTTCATTTTGCATTAGGTGGAAGTTTGTTAAGAAAAAATCTCATAAACTTTAATGAAGTGGTAGACATGGGTAATAATCCGTTTTTAGGGTCTTTAGAAAGCGAGATCGAGTTTACAAAGTTTACTCGAAAAAAGAACTATCATTCTTTCGGAATCCATTATCAAATTCAGACTAGATATAACAAACTAGAAGAGGCTAGTTATTATCATTTGAAGGGAAAATGGCAAGAAATAAAAGCAGGTTGGCAACATGGTTTTACTACGCTTTATGAAGGGTTATCTGCTTGGACATTGTTGTATACCTACGGAAGGCCAAACTATAAAATAACCTTGTATTTAAAAGAAGATTTATTAGTAAACAACGCTCCGGATGCTCAAACCGGAATTAGCATTCAAATTCCGATTTCAAAATAAATTACACTTTGATAAAAATTCTTTTTTTGTAAAGAATATATCCTATAAAAACATAAAAGCTAACCACAGATAAAGCATAACAAAAAGAAGCTAGTTTATCGATAGAAATTACACTTGTAAAAAATGTTTTATAGATCCAACCATGTATGGTAGTGTCTCCTACTTTTGTTAAATAGAAAACTTTAGTAATAAAACTCGAAGTAAAATAAATAACAATTGCATTAGAACCCACATATTTAAAATGAGTACCTATGGCTATTTTCTTTTCATCATTAATATAGTATAAAATACTAAGAATAAGTGTGCCCCAGCCGGCAGTAACTAAGACAAAACTACTTGACCAAATTGCTTTATTAAATGGAAACCATACATTCCAAACATACCCTAAACCGATCAATGATAACCCCAACAAAAATAGTTTCACTGTTTTTAAATAATTCTGGTGTAAAATAATTTTTCCTATCAGCACGCCTATCAATGAAGTAGCAATTGCTGGCAAGGTGCTGAGCAATCCTTCAGGATCATAATCTTTTTTCCAAATATGACCTTTCATAAAAGCAACATCAATATAATTTGCCCAATTATTAGGCGCTCTGTCAAAAGTTGGCAAAGCTCCATTTGGCAGAGGAACAAAACCCATCCAAATCCAATAGCCAAATAATATTAGTATAATAGCCCCTAAAAGAACTTTCCAATTAAAATGAATGCTCAACATTGCGGCAAAAAAGAAAACGACTCCAATTCGTTGTAATACTCCTTGGAATCTTAATCTAGAAAAATCTTTTATAAACGGAAAATCAAGAATAAACGCACTTAAAAACAACCCTAAACCTATCAATTTCAAACTTCGAATCCCTATTTTTTTATAGGTGTTAAAATTTGGAGTCTTGTTTTGGTAAGCAAATGCTATTGAGACTCCAACAATAAACAAGAAAAAAGGAAAAATCAAATCTGTTGGGGTATATCCATGCCATTCTGCATGCAATAAAGGTGGATACACGTGTGCCCAGGTTCCTGGAGTGTTTACCAAAATCATGGCAACAATCGTTAAACCTCTGAGTAAATCTACAGATTCAATTCTCGTATTCATTTCTAAAGAACTTTTGCTCTAATTTTTACCCAAACTCTTTTTAATAAATAACCGCTAATTAGTGCAGTTGCAGTAATACTAATTGCTAAGGTAGTTTCACCATAAATCCAATATCCTGTTGCAAATAAACAACTGTAAATAAACACACAACCCAGCAACATTGCTAAAATTCCAGAGGGAACACTC
This sequence comes from Polaribacter sp., assembly GCA_023254055.1. Classification (GTDB taxonomy): domain Bacteria; phylum Bacteroidota; class Bacteroidia; order Flavobacteriales; family Flavobacteriaceae; genus Polaribacter. Next base: position 28,005 of record JALQYN010000090.1, read on the forward strand.
CACCCTTCTTTGTCATTTACAATATCAATATTATCTGATTTTGCATCCTCAATTACTTTAGACCATCCTGGACCTCCTGGTTGAATTTTTTGATAAAAATTTCGGAGCACCTCTTTACTTTCTGGTTGTGTTAAAAATGTAACAAGCACCCAAATAAATGTAGTAATTAAAACCACTATTGGAAATCTAGACCAATCTGGTAAGACGCCAACAACCAATTTGCTTCCAAATAAAAATACTCCTACAGAGGTAAAGTTGATAATAATTGAGATAATTCCTGATGAAAACATCGCTGCTATTTCACTCCATGCATTGATACGCCACCAAAACCAACGCAATATAAAAATAAGGCCAGTCCCTGCTCCGAACATTAAAATTACATCAAACAATTGCAAAGCATTTTGCAACACCAACGCTAACAAAGCACTACAAATCATTAATACAACCGTTGAAATCCTTCCCACTGCAACTAATTTTTTTTCAGAGGCCTGAGGATTTATTTGTTGTTTATAAAAATCATTTACAATGTAAGAGGACCCCCAATTTAAGTGCGTTGAAATGGTACTCATATACGCTGCAACTAATGAAGCTAATACCAAACCTAATAATCCGCTTGGCAATTTAGTTAGCATTGCAGAATAGGCTAAATCGTGTCCTAATTTATCAGGCGTAACATTCGGAAATGCTTCTTGAATACTTGCTAAATCTGGAAATAAAACTAGTGATGCTAATGCAACAATGATCCATGGCCATGGTCGTAATGCATAATGCATAATATTAAAAAAGAACGTTGCTCCTATGGCATGATTTTCATCTTTTGCCGCCAACATTCTTTGGGCAATATAACCTCCCCCACCTGGTTCTGCACCTGGATACCAAGCACTCCACCATTGAACCGCTAACGGAATTATTAATAAAGTTATTAATGCAGATTTATCGTTAAAATCTGGTAAAAGTGATAATTTATCTGCTACATTTTCATTAGCAAACAAGGCTTCTAAGCCTCCTATTTCTGGTATATTTACTAAATAATATGCAGCGCCAATTGCTCCTGCCATCGCTACAAAAAACAATAAGAAATCTGTATACACCACTCCTTTAAATCCACCAACTGCACTAAAAATAACGGTAATTAACCCTGCATAAATTACAGTTTCCCATGGTTCTAATCCCAACATAATCTGACCTATTTTTATAGCTGCTAAGGTTACTGCAGACATTGCCAAAATGTTAAAAATTACCCCCAAATAGATCGCTCTAAATTTTCTTAAAAATTTTGCAGGTCTTCCCCCATAGCGCAATTCGTAATATTCTATATCTGTGTTTACAGCCGATTTTCTCCACAACTTTGCATAGACAAATACCGTTAATAAACCTGTAATTAAAAAGGCCCACCAAACCCAGTTTCCTGAAACTCCATTGTTACGAACAATATCTGTTACTAAATTAGGTGTATCTGTAGAAAAAGTTGTGGCAACCATAGATAAACCTAGTAACCACCAAGGCATGTTTCTGCCAGATAAAAAATATTCAGAAGAGTTTTTACCCGATTTTTTAGAAACATAAATCCCAATAAAAAGTGTAATTGCAAAAAAGGAAATAATTAAAACGTAATCAAATGTACTTAGTGAAACCATTGTATAATTTTTGAAAGTTGTAAAGTACTACTTTTTAAGAATATAATTGCAAAATAAATTGAAGCTCCCAATGCTAAGATTTGTATTTTTGCAACCACATGCAAAGAGTACAAAAAAGTTTTTCGTTAGAATCTGTTGATACGTTTAAATCTAAATTGTTGATTTGGGCACAACAATTCGAAGCCATTTCTTGGCTAGATTCTAATCAATACCATCAGAAGTATTCTTCTTTTGATGCCATTTTAGCCGTTGATGAATTTACATCTATCAAAACAGATTATACCAATGCCTTTGAGGCATTAAAAGAATATCAATCTATTACAAAAGATTATCTCTTTGGATATTTGAGTTACGATTTAAAAAATGATGTAGAAAAATTGACCTCTAATAATTTTGACGGATTGCATTTTGCAGACTTGTATTTTTTTCAACCTCAACGCATCATATCTATCAAAGGAAATACGATTGAATTTTCTTATTTAAAAATGATTGACGATGAAATTGATACTGATTTTGAAGCTATTTTAGCGATTGAACTTGAACAAGAACTTAAATTTTCACAAGAAGAAATTAAAGTAAAATTAAGGATTCATAAAGACGAATATTATCAAAAAGTACACACCATATTAAGCCATATTCATCGAGGAGATATCTACGAAGCCAACTTTTGTCAAGAGTTTTATGCAGAAAACGCAACCATAAATCCGTTAGAAACATATCATCATTTAAATGAAATTTCTGAACCTCCTTTTGCTACATTTTTAAAATGTGACCATCAGTATTTACTGTCTGCATCGCCAGAAAGATATCTAAAAAAAGAAGGAAAAAAAGTGGTATCTCAACCTATCAAAGGAACTGCCAAAAGACTCATTAGCAAAGTTGATGACGAACAAATTGCATTTGAATTAGCGAGAGATGAAAAAGAGCGATCGGAGAATGTGATGATTGTAGATTTGGTTAGAAATGATTTGTCTAGAACTGCTATAAAAGGTTCTGTAAAAGTGGAGGAATTGTGTAAAGTATATTCTTTTAAACAAGTACATCAGTTAATTTCTACCGTAGTTTCTGAAGTAGAAAACACCACACATCCGGTAGATATAATTAGAGAAACTTTTCCGATGGGAAGTATGACTGGCGCACCAAAAGTTTCTGCCATGAAAATTATTGAAACACAAGAAGAAACCAAGAGAGGCTTGTATTCTGGTGCAGTTGGCTATTTTACACCCAATGGCGATTTTGATTTTAATGTGGTGATTAGAAGTATTTTATACAACGAAGCGAACAAGTATGTTTCTTTTTCTGTTGGTGGGGCAATTACCGCAAAATCTACTCCAGAAAAAGAATATGAAGAGTGTTTATTAAAAGCCAAAGCCATGAAATATGTACTTACAAATTCTGATTAGTATATGATTATTAACCAAGACGAAAAATTTCATAAGACAATTACAAGTATTGAAGGAAACTATCAAGTTCAAGATGTTTTTAATACATTTATTGCATTGTATCCAGAAGATTGGAAACAACTAAAAATAAATTATTCTAAATTTAACCGAAGTAAACAATTTGGCAAAACCATTCCGTTACCAAAACCTGAAGTTTCTTTGAAAAAAACGATTCACGCTTGGTTGTTAAAAAACAAAAAAACATCAAAATAATGCGAACAAAAAAATATTTTTTTTTAAGTGTAATTGTATTGAGTTTTTCTTTAAACGCTCAAAAATTAACCTACGGTAATCCGTCTGAAATAAATATGGATTCACTTTTTATACACCAAAAAGTAGATTCAATTATCACAGATGCCATCCAAAAACAAGCTTTTCCAGGGGCGCAAATTTTGGTAGCAAAAAAGCATAAAATCATTTTTCATAAAGCCTACGGTTTTCATACCTACGACAGCATACAAAAAGTTGAGTTAAACGATTTGTATGATATTGCTTCAGTAACCAAAATTTTGGGTCCATTACCTGCAATTATGAAATTGTATGACGAAGGTAAAATCGATTTAGATGTTCCTTTTAGCAAATATTGGAAACCTTGGCAAGGAAGAAGTGATAAAAAGAACATAACACTAAGAGAAATTTTGGCGCATCAAGCTGGATTGAATCCATATATTGTTTTTTTGAGTGAAGTTTTAAAAAAGGATAAAAGCTTAAAATCTCGTTTTGTAAAAAAGATTTCTAAAAACAGATTTACGAGTCAGGCGTACGATAACATTTTTGTAAAAGACCGATTTAAAAACAAAATGTATCGACAAATAAACCGCTCTAAAGTTTCTGATGTGAAAAAATACAGATATTCTGGGTTGACCTTTTTATTGTATCCAAAAATCATTTCAGAAATCACTTCCCAAAAGTATACAGATTACTTACAAGAATATTTTTACAAACCCATGGGGGCAAATACTTTAGGTTTTACCCCTAAAAATAAAAATTTTACAAATAAAATTGTTCCAACAGAAATAGATTCATTGTTTAGAAAAGACCTTACAAAAAATTGGGTTCATGATGAAAATGCTGCATTAATGGGCGGAATTTCCGGTAACGCTGGTTTATTTGGAAGTGCTTTAGATTTAGCAAAAATGATGCAGATGTATGCCAATTATGGATATTATGATTACAAGCAATACATTTCTAAAAGCACCTTAAAAGAGTTTACAAAAATTCAATATCCAGAGAATGATAATCGAAGAGGATTGGGTTTTGACAAGCCTTTAATTGGAAATGACACCTTGCCAATCAATAAAGCATATCCAGCACCAGAAGTAAGTCCAGAAAGTTTTGGTCATGCTGGATTTACAGGAACTTTTGTTTGGGCAGATCCCACAAACGATTTGGTGTTTATCTTTTTATCAAATAGAGTATACCCAAGTAGAACGCATCGTAATATTTACAATTTAAATGTACGTCCAAAAGTGCAGCAAGTATTTTATCAAGCAATGAATAAAACTAAAGAATAAGCTCATTTTAAGTTATAAATGTTAGAAAAACTAGAACAACATATCAACCATAAACTCTCTTTCTTAAAAGAGAAAAAATTACTGATTGCCATTTCTGGCGGAGTTGATAGTGTGGTGCTTACACATTTATTACATGCTTTAAATTTTGATGTTTCTTTGGCGCATTGCAATTTTAATTTACGCGCAACAGAAAGTGATAAAGACGAAGACTTTGTTAAAAAAATTGGAGAAACCCTCCATTTAAAAACTTTTACAACAAGTTTCGAAACTAAAAAATATGCGGAAAAAAATCAGCTGTCAACCCAAGTAGCTGCAAGAAATTTACGTTACAATTGGTTTCAAGAAATCATTCAAAAACATCATTTTGATTTTCTATTAACTGCCCATCATGCAGATGATAATTTAGAAACTTTTATCATCAATTTAACAAGAGGAACCGGATTAGAAGGTTTAACTGGAATTCCAGAAGTAAATCAACTTATTGTTCGTCCTTTATTGATTTTTTCACGTGATGAAATTGAAAAATATGCTGTACAACATCATATTAAATGGAGAGAAGATCTAAGCAACGCTTCTTCAAAATATGTGCGCAATAAAATTCGACATGAAGTTATTCCAATTTTAAAAGAGATCAATCCATCCCTTTTAGAAAGTTTCCAGAAAACATCTGATCATTTAAAAGAAAGTCAGCAACTTATTGATGAATCAATTTCTGACTTTAAAAAAAAAGCAGTAGTCACTCTAGAAAACGAAACACTAAAAATTGACATTGCTAAAATTATTGAAACCAAGAATCCGAAAGCTTATCTGTATCAACTCTTAAAAGAATTTGGATTTACTGAATGGAATGATGTTACACATTTACTCAAGGCTCAGTCTGGGAAGGAAGTGGTTTCTAAAACACATCGTTTACTAAAAGATAGAGATTCTTTATTATTGACTGAAATAAAAAAAGAAGTTTCAACTCTAGCATATCAGATCGCTGAAAACACATCAGAAATTACAACTCCAATACATTTAACATTTGATGAAACTACAGATATTACATCGAGTAATAACAATAGTATTTTTGTCGATTTAGAAAAACTTGTTTTTCCGTTAACCTTAAGAAAATGGCAACACGGAGATTATTTTTATCCAACAGGAATGCAGGGAAAAAAGAAAATTTCTAAGTACTTTAAAGATGAAAAACTTTCTTCATTAGAAAAAGAAAACACTTGGTTGCTCTGTAGTAATGATGCAATTGTTTGGGTGGTAGGAAAAAGGCAAGACGACCGTTTTTTAGCAAAAAAGAACACAAATGCTATTTTACATATCAAATTCTGTTAATTTAAAACTAAAAACTTGTTGCAAAAAATCTCAACCTCCTTAATTCCTGTTTACTTTCATATATTTGTGAACCTATTCGAATTTAAATTTATTATGAAGAAATTACTACTGGTTTACATCTTATTTTTTAGTTTTTCTAGTATTGTATATGCTCAAACAGAAACACCCGTTACTTGGTCTTCTTCATTTGAAAAAATAAACGAAACAGAGTATGATTTAATTCTTACTGCAACTATTATTCCGGGTTGGCATTTATATTCTCAGCATACTGAAGAAGGAGGCTCTTTACCAATAATTATTCGAAAAGGTGCCGAAACGGAAAATTTTAAATTGCTTGGAAAAGCAATAGAAAGCGACACGATTAAAAAATACAGTCCTGTATTTGAAGTATATGAATCTTACTTTGACAATAAAGCTATTTTAAAACAACGAATTGCTGTAAATACAGCATCGGTTAATGAAGTCAGTTTAAACCTAACGGGGCAAGTTTGTAAAGAAGTTAATGGGGTTTGTATTCAAATAGATGAAGATTTTACCTTTACGTTGAAAGGAAAAGCTAAAGAAAAAGAAAAAGTTGTTTTAGATGAAAAAAGCAAAACATTTAGTAAGAAACTACAATTAGACTTAAAAAATAGTGCGCTTTTAAAAAACGCAAATGATAGTGATTCTGATGAAAATTCGAGCTTGTTAAATATTTTTATTTTGGGCTTTTTTGGGGGATTGTTAGCGCTATTAACCCCTTGTGTTTTCCCAATGATTCCTTTAACGGTTTCCTTTTTCACAAAACAGTCTCACAATAAAAAGAAAGGAATTTCTAATGCTATTTTATATGGATTGTTTATTGTTATCATTTACATTTTATTAAGTATTCCTTTTCACTTTTTAGACAGTTTAGATCCTGAAATATTAAATAATATTTCAACCAACGTTTGGTTAAATATTTTCTTTTTTTCCATTTTAGTCTTTTTTGCATTTTCGTTTTTTGGTTATTACGAGTTAACATTGCCTGCTTCATGGGGTAACAAAATGGATTCTGCTTCTGGAATAGGCGGAATCATAGGTGTGTTTTTTATGGCACTAACCCTAGCTATTGTTTCTTTTTCTTGTACGGGTCCAATTTTAGGTTCTTTATTAGCAGGCTCATTATCTTCTGATGGTGGTGCAATGCAGTTAACAGCAGGAATGAGTGGATTTGGATTAGCATTAGCATTGCCATTTGCATTATTTGCATTATTTCCAGGTTGGTTAAATTCGCTACCAAAATCTGGCGGATGGTTAAATACAACAAAGGTTGTTTTAGGGTTTTTAGAATTAGCGTTTGCATTTAAATTCTTATCAAATGCTGATTTAGTAGAGCATTGGGGTATCTTAAAACGTGAAATATTTATTGGAATTTGGATTGTTATTTTTGTTGGATTGGCATTGTATTTATTTGCAAAAATTAAATTCAAACACGATTCTCCAATCAAAAAACTCTCTTTTTCACGGATTTCATTTGGTATATTAGTAGTTGCTTTTGTAGTATATTTAATTCCTGGAACGATGAAAAATCCGACTTGGAATTTAAGTCTATTAAGTGGTTTTCCGCCACCACAATTTTATAGCATTTACGAAAAAGATACCGATTGCCCATTAGGATTAAATTGCTTTAAAGATTTTGATAAAGGTTTGCAATATGCAACAGAAAACAACAAACCCATATTGTTAGATTTTACTGGCTGGGCTTGTGTAAACTGTAGAAAAATGGAAGAAAACGTTTGGGTAGAAAGCGACATTTTTAGACTAATAAACGAAGATTATGTTCTTATCTCTTTATATGTTGATGACAAAAAAGAACTTCCAGAAAATGATCAGTTTAATTTTATAAAGAAAAACGGAAGGCTTAAAAAAATTCAAACTGTTGGAGATAAATGGGCTACATTTCAAGTGATTAATTTTAAAACAGCTTCACAACCTTATTATGTTTTAATGAGTCCAGATTTAGAAATTTTACATACTGCACAACAATATACAGATAGAGATACTTATTATAATTGGTTAAAAGAAGGATTGGAAAAATTTAAAAACTCTTCTAAAAAATAGCTTAGATAAAAATTGAATTCAGATAATTTGGCTACTTTTATAAAAAAGTAATCAAAATCATGAAACTAAAACTTCTATCAATTTTAACTATTTTGTGTGTTACAATCACTATAAACGCACAACAAAGAACCATCCCAACGGATACAACAGTTGTAACAAATCATACAACTACCATCAAAGGGCAAAAAATTAATTATACAGCTTATACAGGAACTCAACCTGTTTGGGACAACGAAGGAAATGCAAAAGCAACCTTATTTTACACCTATTACAAAAGAACAAACAATGTAAACACCCCAGAAAGACCTTTGCTAATTTCGTTCAATGGTGGTCCAGGTTCTGCATCAGTTTGGATGCATTTAGCATATACTGGACCGAATGTTTTAAAAATTGATGACGAAGGCTATCCTGTACAACCATACGGTTACAAAAGCAATCCACACTCTGTGTTAGATGTAGCAGATATTGTTTTTGTAAACCCAGTAAATACGGGGTATTCTAGAATTGTAGAACGAGAAGGAAAGAAAGTAAATAAAGCAGATTTTTTCGGTGTAAATGCCGATGTAAAATACTTGGCAGAATGGATTACCACTTTTGTTTCTAGAAACAATCGTTGGTCTTCACCAAAATATATTATTGGCGAGAGCTATGGAGGAACACGAGTTTCTGGATTGGCAAACGCATTACAAAGTAATGAATGGATGTATTTAAACGGTGTTATTTTAGTTTCTCCAGCAGATTACGGCGCAAAAAACTCTGACAATGCAGTTGCTTCATCTATTGATTTTCCGTATTTCACAGCCGCAGCTTGGTATCATAAAATGTTATCTCCTGCTTTACAAAACAAAGATTTATTAGATATTTTACCAGAATCAGAAAACTTTGCAATTAATGATTTGATGCCTGCTATTGCAAAAGGGGGATTTATAAGTGAAGCTGAAAAAAATCAGATTGCTGAAAAAATGGCTTATTATACTGGCTTGTCTAAAAAAGTAATTTTACAACATAATTTAGAAATTCCGAATAGTTTCTTTTGGAAAGAATTGTTAAGAAACAAAAGTGGGAAAACAATCGGAAGATTGGATTCTAGATATATGGGTATCGATAAAAAAGAAGCCGGTGATTCTCCAGATTACAATTCAGAATTAACATCTTGGCTACACTCTTTTACCCCAGCAATTAATTTATACATTAAAGAACATTTAAATTTCAATACAGATGTAAAATATAATATGTTTGGACCTGTGCATCCTTGGGATTTTAGAAACAACAATACCCGAGAAGAATTGCGAAAAGCAATGGCAACAAATCCGTATTTAAATTTATTATTTCAAGCGGGATATTATGATGGAGCAACAACTTATTTTAACACAAAATACACGATGTGGCAAATAGATCCAAGCGGAAAATTGAAAGATAGAATGAAATTTAAAGGGTATAGAAGTGGGCATATGATGTACCTCCGTAAACCTGATTTGAAATCGGCGAATGACGATATTAGAGACTTTATAAAAGCAAGTGCTTCTAATGGAAAACCTGCTAAATATTAATTGAATTTAGCACATAAAAAAAGCAGCTACGATCGTAGCTGCTTTTTTTATGTATATAAACTTTTTTCTAATGTCTCATCATTCTTCTTCCACCACCTCTATTGTTAGATTTAGCTCCTTTATTACCATTTAAAGTATAAGTTAAACTAACCATGTAATAAGTTCCTAACACATCTTTCGTTGTTTCTTCAAAATAGTTATCAGAACTACTTCTAGAGAATCCAACGTTTTTGTTTAATAAATCTAATGCTGTTAATTTTATGTTCATTGCTTTAGATTTTAAGAAGTTATAAGAAATAGAAGCATTCCAAATTGGCACAGATTGATCCGTTCCAAAATTACTATCCGTATAAATATCGTATTTATATTGTGTATTAAAGTTGAATGATTTTGTGATGTTCCAATCAGATTTTATATAATACGATTGTTGTATAAACTCTCTATTTGAAGTTGTACCAGAAAACGTTGTATTGTTTTTGCTAATATTTGCTCCAACAGCTAAATCTAAATTATCTTTCTTGTTGTTTTCTAACGTAACTCTAAAACTTGTATTATTAGTATTGGTTTTGTTATTTACATTATTAATTACAGATTGATAATTGCTTGTTGATACATTAACCCCAAGGTTATAACGAATTCCTAATTTTTTTAATCGGTTTCCAAAACTTAAATCTCCACTAAAGTTATCTCTATTCCCTAAGTTCACATAACTACTTGTTTTAACCCTAGTAGCAATATCGGTATCTTCTTTATTTACAATTGCATCACTTGTGCTATTGTAACTTAAATGCGCGAAGAAACTAAATCCGGTTACAAAATTGTAATTACCATACATTCCAAATATAGAGTGTCTTGTTTCTGGTGTTAAATTTTGATTCCCTTGTCTAATGAATAAAGGATTAAAATTATTAACTATTGGAGATACTCTACTTAAACTAGGTAAGTCTAATGATTTACTATATCTTAAGAAAACCCAACTTCCTTTTTTCGGACGATATCTAAATCTAAATGATGGGTTTACACTTGAATAGTTTCTTTTAAAATCAGAGACATTTGTTACTCCAAAATCTTGTTTTTGTTCTTGGAATTCTGTACCAATGGTTAATGATGTTTTTTCGTTATTAAAACGATAATCAACTTTTCCATATGTAGTTGTTTTTTCTTCAAATAAATCTGCTGTAAATGTAGAACCCGCATTATTTGTGCCATTTAAGGTTTGAGTTTGGTCTGTATATTCATCTTCATTTTTCACATTAATTCCACCTCCAACTTCAATAAAATGTTTATCACTTAACGGCTCTGTATATTGCAACTCAAAATTAACATTACTTCCTTTGTTATTGCTTTTTTGTGTACTCAAAGAAACTTCATCCGTTTTTAATGGATCTGTATAATCTTTGGTGTTTTTATTACCGCTAATGTTATCACTTTTATCAGAAGAAAAGTCAAATTCTAATTCAAAATTACGTTTGCTTGTTTTGTTAAACCTTTTGATATAATCTAGATTTACACTTGCTGAGCTGCTTTTGTTATCGCTATTAGAAGTTCCAAGGTTTTGTAATTCTTTGGTGTTTGGATCATTCGATTTAAAAGCGTCTAACGTACTTATGCTACTTCCGTTTGTGTTGCTAGAATTTAATCTACCTCTAAGTGTAATTGTTTTTAATTCATTTGATCTATCTATATAGCTAAAGTTGGCTTTATTAGATTTTGTTTCACTATTACTATTAGAGCTACTTTCTGAGTATAACTTATCGGTTCCAACAAACTCTGTTCTTTTAGAAAACACATTTCCAGATTCTGAATTCACATAGTTATAGAAGTAATCTGCATTTAAGTTTTGCTTCTTTTTAAACTCATATCCTAAGTTAAACCCTGCAATACCTGTAGTAATAAAACCAGAAGAACTTCCTCCGCCTCCACCTCTACTAACTCTAAAACCTCCTCTACCACCTCCACCAAAGGACATGATTTCAGAAATATCTGAACCAGAACTGTTTACGTTGTTAGCTCTTGCAATAATAGAAACCTGCATTTTTGGAGAAAAACGGTTGTAGTTTAAACTTGTTAAATATCTTTCATCTGAACCATAACCTCCTTGAAATTTACCAAAAGCATTTACTTTTCTATCATCTTTTAATGTTAAGTTAATTACTTTAGAACGGTTTGAATCGTCTACACCAGTAACTCTTGACTTATCGCTTTTTTCATCAATTAATTCAATTTTCTTAATAGCATCAGCAGATAAGTTTTTTAAGGCAACAGAAGGGTCACCACTAAAAAATTCTTTTCCATCTACGTACACCTTAGAAACATCTTCTCCTTGTGCTTTTACTTTTCCGTCTGCATCCACCTCTACCCCAGGTAACTTCTTTAATAAATCTTCAACAGTATCATCTACTCTAACCTTAAATGCTTTTGCATTAAAAGCCATTGTATCTTTTTTAATTGAAATTGGAATTACAGCAGTTACAACAACTTCATCTAGCGTGTTGTCTAATTCTTTTAATGTAATGGTTCCAAAATCTAAAGATTTTCCAGCAAAATCTATCTGCTTTTGATATACTTGATATCCTAATAAATTAATTTGAAATATTCTTTTCCCATTAGAAATTTCAACAACTTTAAAGTTTCCTTTTATGTCTGTACTTGCATAACTTACCAAAGTAGAATCTAAAGCATTAAGAACTGCTACTGAGGCAAACTCTAAAGGTTTTTTATCTTCATCTAGAACTCTACCTGAAATACTCTGTGCAAAGGAACTTGAAGAAACTAATAGCAATGCGAACACCATTAGTTTGGTTGTAATTGATTTGATCATTATTTTTTTGATTGATTGATATATTTGATTTTATTATAAGCTATTTTAGATAGCTTCTGCTAAGACTTAAAAAGTTTGTAAAGGTTTAACTGCAATTTTTTATTTTAATATTTCTTTAACATATAAATAGCAAAGCTGAATTTAAAATTCATGCGCAAATGTATGATGCTTAAATAGATCTCAACTTTTTTTTAACAACATTTAACAAGAATTTAATAGGATTAAAAGTTGAAAAATTTTCTTACTTTTAAAAAAAAGAAAAAAAATGCTAGTTAAAGTTTATGGTAGTGCCGTCTTCGGCATAGAAGCTACCACGATTACTGTTGAAGTAAATATTGATAAAGGAATTGGGTATCACTTGGTTGGATTGCCTGACAACGCAGTACGAGAAAGTTCGTATCGAATTTCTGCTGCACTTAACAATAACAACTATAAGCTTCCAGGGAAAAAAATTATTATCAATATGGCTCCTGCCGATATTAGAAAAGAAGGAGCTGCTTACGATTTAACCTTGGCAATGGGAGTTTTAGCAGCCTCCAGTCAAATAAAATCACCAAACATTGATGACTATATTATTATGGGCGAATTGTCTTTAGATGGAAGTTTACAGCCCATAAAAGGTGCTTTACCTATTGCAATAAAAGCTAGAGAAGAAGGATTTAAACATCTTATTCTACCCATAGAAAACGCCAAAGAAGCTGCAATCGTAGACAATTTAGAAGTGTTAGGCGTTTCTACAATTTTAGAAGTTATCAATCATTTTAATGGTGATGAAAAAATACAACCCACTATTGTAGATACAAGAGCCGAGTTTTATAAAAACATCGATTTCCCTGAATTTGATTTTTGTGATGTAAAAGGACAAGAATCGATAAAGAGATGCATGGAAATTGCTGCTGCTGGTGGACATAACATCATTTTAATTGGCCCTCCAGGATCTGGAAAAACCATGTTGGCAAAACGATTGCCTTCTATTTTGCCTCCAATGACCTTACATGAAGCATTAGAAACCACAAAAATCCATTCTGTTGTTGGTAAAACTAAAAATAACGGTTTGTTATATCAACGTCCGTTTAGAAGTCCGCATCATACCATTTCTGATGTTGCTTTGGTTGGTGGTGGACAATATCCACAACCAGGAGAAATCTCGCTATCTCACAATGGTGTTTTATTCTTGGACGAATTACCCGAGTTTAAACGAACCGTTTTAGAAGTAATGCGACAACCTTTAGAAGATAGAGACGTAACTATTTCTAGAGCAAAATTCACAGTAACATATCCTTGTAGCTTTATGTTGGTGGCAAGTATGAATCCGAGTCCGTCTGGATATTTTAACGACCCAAGTTCACCAATGACCTCTTCTCCTCAAGAAATGCAACGTTATTTAAGCAAGATTTCTGGGCCTTTATTAGATCGCATTGATATTCATATTGAAGTAACTCCTGTTCCATTTGAAAAACTAACTGAAGAACGAAAAGGAGAATCTTCTGTAGCAATTAGAAAGCGAGTTACTGCGGCAAGAGAAATTCAATCTGAACGTTTTACTGAATTAGAAAACGTGCATTACAATGCACAAATGAATGTAAAACAAATCAGAAAATATTGTAAACTTTCAGGCGAAAGCATGTCGTTATTAAAAACCGCTATGGAAAAATTAAACTTATCAGCAAGAGCCTACGATCGTATTTTAAAAGTTGCTAGAACTATTGCAGATTTAGCTGCTAAAAAAAACATTACTCCAGCGCATATTGCCGAAGCCATTCAATATAGAAGTTTAGATCGTGATGGTTGGTTGGGTGGTTAAAATAATTAATAAAATTTTTATATATTTGGACTAATTAAATAGATAAAACTAATGTTATACTAAAATATAATAGGATATCATCAGAATTTATAACTAGTAAGTCTACATTAAAAAACAACAAAACATGAAACAAATAATTTTATTGGCCTTTACAATATTGCTTTTGGGAACAAGTTGTCAAAATCAAAAAGAAACTTCAAACACTTTTTCTCTAGATGTTTATGTCGACTCTTTATTTCAAACAAGTGTAGATAGCTCTCAAATTGCTGGAGCCTCGGTACTTGTGTATAAAAATGGGGAAACCCTGATTAAAAAAACGTATGGATATGCTAGTTTAGAACTTTCTGTGCCTGTTCCTAAGGAAGGTGTTTTTGAAATTGGCTCTGTCACAAAACAGTTTACAGCTGCTGCTATTCTTAAACTCATTGAAGCAAAAAAACTTTCATTAGATGATGATTTCACTAAATATTTGAAATTCGATACTAAAGGCAGAAAAGTTACTATTGATCATTTACTTAATCATACTTCAGGTATTCCAAGCTATACTGCTTTTTCAGAATTCGGAAAATTCATGATTCAGGATCTACCACGAGATTCTTTAGTGCGATTAGTAGAGTCAAAAGAATTTATGTTTGAACCAGGTGAAGCATTAATCTATAATAACTCAGCTTATTACTTTCTTGGATTAATTATTGAAAAAGTAACCGGACAGAAATACGAAGAGTATTTAAAGGAGACATTTTTTGGCCCTTTAGGAATGAACAGCACATCATATAGCTCAAATTCTGGAATAACTAAAAATAAAGTGTATGGATATAGTTATTCTCCAAATGGACTTATGCAAAAAGGATATTTAAATCACAAGTGGCCATACGCTGCTGGTTCACTTTCTAGTAATACCAAAGATTTACTAACTTGGATGACTGCACTACATGAAGGGAAATTATTATCAGAGAGCCTATACAAATCACTAATTACTCCGGGTCAATTAAAGGATGGATCCAGTGTTAATTATGCGAAAGCTTTGGTAAATTATTCAGATTACGGGAATCATAGAATTGGTCATGGAGGAGGTATTAATGGTTTCTTAACTGATACTAGATATTTTCCAGAAGAAGATTTATATATTATTTGCTTAGTGAATACAATGGGTCCTAAAGGTGCAAGTTTCTTTGCAGATGAAATTTCTTGGGAATTACTAGATAAGAAACCACCTTTAGGTATACCATTAGATTTAGACACGAAACAATTAGAAGGAATTTATAGTGGTGCTGTAAGAGGGGCGTATAAATATTCCATAGAAGTAAAAACTATTGCTAATGGTTTAACTACTAAAGCAATAGGGCGCCCAAGATTGGACTCTCTTACTACATATATTGGTAATAACACTTGGGCTAGTGGTAATGATAAATTCATTATGAAAAATAATGAGTACCGGATTGTTGGTCCTACATATTATTACATTCTAAAAAAGGAAAAATAATAACGAAGATTAACAATATAAAATGCATTTCTATTAATCTCCTGTTTTCATTAATTCAAAAACTATGAAAAAACACTTTCTAATACTTGCCTGCATTACAATTTTATTTTCATGTAATCAAAAACCAACTGCAGATTTCTTAATACAAAACGGAACTATTATCGACGGTCTTGGAAACCCAGCTATTAAAGGTAATATATTGATTAGAAATGGAAAAATGGAATTTGTAAAACCAGGGGCAAACATTAATGCTAACAAAACCATAGATGCTACTGGATTAATTGTAGCACCAGGCTTTGTTGATGTTCATAATCATTCAGATGTTGGCATCTTTGATTCTATTAATAAACTAAATGAGGGATTCATTAGGCAAGGTGTAACAACTATTGTTGGTGGTCCTGACGGTAATTTTTCTCCAACAGTTTTGAGGCAATTAATTGGCGCATATAAGACACAAGGAATTGGAACAAATACAGCTTTTTATATTGGTCATAATGGTATTCGTAGAGAGGTGATGAAAAAGGATCAGAAAAGAGCTCCAACTTTAGACGAATTGAATCAAATGAAAGCATTGGTTAAAGAAGGGATGGAAATGGGAGCAGTTGGTTTATCTACTGGCTTAATGTATGATCCGGGAATGTATAGTAAAACTGAAGAAATAATAGAATTAGCAAAAGAAGTTACTGCTTATAGAGGTATCTACGATTCTCATGTTCGGAATCCTGTTCATGCTTTTGTTAAATCTCATCGAGAAGTTATTGAAATCTCAACCAGTGCAAATATAACTGGTAAGCTAGGTCACCTTAAGGCTGTTGGCTTGCATAATAATGGAACAATGAGTGAAATTATTTCCATGGTTGAAAAATATAGAAAGGATGGTTATACTATTGTATCAGATCAGTATCCATATAATGGTGCTCAAACTGAAGCTTTAAGAGCAGTAATTATCATTCCTTCAACTATGAAAGAAGCTGCTATTATTAATGTCTTAAAGAAGGAGGGGGAAAACAACAAAGCTTTAGATCTATTAAAATCAACTTTATCAAACAAGTCCAAAAGAGCTCAAATTAAGAAGACAAGTGAAGAAGGTGAGAATGGAGGATTTGCTTGGCTAAAAGCGACTGGTTATTCTAGTATGAGGATAACTAGTAGTGCTGATTATCCTGAACTTGTTGGAAAATATTTATCTCAAATTGCTGAAGAGAAAAAAATGGATCCATTCGATTTAGTATGTGATTTGATTATTAACACAGAAGAAAGCTCTTATATTACTTTAGGTGGTATTAATGAAAAAGATGTGCAAACATTGCTACTTCAACCTTGGAATATGGTGGCCAGTGATGGTACATATGTAAAACACTCAACTTCATCTGGTGGGCATCCTCGAAGTACTGGAACATTTCCAAGAGTTTTAGGACACTATGCCCGTGATTTAAAATTACTTTCATTAGAAGAAGCAATACGTAAGATGACGTCTTTACCTGCTGATGTAGTCGGGTTTAAGAATAGAGGTAGAATTAAAAATGGACTACCAGCAGATATTGTAATTTTTAATCCTGAAACAATTATAGACAACTCCACTTTTGAACAGCCAAATTTATATTCTAGTGGTGTAATCCACGTATTTGTGAATGGAGTTCCTGTAATGCAAAATGAAAAAATGACTGGAAATGCACCTGGTAAGTATTTGAGCCTAATATCTAAAGATAAGTAATAATGAAAATAGAAAAAATTGATATCTATACATTAAATGTTAGTATAAAAATTCCCATTAATACTCCTTTAGGCGCGATAGACAAAGCTGAAAATGTGGCCATAAAAATTACAACAGATAATGACATTATTGGTTGGGGAGAGGCTAGCCCTTGCGCCATGATTACTGGTGATACTCAAGAAAGCAATTATGCTATTGCTCAAACAATGGCAAGGTTAATTATGGGTAAAAATGCTTTGGCTATAGATTCTAGGATGAATGAAATAAACAGTCTTACAGTTGGAGATTCCTCGGTTCGTTCGGCATTTGATATGGCTCTTTATGACATTGCAGCTAAAGCTGCAAATATGCCTTTGTATCAATTTCTTGGAGGAGAACGAAGACAACTCAGAACTGATATAACGATTGGTATAAAAAATACCGTTGAAGAAACTGTAGCCCAAGCTCAAGATATGCTAGATGCTGGTTTTGATGCCATAAAGTTAAAAGTTGGACGTTCTGGTTTGCAAGATGTTGCACATGTAAAAGCAGTTAGAGAACTTGTTGGTGCAGATGTAGCTCTTAAAATAGATAGCAATCAAGGATGGGATTACCCAACAGCAGTAGCAAATATTAAAGCGATGAAAGATCTAAATTTAGAATATTCAGAACAACCTTTAGCAGTTTGGGATTATGATGGATTAGCACGCCTTAGAAATCAGGTAGATCTACCCATTTGTGCTGATGAAAGTGTTTTTGATCATAGAGATGCTTTAAAATTAATTAAAGCTGGAGCAGCTGATTATCTTAATATAAAATTGGGAAAATCAGGTGGTATTCATACGGGGCTTAAAATTAATGCAATTGCCGAATCAGCAAGAATGAAATGCATGATTGGTTGCTTCGGAGAAAGTAGACTGGCCTTATCTGCAGCAGTTCATTTGGCAATGGCGAAACCAAATATCTATTTTATTGACTTAGATTCTTGCTATCATTTTGAAACGGATCCAGTAATTGGAGGAATGCGTTATGATGATAACATAGGTGGTCTCATAAATATTTCTGATGACATAGGTCATGGAGCTATGTTTAAAGAAAATGAATTAGAGAATAGGATAACTATTGAGATGTAATATTAATAAATTAATTATTCAAGCAGATGAAATCAATTGAACTTAAAACGCCTTATTTAATTTTTACTGGAAACGAAACTCATGATGGTTATGCTAAAACTGGCTTTGGAATTGTAGAGTGGCGTCGTTCTCTTTGTAAAGGTCAAATGAGTCTAAAAGGAGGTACCGTTGATTTAGGATTGCCTCCAATGACTATAAAAGAAGCTGTCGATGCAAAAGTTGGTTCCTTAATTATTGGTACTGCTGCTATTGGTGGTGGAATTCCTGATACATGGCTAGAGCCTTTAGAAGAAGCGTTATTAGCCGGTATTGATATTGTTGGAGGTGTTCATACACGTTTAAATAGTATTCCGCGTTTTAAAAAAGCTGCTGAGAAATCTGGAGCTCGTTTGGTAGACATTCGCATTCCGCCAGAAAAATTACCTGTAGCTAGTGGTGAGAAACGATTAGGAAAAAGACTTCTTACTGTTGGTACAGATTGTGGATTAGGAAAAAAATACACCGCGTTAGCATTAGAAAGAGACATGAAATCAGCGGGAATGAATGTTGATTTTAGAGCGAGTGGACAAACAGGTATTATGATTGCAGGAAAAGGGATTCCTATTGATGCAGTAGTTACAGATTTCATTTCAGGAGCTGCAGAACTTTTATCACCAAGTAATGAACCAAATCATTGGGATGTGATTGAAGGTCAAGGCGGTATTTTTCACCCAGGCTATGGTTCCGTGAGTATGGGACTTCTAGTTGGTTCGCAACCAGATGCTTTTGTGGTTTGCCATGAAGTTGGTAGAAACCAAATTATGGGATGGCCCAATTTTAATACTCCTACAATTAAAGAAGTAATAGATCGAACTGTTCAAATCGGTAGCCTAACAAATAAAGACATTAGGTGTGTTGGTGTTAGTGTAAATACATCTAGCTTAAACTCAAAAGAACGTGAACATTATTTAAATAAGCTATCAAAAGAAATTGGTCTTCCGTGTGTTGATCCGCTTAAAAATGGCACTCAAAAAATCATCGATTATTTAAACATCCAATTTAATAATAGTTAGAAATGCAAGTTGGGTTAAAAAGAAAATAAAAAATTAAAGGATATAAGGAATCACAAACAAATAATATAAAATCAGTAAAATAACTGCAAAAATATTTAAGAGAATTCCTGCTTTTACCATTTCACTCACTTTTACATAACCACTTGCAAAAACAATCGCGTTTGGCGGTGTAGCCATGGGCAACATAAATGCACAACTGCTGGCCATGGTAACCGGAATTAATACGTTTAACATCGGTATGTTCAATCCAATAGCGATTCCTGCAACAACTGGCGCCAACACAGAAATCAATGCAACATTGCTCATCAATTCGGTCATAAACAAAATTAAAATAATCAATAAAGAAACCGTAATCGTTGTATTAAAATTACCTGATTGAATAGCTTGTGTAATCACATCTACCAAACCACTTGCATCCATTCCTTTTGCTAAGGCTAATCCTCCACCAAAAAGCAATAATATTCCCCATGCTAATTTTTCTGTATCATTCCAATTTAAAATAAATGTGCCTTTTTTAAAGTTCATTGGTATTGTAAATAGTGAGATTGCTCCTAGTAAGCTAATTGCTGTATCTGATAGTTTTAAATCTGGAAAAAATTTATTGATGATAGTTCTTGTTACCCATAAAAAAACAGTGATTGCAAAAATGGAAAGCACTCTTTTTTCTTCTTTAGAAATAGGACCTAGTTTTTTAATCTCTTCTGAAATTAAATTTGCTGATGATGAAAACTGAATGTGATTACACGGAAACATCCATTTTACCAACACCAAATAACACAAACCTACCATTACAATGGTAAAAGGCAATCCAAAAGTCATCCATTTTAAAAAAGAGATTTCTATTTGATATTGATTTTCTAACAAACCTATTAAAACAGAGTTTGGAGGTGTTCCAATAACTGTTGCAATTCCTCCAGAATTTGCGGCAAAGGCAATTCCCAACATCACACTTAATGCAAAATTTTTATCACCCTTTGTAAATCCGTCTTCATCGTCAATTAATAATCTAATCACAGAAATAGCAATGGGCAGCATTACCACTGTACTTGCAGTATTGCTAATCCACATGCTCATAAAAGCTGTTGCAATCATAAAACCAAGTACCACTTTGTTTGGTGTTCTCCCTGTAATTCTAATAATGTTTAAGGCAATTCTTTTGTGAAGATTTACTTTTTCTAAAGCTAGGGCTAATACAAATCCCCCAAAAAATAAAAAGATAA
>JALQYN010000098.1 GCA_023254055.1 Polaribacter sp.
AACTATTAGCTTTGGATGTAAAAAAAACATATATCACAATCAAATTCTGAATTGTCAATAAAAGAAATAGACTCCGTTTTTAAAACAATTTCAATACTCTGTGGTGAATGGGAGTACGATAAAAATAAAAGGAAAGAATTAGCAACTAAAGGTATTTATTTGACTTCGATGAGCATTGATTTTCACATTAAAATTGAAAATGATGAGTTGATTAACCAAATTGCAATTTATAAACCAGATATATTTTCTGAACTAGGTGTGGAAATCCCTCAATCTACTAAAGATATATTTTTAGAAAGTTCTGACTCAGTTACAATTTCAAAAAGGAAAAAATATTATGGATTAGTTTACCATAAAGAGAATAAGGAAGAATTTCTTCCAATAAAAACATTAAACGATAGTTTATTGATATTAGTTAATGGAAAAAAGTATCAACGAGCAAAGTAAATACTTATGCCAACAAAGAACTGAGCTAAAAAACAAGTCCTTTCTACTTAAGCCTTATATAATTAATCAATAAAAAACATGTTAACAGACATCAGTCCAAAATTACCGATGCGTAACAAAAAAGTTACCAGAGATTTTTACATACATCAATTAGGTTTTAAAGAATTTGGAACTACAGATTATGAGTATTATTTAATGTTAGAAAAAGACCACATTCAGTTGCACTTTTTTGAGTTTAAGAAGTTAAATCCTAAAGAAAATTACGGTCAGGTGTATATTAGAACTGATAATATTGAGCGTTTTTATCAAACATTGTTAGACAATAAAACTAGGGTTCACCCAAATGGTTTGCTAGAAACAAAACCTTGGGGACAAAAAGAATTTTCACTTCTCGACCCAGATAGCAATCTGTTGACTTTTGGAGAATCCATTTAGAAATAAAAATCCAATAGAAAACATCTTACAACACTTTTAAAGCAATAAGATTTAACGTAAATTGACCTCCAAAATAAGACAGTAGTATGGAAGACAATAAAAGGGTAGTATATATGAAAAGTGTTTTAGAAAACATGCCAACAGATTGGCTAAATCTAACCACACATCAACTAGATATATATAATGAAAAATTGGCAAAAACACAGTTTTTAGATCAGTTTGAAACCTTGTTTCACAACAATAATGCTACGTCTGCTTCATTGAGCAAATTACCAACTGCGTATGATTATATTCGATTAGGCCATCCATTATCTTGTGTGTTAGAATGGGCTATTGCCAGTTTGCATCAGTTAACACCTGAATCTGTGATTAGTTTTTCTTCACAAACGGTTCCTATTTTAGCCATTCTAAGAAAAAACCTGTTGGAAAATAAAAAAACGCAAATTGTTTATACAGACAAACTACCCACAACTTTTGATGCAGACATCATAAAAAGTGTGTACGGATATCAATTTGAATTGAAGAAGGTTGAAAATGAACCTGACATTGCTGCCTTTAACGGAACTACCATTTTTATTTCTGAACACCATCAAATTTTAAAAACAACACTTTCTAAACACTGCGATTTTTACATACATTTACACAACGGATTAGGAAGTATTGTATTGGTAAATGGCAAAGAAAATGAACAGTATATTTCAGAAATACAGCATGTAAGAAGAAGAGAAACCATTGCCATGACACCAGCAAATTCTCTAATCGCCTTAAAATCATTAACAGAAAACACCACAATTGCTATTCAAAATAGCGATGTTGCCACAAACAAAAAACGTGTTACAGATGCTATAAAAAGCATCACAGGCTCCAATACAAAAGCCTTGGTGGGTTCAAGCGGATTGTCAGTTCAGTATGCAATTATTATGGGTTTAATTGATGATGCCTTAGCAAATTACAAAGGAAAAGCGATTAAATTTATTGTTCCGCCAAATTGTTATGGTGGTACAAACGATCAAGCAAGACGTGTTGCTGCTTGTTTAGAAAATGTAGAAGTGGTGGATTTACCAGTTGATGGCGATAACGATATGGTACAAAGTATTGATGCGGTTTTAACTAACATTGCCAACGAAGATGCAGTTCCTTATATCATTGCAGAAATTCCGACAAACCCAAGAGTAGAAGTTCCAGATTTGATTCAATTAAAAAATGTGTTAAGCCAAGAGCGTAAAACAGCAAATGGCAAGATTGCTGTAGATCCGGTGTTTATTTTAGATCAAACATTTTGTCCGAATGTACATTTTTTAGGGGAAGGAGAAATCTTATCAACAGTAAGAACCATTTCGTATGCAAGCGGATCTAAATTTCCAAGTGGTGGAAAATGTACTGCTGGTTATGTAATCGGTAACACAAAAACAACTGCGTTGCTTGATAAAATAGAAGTCCATTTAACAATGTGTGACAACGAAGCTACCAATCTTCAATATGAAATTTTAGCAACACAAATGCCATCAATGAAACAACGGATTAGCGATGCGTATAAAAATACACGAGAATTTGTAAACTTCATCCACAAAACCTTACCAGAAGCGAAAATCAATTTTGTGTCAGAAAGTTTGGCTGCACAAGGATTTACACCTTCGGTTTTTTCATTAGATCTTCCTACAAAAGGAACTACTGCTGAAGAAAAAGAAGCGTACAAACGTGCATTGAATCTTCAATTAATCAATTTAATGATTGCTGAAATTCCTAATGAAAGCAAGTATTGTGTAAGTTACGGTCAGTTAAAAGGGTGTTATTGGACAATTCCTGCAACCTCAACGCAAGGAACAACTAAAGAAGGTGATAAAGATTATATCATTCGTACAGCACTTTCTCCTGATATGGATTTAGAATTGCATAAAAAAGTCTTTTTAGATTTTGTAAAAACCATTTAAAAAGAACATGAAACCTAGCATAGTACAATTGTCCGAAAAAAAATTGATGGGTTTGCATATAACAATGTCTTTAGCAAACAATAAAACAGGTGACCTTTGGAAAAGCTTTATGCAACGGCGTAAAGAAATCACCAATAATTTATCTAATGATCTAATTAGTTTGCAAGTATACAACCCAATCTATTTTCAAGATTTTAAGCCAACTACAACATTTGAAAAATGGGCAACCACAGAAGTATCTGATTTTAATGCTGTTCCTAAAGGCATGGATACCTTAGTTTTAGAAAGTGGACTTTATGCTGTTTTTAACTACAAAGGTTCTAGTGCTAACACAGATATCTACCAATATATTTTTGGAGTTTGGCTAAAAAACTCAGAGTATCTATTAGATGACAGACCCCATTTTGAAGTGTTGGGAAAAAACTATAAAAATGCAGATCCAAGTTCTGAAGAAGAAATTTGGATTCCCTTAAAGAAGAAATAAAAAAAGCGAAACTAGATTAGTTTCGCTTTTTTTTAAAAACGATTATCACCGTCTAGTAAATTTCCGATTCCGCCTAATATACTACCTTCTCCTCTATTCCCTTTTCCGGTTTGAGGCGCCATGGCTAAAACTCTCCCTGCTAATCTGCTAAAAGGCAATGATTGTATATACACCGTTCCAGGGCCTTTTAAACTAGCAAAGAACAAACCTTCTCCACCAAAAATGGTGTTTTTAATTCCCCCTACAAATTCAATATCATACTCTATTGTTTGGGTAAAACCAACAATACATCCTGTATCTACACGTAAAATTTCTCCAGGCTGTAATACTTTTTTAGCCATGGTTCCACCTGCATGTACAAAGCCCATTCCGTCTCCTTCCATTTTTTGCATGATAAAACCTTCTCCTCCAAACAAACCTCTACCTAATTTTTTAGAAAATTCAATTCCTATTGTAACCCCTTTTGCAGCACACAAAAAGGCATCTTTCTGACAAACAAATTTTCCACCGAACTCAGTTAAATCAATTGGAATTATTTTTCCAGGATACGGAGAAGCAAAAGAAACATTCTTTTTTCCATAACCCGAATTTGTAAAAACGGTCATAAACAAGCTCTCCCCTGTTAACAATCGTTTTCCTGCAGAAAACAGTTTTCCTAAAATTCCTTTATCTTGATTGGTTCCGTCTCCAAAAATAGTGGTCATGGTTACTCCATCATTCATCATCATAAAACTACCGGCTTCTGCCACTACACTTTCTTGAGGGTCTAATTCTATTTCTACATATTGCATCTCTTCTCCAAAGATGTTGTAATCTATTTCGTGTGCATTCATATTTTTAAATTTTAATAGTTAGAAGCTTAACATTGAGTTTTGTTACAGTATCTGTTGTTATTTAAAAAACATTTCTATGAATTAATAGATTAATAACCACAACCAAATGTTCTTTATACAATTTTTTTCAAAAGTTAGCTCTAACTGACAACCTTTCATTAGTCATTGATAATTGATAATTGACTACTGCTTCACTTTAATACTCCATTCATACACAAACTGAGAAACCAAATCTCCCGATGCATCAAAACCATCGGCTTTTAAATGAATTATCTGTCCTTCACCAGTTTCAATTGCTTTTTGAATGGTTTGCTTTACCAAGGCACCTTCATTACAGGTAAAAGTAATTTTTCCGGTTGCTTTTTTTGTAAATCGTCCTTCTTGATGCGTTACCAACATCGATATCTTTTTATTTACTTTTTTTATTTCTTGGATGACTAAAATTCCGCTTGCAAATTCTGAAGCCATTCCTTGAACTGCCCAATACAAAGATTTAAAGGGGTTTTGATTGATCCATCGATGTTTTACTTTTACAACAGCTTCTGTATCAGAAATAGACACAACTCTAACACCACAAAAAAATGCAGATGGTAATTTAAACAGCATATAAAGATTGATTTTTTGGGGTGTAATTTTCATGTTATGATCATTTTTAAGAAATATATTTAAAAAAAGTAAAAAATAATTTGATTTTTTTTAAAAGGATTAAAAATCACAAAAGTCCTTTATTAATAGGAAATGTAAGGATTATTTTTCAATAAATAAAACAAGGATAAATGTTAAAATTTTAAAAAATATAGTACTTTGTTTTGCATAGTACCATTTTTTATACATATATTTGCATAGTCAAGTAGTATATAAAAATTTTAACATGAATAAAAATAACGAAAACACAAACGCATTCTTAATCCATATTTCGGCATTTGGAGGATTTATAATTCCTTTTGGAAGTATTATCGTTCCATTAGTCTTGTGGCAAACCATGAAAGATAGAAGTCGGTTTTTAGATGAACAAGGTAAAGAAGCTGTAAACTTTAACATTAGTTACGCTTTGTACATTTTTGTTTTAGGACTGTCTATTGTTCCTTTTGCATTTGGATCTTTTCTTAGACATATGAATGACTACAATAATTTTCATTGGGATTTTGGAAATGGGGGATTGTTTGGAATATTTGGGATGGCATCCATCATTACATTAATTGGATTTATAAAAATTGCATTGATCATTATTGCAGCTTTAAAATCTAAAGAAGGAGAAAATTACAAGTATCCTTTTACCATAAAATTTATTAAATAACACGTATAAATCTCTTTATATGAAGATAGAAAACACAAAAGCACAAATGCGAAAAGGAGTTTTAGAATTCTGTATCTTATCTATATTAAAACATGGTGATGCATATACTTCTGAAATCTTAGAAACATTAAAAAGTGCAGAAATGATTGTAGTAGAAGGAACTATTTATCCGCTACTTACAAGATTAAAAAACGCAGGACTATTAACCTATCGCTGGGAAGAATCTACTTCTGGACCACCGAGAAAGTATTATGTATTAACAGAAAACGGAGTGATGTTTTCTAAAGAATTAGACAAAACCTGGGGAAACCTAGTTACAGCAGTAAACCAAATAACAAGTAAAAAAACAAAGTAATGAATAAGACAATAAACATAAATTTAGGAGGATTCTTTTTCCATATAGATGAAATTGCTTTTCAAAAATTAAAAAGGTATTTAGATTCTATCTCAAGATCTTTAAGCGATGATCCTCAAGGAAAAAATGAAATCATTTCAGATATCGAAGCTCGTATTAGCGAATTGTTATCAGAAAAAATAACAGATGCTCGTCAGGTTGTTAACGAAGGAGATATTGATGAAGTAATCAAAATCATGGGACAACCAGAAGATTATGCTGATGCTGAAGAAGGCTATGCAAACGAAAACTATAGCTATCAAAGAAGAACAAATTCGTCTAGCAAAAAGTTGTTTAGAGACGGAGATGATAAGTTTTTAGGTGGTGTGGCTTCTGGTATTGCACATTATTTTAATGTTGATACTGTATGGATTCGTTTGGCTTTTATCTTATTAGCTTTTAGTGGATTTAGTATTGTTACCTACATCATTCTTTGGATTGTAATTCCTGAAGCTGCAACCACTGCAGAGAAATTACAAATGGAAGGAGAACCTGTAAATATTGACAACATCGAAAAAAAAATTCGTGAAGAATTTAGCAATGTTTCCGAAACCATAAAAAACACTGCAAATGATGTTACTGGAAAAATTAAAGATGGTGCATCAAAAGTAAACGACGGCATTAAAAAAGGGAGTAAAAAAGCAAATTCTGGTTTGCAAGATTTTTTAGACACTTTAGGCACAATAATTCTTACCATATTTAAAATTATTGGAAAGTTTATTGGAGTGATTCTAATGTTTGTTGCCGCAATCACGTTAATCTCTTTAATTATTGGAGCGTTTTCTATTGGAAGTTTAGAAATAATTGGATTTGAAAATGATTTCATTATGTATCCACCTTTTTTCTATGACTCTATGATGCCGCATTGGTTATTAACCGTTTGTACATTTTTAGTCATCGGTATCCCTTTCTTAATTTTATTCGTGTTAGGATTACGAATCTTATCGAGTAATGTAAAGCAATTTAGCAAAGCAACATCGTTAACATTGTTTGGTATTTGGTTAGCAGCAGTGTTGGCATTAGTTTTTACTGGAATTGAATTTAGCACAACAAAAGCATCTGATGGAAATAATATTGAAAACATAGACTTAAACACCATGGCAAATGACACCATTACTTTAAAAATGGTTAAGAATGAAGAGCTTTATTACAATAGAAATAATTTTAGAAGAAATATAGATGTTGTTTATCAAAACGATGTAAAGAAACTATCATCTACAGATGTATATATAGATGTAGAAAAAAGTGATTCTGACAAAGCATATTTACAAATCAGAAAATATTCTGAAGGTAGAAACAAGTTAAAAGCCTCTAAAAATGCTGAAAACATTTCGTACAACTATACAATAAACGGAAATGAAATCTTATTAGACAACTATTTTATTAGTGAGTACAAAAATGCCTTTAAAGATGAAGATGTATACATTAAGCTATTCATTCCTAATAATGTGACTGTTTATTTTGACAATTCAACAAAAAGGTACTTACGTAATATAGAAAACACTACGAATACCTATGATAGAGAAATGGCAAAGCATTATTTTATAATGACTGATGAAGGATTGCATAGCAAAGAACTAAAAGCGTTAAAAGAAGTCGAAGAAGAATAACAATTCATCAATAAAAATCAACAATTGAGTAACCAAAAATCGTTTCAATGCGTCTATTATAAGACATTTGAACTTTAAAAATAAAAAATCATGAAATCATTAATTACAAAAACATTCGCATTACTTTTTATTGCAACCGTAAGTACATCTTGTATGATCGATGGAATTACTTCTGTCTCAGGAAACAGAAATGTAATTACAGAAACACGTAAAATAAATGACGACTTTACAAAAGTAGAAGTAGGTCAAGGAATCCAATTATACATCACACAAGATGATAATTTATCTTTAGTGGTAAAGGCAGATGAAAATCTTCATAACCTTATCGAAACAGAAGTTAGAAATGGAGTTTTAAAAATTACATCAAAAAGAAATATTAGAAGAGCAAAATCTAAAAAAATATATCTTTCTGCGCCAAGAATTGATGCTATAAAAGCAACAAGCGGTAGTGATGTTGTTACAGAGAATACTCTTAAAGCAGACATTTTTGACGTGCATGTTAGCAGTGGAGCTGATGCAAGAATTGATATAAATGCAGATACCGTTAATTCTAGTTCTTCTAGCGGAGCAGATTTAAGAATTAAAGGAACAGCTAACTATTTTACGGCAAAAGCAACAAGCGGAAGCTCTATTAGAGCGTACAGTTTAGAAAGTAAAAATGCTACTGTAAAAGTAAATAGCGGCGCAGACATCGATGAATTTGCAGTAGAATCTTTAACTGCAAAAGCAAGTAGCGGTGGAGATATAGATTATAAAGGAAATCCTAAAAGACTAGATAAAAAGAAATCTTCTGGTGGAAGTATTTCTTCTAACTAAAAAACAATAAAAATTGCAATCATGATTAAGTTTTTCCTTTTTATTATCGCACTATTAATGTCTTTTTTTAGCAGTGCTCAAGTCAACGAAATTCAAAAGTACAAACCTTCGGACATCAAATTACACAACGAAATTGTAAAAATGGATGCTAAATATTTCAACGCTTACAATACGTGTGACATGCAAACACAAGCAGATTTATATGATGAAAACATTGAATTTTTTCATGACAAAGGAGGTCTTGCTACAGATAAAAAAGAGCTTTTAAAAGCGCTAAAAGAAAATATTTGTAATAAAGTAACAAGAACATTGATAAAAGGAAGCATTGAAGTTTATCCAATAAAAGATTATGGCGCTATTGAAATAGGGTATCATAAATTTTTTAATAAAGAAGAACCAAACGCAAAATCTATTCCTAGTAAATTTATTGTTGTTTGGAAAAAGAATAAAAACGATTGGAAAATTACAAAAGTAATTAGCCTACATTAATATTTTTAACATCTATGGCAAGGCTTCTTCAACCTTGCTAATAGCACTAATACTTGGTTTTATTAGTTTACTTTGTAAAAGTCATATTGTTTTAACAATATGGCTTTTACTTTTTTTTGTACATTTATAGCTATGAAAAAAGCAACACTACTTCTACTCCTTTGTATTTCGATTTCTTCTTGCGGTCAAAATTTACCAAAAGACTTTGTGTATTTATCTAATATAGATGAAAGTATTCAAACAGAAATGAGATATATTTCTTATAATAATTTTATAGGAAAACCTATTGATGGCTATAAAAAAGCAGTAATAATTGTTACCGAATCTGCTGCAATAGCTTTAAAAAACGTACAAAAACAATTGTTAGAGTTTAATTTAAGCCTCAAAATTTTTGATGCATACAGACCTCAGCAAGCAGTAGATCATTTTGTGGTTTGGGCAAAGGCATTAAACGACACTCTAATGAAAAGACAATACTATCCAGATGTACCTAAAACAGAATTATTCAAACGAGGATATATTTCAGCAAAATCTGGTCATACAAGAGGTAGTACATTAGATTTAACAATTATTGATCTAACTACAAATACAGAGTTAGACATGGGAAGTCCGTATGATTTTTTCGGTGAACAATCTCATGCATTAAATGATAAACTGTCAAAAAAACAACGTGCAAATAGGCTGCTTTTAAGAAACCTTATGGTTACAAACGGTTTTAAACCTATAAGAAGCGAATGGTGGCATTTTACCTTAAAAGACGAACCTTTTCCAGACACATATTTCGACTTCCCTATTAAATAAATCAATTTTAACAGAACTAAAACAAAACTTAAATTTTACGGTATTATATTTGCAGTATAAAAGTTGTATTTATATATGAAATTTATGAATTTTAATAATAAACTTTTTTTTGTTTTAAGCTTTTTACTAATAGCTGTTCAATCAATACATTCTCAAGAGGATAAAATTGGTAAGAAAAAAGTGATTACTATAAAAGCAAAAACTACGCCTGTTAAAAAACTTGGCGATTTAAATTTTGATACTACAAAAGGGTTTAAAAATGCGTATGCGAATTCTCAAAAAACTAAAACTCAGGCACAAAAAGAAGCTGACTTAAGAAACAAAGGGATTATTAACCAAGCGAAAATTAATGAAGAGCAAGTTTTAAAAGCCTACAAAAAAATAAATGGTAGATATCAATATCCAAAAATAGATCAAGACTTAGGAAGTTTTAGAACAGATTCTGATAACATCACTATTATCTGTAGAGATTTTCAATATCCAGACGGAGATATGGTTACCATTCTTGTAAACAACATACCCGTAATTACAAACATTACTTTAAGACAAAACTATCAGAAGTTTACTATTCCTGTTGGTGTTGGCATCAATAGAATTGCTTTTAAAGCATTAAACCAAGGTTCTTCTGGACCAAACACTGCTGCATTTAAAGTGTATGATGATTCGAACAACTTAATTTCATCAAACGAATGGAACCTTGCTACTGGTGCTGTTGCTACAATTTTAATAGCGAAAGACAAATAATATTTCTATAATCAAAGCACGTTTTGTAAGCATTTTACTTTTTATCAAAAACATTTTTTTTAAAAACTAAAAAACCCCTATTTTTGCAGTTAGCATTCGTTTTTTATGCTATTTAAAATAGACTTTTAACAACAACTAATAATGAAGAAAATCACCAAAGAAACTTACATCAATTGGTATAGAGATATGCTGTTTTGGAGAAAATTTGAAGATAAACTTGCTGCCGTTTATATCCAACAAAAAGTAAGGGGTTTTTTACACTTATACAATGGTCAAGAAGCTGTTTTAGCAGGTTCTTTACATGCAATGGAATTGGGTAAAGACAAAATGATTACTGCGTACCGTAATCATGTGCAACCTATCGGAATGGGTGTTGATCCAAAAGCAGTTATGGCAGAATTGTACGGAAAAGTAACTGGTACTTCTAAAGGAATGGGAGGTTCTATGCACATCTTTTCTAAAGAAAAAGGTTTTTATGGTGGTCATGGAATAGTTGGAGGACAAATACCTTTAGGTGCGGGAATTGCATTTGGAGATAAATATGCAGGAAACGATGGTGTAACCTTAACTTATTTTGGTGACGGTGCAGCAAGACAAGGCTCTTTGCACGAAACTTTTAACATGGCCATGAACTGGAAACTACCAGTGGTTTTTATTGTTGAGAATAATGGGTATGCAATGGGAACTTCAGTAGAAAGAACTGCAAATCATACAGATATTTGGAAACTAGGTTTAGGATATGAAATGCCTTGTGGGCCTGTAGATGGTATGAACCCTGTTAAAGTTGCAGAAGCTGTTGATGAAGCAATTCAAAGAGCTCGAAGAGGAGATGGACCAACATTTTTAGAAATGAAAACCTATAGATATAGAGGACACTCTATGTCTGATGCACAACATTATAGAACCAAAGACGAAGTAGAAGAGTACAAAAAAATTGACCCTATAACTCAAGTATTAGATGTTATTAAGGAAAATAACTACGCTACAGAAGAAGAAATTGAAACTATCAATCAAGAAGTAAAAGATTTAGTAAAAGAATGTGAAGAATTTGCAGACAACTCTCCATATCCAGAACCAAATCAATTATACGATGTTGTATACGAACAAGAAGATTATCCTTTTATAAAATAGATTATGGCAATAGTAGTAAACATGCCGCGTTTAAGTGACACCATGGAAGAAGGTGTTGTGGCACAATGGTTAAAAAATGTTGGAGATTCTATTGAAGAAGGCGATATTTTAGCTGAAATAGAAACTGATAAAGCAACAATGGAGTTCGAATCTTTTAACGAAGGAACTTTATTACATATTGGAGTTCAAGAAGGAGAAAGTGCTCCTGTTGATACCTTATTAGCTATTATTGGTGAAAAAGGAGAAGACATCTCTGGTTTATTAGATGGAAGTGCTGCTGCAGTAGAAACAAAGAAAGAAGAAAAGAAAACGGAAGAAGCAGAAGCTCCAAAAGAAGTTGAAGTTGCTCCACCTGTTGCAGAAGCTACCGAAACTAAAACAACTACTTCTAACGGAAGGATATTTGCATCGCCTTTAGCAAAGAAAATTGCTAGCGACAAAGGCATCAATTTAGCCGAGTTAAATGGTTCTGGAGACAATGGAAGAATTACTAAAAAAGATGTAGAAAACTATACTCCGTCTACTGTTTCAAATGAAACTGTAGTATCTAGCGCTGCTACTCCAGTGGCAAAATTTGTACCTGCAGGAGAAGAACATACAGAAGAAGTTAAAAACTCGCAAATGCGTAAAGCAATTGCAAAAGCATTAGGAAATTCTAAATTTACTGCCCCTCACTTCTATTTAACAATTGAAGTTGACATGGACAATGCAATGGATTCTCGTAAAACAATCAATGCAATTCCAGATACCAAAGTATCATTTAATGATATGGTTGTAAAAGCTTGTGCAATGGCGTTAAAAAAGCATCCACAAGTAAATACAAGCTGGACAGATAATGCAACTGTTTTTAAAAGTCATATACATGTTGGAGTTGCGGTTGCTGTAGATGATGGATTGGTTGTACCCGTTTTAAAATTTACAGACCAAATGAGTTTAACTCAAATTGGTGAAAAAGTAAGAGAATTAG
>JALQYN010000082.1 GCA_023254055.1 Polaribacter sp.
CATCTTTTGATTTAATTACTTCTTGTTTAGGTGTGTTGCTTAAAGCATTCCATATATTAAGTTCGTTTTTTAACATTTCAACATCTGAAGAATCTGTTAAATGAATAAAATTTTGTTGGATGTATTTACTTGTTTCAGCAGCAATTTTGTATTCAAAAAGGTTAATGTTATTTGATAATTTTGAATTATATATTTTGTTTAATAAAGTATCATTTAATTGAGTTTTATATTTGAGTAATTTTTCTATTGTGTTATTAGAAAGTTTAGGTTTATTAAAAACCTTATATATTATTGATTGAAAGTAAAGCTTATCGGTTTTTGACAAGCTATCTTTATTAGCTTCAAAATATTTTCTTAGTTTAAAATAGCTTTTATTTTCTGTTAAGGAATTTAGAACATTATATATTTCTGAATTTGATTTTTTATCAACTGTTGTATTACAGTTTATAAAAATAATGATGATAGATGCTGTTAAAATGTTTTTTAAGTTTTTCATTTATTTATTTTTAGTGTTTTTTTTAATTCTTTTTGTAATTCAATGTTTTTTGTTAAAGCAATCTTGTAACTATTAATATTTTGCTGAATCAAAGCAGTTATAGCCAAATACATATTTGTAAATTCTAAATTTGTATAGCTTTTTTTATTGATAAATTTTCTGTGGAGTAAATGGTAATTTTTGTATAAAAATGGATACCCATATGTATTCATATGGTCTTTATAAAATTGTTCAATGCTTTTTATATCTTCTAAATATGTATAGTAAGAGCTAATCTTTTCTTTTAATTCATAATTAGATATAAGGTTAAAATTTCCACTATTAATAATATCATTATATGTATCATTAGTTATTGTTAACCATTGCGTATAGAGTAGTTCATGAACAATTTTGTTTGCATACTCTTCAGTCATAGGTTTATTAATAGCTTCTGTTTTTTTTATAATATTTATAAGCTTCCTGTTTTTTTCTTGGCAGCTGCTAATTAATGAATCTAACTCTATAAAATCTAAATGAGTATCATTTTTAAAGCTAGATAGATATTTAAGTTCAAGCTTTTTTTCATTAACGCTTTCTCTCCAATTATTTAATAAGAAGCCCGCAGTTACACCAATAAATACTACTAATACTTCTATGAAATAGTTAGCAGTTCTTTTTTTATTTTTTTTCATTAAACTTGTATTTATAACTCAACTTTTTCCAAACAAATTCAATTGGGCCTTGTGAGTGCCTTTTTAACCAATGTCTACTTATTATTAGTTGAAAAGAGAAAAAGACCAAGGCTAATAAATATGTTTCTGTTATAGTAAGTTTGCCAAAAAGTTGAAATGTTTTTGAGCAGTGATAAAATATAGATAGGTATAGTATTGATTGTAAGATATAGTTGCTTAATGCTGTTCTTCCAACAAAACTAAAAATCGATAGTATTTTTTTAAATTTAATATTTTTATATAGCGATTTAAAAATAGAAATGTAAAATAGACTTTGTAAAATAATTCCAGCAGTTAAAATAAAAGGAACCCAGATTAATTGCTCATTAAGTACAATTTTTCCAACTGAAATTAAATAGTAAAAGTAGCTAGAAATAAACCCAATAATTCCTCCTGAGATTACTAAACCTTTTTTGATTTTAAAGTTTAAATGAAAAAAATTTATTTTCCCAAGAATAAACCCAATAATCATGTTTCCGAAAGTAAATGCTAAAGTAATTGGCATGTCTCTTGAAAAGTTACTCCAAGGATTCATTAAAAAATTTAAGTATAAGTATCTTTTTATTGAATCTGTTATTGGTAGTTCTGAAGCAAGTTTAATTTGACTTTCTTGCCATTCGATTGAACTAACAATAATAAAAAAGAAACCAGTAATTAATACATTAAAAATAATAGCGATTATCAGTAATTTTTTTAATGTAGAATTCCTTAAAAACAATAAAAATAATCCTCCAACTGCATAAGACATTACAATATCTCCATTCCATATTCCATAAGAATGAATTATTCCAATAACTAATAATAAGAGCATCCTGACGATAAAATACTTTTTAAAGTTGATGTTTTTTTCCTCAGTTCTTTTCATTTGAATAAAGAATCCAAAGCCAAAAAGAATGGAGAAAATAGTTATAAACTTTTTATCTATGAGTAGATATGTTAGAAATTGAGATACAGAATCTAAATTACCACTTATTACTTCAGAACTTGCAATAGGTATGTTAGCAATAAGTACTCCTAATAAAGCAAACCCTCTTAAAGCATCTACACTTTCTATTCTAGAATTACTAGTAATTGGTTTCATTTTCACTCTTTGTTTTTCTAAGGCAAAAGTGATAATTAATTAAGTTTATATCGACCGAATAAAGAAAGTCGAACCAATTATTTAAAATAATTTAACTAGCAATTTTTAAATGAGTTTTACGGTATTCAGTGGGTGTTACTTTAGCATACTTTTTTAAGGCCGTATTAAAAGACGATTTTGAGTTGAACCCAACTTCGTATAAGATTTCTAAAACAGTATACTCTCTTTTATTTGGATCTTGAAGAATTTCCATTGTTTTTCTAATTCGGTATTCGTTTACGAAATCAAAGAAATGTTGATTTAAATGATGATTAATTAATACAGACAATTCATTGTCTAGAATGTTCATTTTGTTTGCAAGAGAATTCACCGATAAGTTAGGGTCTAAATAAGGCTCTTCTTTTAACATATGATCTTTTAGCTTTGCAATTTCTTTACTTTCTTTATTACTTTTTATATTATCATCAGAAACATCCCTTTTAATTAATTCTTTTACCAATTGAAATTTAGAATTAACAACTCAAAACAACTCTGGATTGTGTAGCGCTTTTAAAACAATCCAGCACATAAAACCAAAAATTAAAGTGCTTGTTACTAATAGAGACTTTAAAATTATTGACTTGTAACACTTTTTTTAGTGAAAATTCCAAAAATAATATGAACAACTCCCAAACTCATTAAAAGGTAAAAGTTAATTCCGTTTGTATAGAGCGATAAGATTCCTAAAAATATTGACAGCGCTGAAAAGTAATACAGCGATTCAGATTTGCTAAAGTTTAAAGCCATTAAAACCAACCCATAACCGATCAAAAACGCAGGAATAACCAACTGTTCTTCTCCCATTCTTAATAAGTATAATAAAACGAAATAGAATAATGCAATTAGAAATATGAATAGCCACATTGACTTTTTCGAATTCCGATTCCAAATTTTGTTTCCGATTTTTCGTTGGTGTTTTCTGTTTCCAAAAAATAATGCCAATAAAGAAAATAGAAAAACCAATAAAGTAATGATGAAAATAAATCCTTCTAAAAAATTAACTGTTAAAAACCCAAAAGGAGAACCATCAGATTTAAAACCAGAAATAGTTTCCTGTATTAGAAAGGCACCCATTAATATATAGATTCCAATAAATATACTTGGCCTTCCAAATAACTTAAAATTCTGGTTTGAGTTTTTAATTAAATTTCTATTTTTAGCCATAACTTGTATAGCTAAGATACAAAAATGTAATATCCAAATAATAATTTAAACTCATTTTGAAATTATTATTTGGATATTACATGTGAGCTATCCTATACAATAATTTTAAACACATGAAACCAGCAGAAGAATATATCTTAAAACAGAAAGAACCCTTTCGGTCTATCTTATTGCATTTACAGCTTTTGATTGAAGGTTCTTTTTCTGATGTTGAGTTGAAATATAAATGGAAAATTCCGGTTTATTATTTAGAGGACAGACCTTTGTGTTATGTAAATGTTTCACATAAAAAAGGATATGTAGATGTTGGTTTTTGGGCTTCTGCACATTTAAAATACAATAAACATTTAGTTACAGATGGAAGGAAAGTGGTAAAATCATTGCGCTATTTTACACTTGATGAAATCAATGAAAAAGTGTTGCTTTCTGTTTTAGAAGAAGCCTATATTTCTAAAGAAAAAGGATTTTATAAAAAGTAACTATTGTTTTTCTTTCTACAAACTGTTTACCGTTTTTCTAATAGCTACCAAATTACCAAGCAAACTTTCTAAATGGTCTAAATGTAACATATTTGCTCCATCGCTCTTTGCATTTGCAGGATCAAAATGCGTTTCTAAAAACAAACCATCAACATTATTAACTACACCAGCTCTGGCAATTGTTTCAATCATATCAGGTCTCCCGCCTGTTACTCCTGAATCTTGATTAGGTTGTTGTAATGAATGTGTAATATCTAAAACGGTTGGTGCAAACGCTCTCATTTCTGGAATTCCTCTAAAATCAACAATCATATCTTGATAACCAAACATGGTTCCTCTATCTGTGATCATTACTTGCGTATTGCCAGAGTCGATTACTTTTTGAACTGCGTGTTTCATGGCAGACGGACTCATAAACTGACCTTTTTTTAGGTTGACCACTTTTCCTGTTTTAGCAGCTGCAACCACCAAGTCAGTTTGACGAACTAAAAATGCGGGAATTTGCAATACATCTACATACTGTGCTGCTCTTTCTGCATCAGATGCTTCATGAATATCAGTAACTGTTGGCACATGAAACGTTTCAGATACTTTGCGTAAAATTTTCAATGCTTTTTCGTCTCCAATTCCTGTAAAACTATCAACTCTACTTCTGTTTGCTTTTTTAAAACTTCCTTTAAAAATAAACGGAATTTCGAGTTTGTTTGTTACTACTAACACTTTTTCGGCAATTCGCATCGCCATATCTTCACCTTCAATAGAACAAGGTCCGGCTAGTAAAAAAAAGTTATTAGAATCAGTATGTTTAATATTGGGAATTCGTGAAATATCCATTGAAAAATAATTTTAGCAAAAATACAAAATAAATATTGCTTTTGAATTCATATCTTTAGGCTTTTAAATTTGTAACCATGAAAAAAATTTTGACACTTCTTGTTGCTTTTGTAATGATCTATTCTTGCAAAACAGAAAAGAAAAACACCACTCAAGGAATTTCAGTAGAAAGTATAGATACTGCAACTGTTAGAAAACATTTATACACATTGGCTTCTGATGAAATGGAAGGAAGACGTACTGGAACTCCAGGAATTGAAAAAGCCGCTCAATATATTGAAGGAGAGTTTAAAAGAATTGGTTTAAAAACCTATGATACTTTAAAAGATTTTAGACAAACGTTTACTTTTGAAGACCGAAGAACAAAAGAAAAATTAACCGCTTTTAATGTTATTGGAATTTTAGAAGGAAAAAGTAAAAAAGATGAATATGTAGTAGTTTCTGGACACTATGATCATCTTGGTATTAGAAAAAGAGAAGGGGAGTTAGATAGTATTTATAATGGAGCAGATGATGATGCTTCTGGTACAACTGCCGTTTTAGCATTGGCAGAATACTTTAAAAGAAAAGGAAATAATGAAAGAACCATTGTTTTTGTTGCTTTTACAGGAGAAGAAATGGGATTGTTAGGTTCTAGACATTTCGGTAAAGATGTAGATGCAAGTAAATTTGTAGCAGGTATCAATATTGAAATGATAGGAAAGGATTCAGAATTTGGACCAAAAACAGCTTGGTTAACAGGATTTGAGCGATCGGATTTCGGAAAAATTATTCAAAAGAATTTAGAAGGAACAGGATATGTGTTACATCCAGATCCGTATGACAAACAAAATTTATTTTTTAGATCAGACAATGCGTCTTTAGCGCGTTTAGGAATACCTTCTCATACCTTCTCTACAGTTCCATTGCCAACAGACAAACATTATCATAAAGCTTCGGATGAAGCAACTACGTTAAAAGTTTCTGTTGTAACTGAAACTATTAGAGCTATTGCATTGGGAACTGAAAGTATCATTAATGGTAAAGATACGCCAACAAGAGTGCAGTTAACAGAAGCTGAAATGAAAGGAAGACGTTAATAAAACGGCTCTTTTGTAAATAAAAAATCCTCTAAACTAATTTAGAGGATTTTTTTGTGTAATTAAAGTTTTAAAATTGATATCTAACACTTAAAGCAATATCAGAATTGAAACCTTTATACAAGTTGCTAAAACCAAATTCTGGTCTAAAATCTAACGAAATTAATACTGGAGCTTCAAAATTATATTCGATACCAATATCACCTGCGCCAAAAATAAAAGTTTCAGAAGTGTTGTTCACTTTTTCTTTCCAACTACCAATACCAGCTCCAAAACGAATACCAATAGCGTTTTTAGAAACTTCTTGAGCACTTGCAGTAAATAAAGAGGCAAATACTAGACTGATAATAAAAAATGTTTTTTTCATGATTTCTTAATTAATTTTAAGCGAAGATTCGCCATCTAAGTTAGTAGAAACATTTAAATTGATTTTTTAATTTTTCTTTTATTGTTTTGTATTTTTATGCCATAATTTTAAAGATGAAAATACATTTTATTTCTATCGGTGGAAGCGCCATGCATAATCTTGCAATTGTATTAGCAAAAAAAGGTTTTACAATAACAGGTAGTGATGATATCATACATGAGCCATCAAAATCTAGGTTGAAAAAACAAGGATTGTTGCCAAATACATTTGGTTGGTTTCCAGAAAAAATAACATCAGATATAGATGTAATTATTCTTGGCATGCACGCCAAAGTAGACAATCCGGAGTTATTAAAAGCCCAAGAGTTAGGCTTGAAAATAGTTTCGTATCCAGAATTTTTATTTGAGCAAGCTAAAAACAAAACACGCGTTGTTATTGGAGGTTCTCATGGAAAAACTACCATTACTTCCATGGTACTACATGTGTTACATTATCATGAAAAAGAAGTGGATTTTATGGTTGGTGCTCAATTAGAAGGTTTTGAAACTATGGTGCATTTATCAGATGACAATGATTTTATGGTTTTAGAGGGTGATGAATATTTAAGTTCACCAATAGATTTGCGACCAAAATTTCATTTGTACAAGCCAAATATAGCTTTATTAAGTGGAATTGCTTGGGACCATATCAACGTATTTCCAACTTTTAAAAATTATGTAGAGCAGTTTGAATTGTTTATAAATTCTATTACGAATGGCGGAATTTTAGTCTACAATGAAAAAGATGAAATTGTAAAGAAATTGGTAGAAGAGTCTACATCAACTATTAAAAAATATCCATATTCAACTCCAGATTATTTTATTGAAAACGGAATTACATATTTGCAAACAGAAGAAGGTGATTTGCCCTTAGAAGTTTTTGGAAAGCATAATTTACAAAATCTAGCAGGCGCAAAATGGATTTGTCAACACATGGGAATTGATGAAGATGATTTTTACGAGGCAATTGCATCCTTTAAAGGTGCAAGTAAACGTTTAGAAAAAATAGCAGAAAATTCATCAACAGTTATCTTTAAAGATTTCGCACACAGTCCGAGTAAAGTTTCTGCTACTACAAAAGCAGTAAAAGAACAATATGCTGAAAGAACAGTATTAGCTTGTTTAGAATTACATACATACTCAAGTTTAAATGCAGCTTTTTTGTCTGAATACAAAGGTGCATTAGATCAAGCCGATACAGCTGTGGTGTTTTATTCTCCAGATGCTGTTGAAATTAAAAAATTAGAAAAAGTTTCTAAAGAGCAAATAGCAAAAGCTTTTGATCGAGAAGATTTAATTATTTATACCAATCCATCTGAGTTTAAAGAATTTTTGTTTTCTCAGAATTTAAAGAATTCAGCTCTACTATTAATGAGCTCTGGTAATTATGGCGGATTGGATTTTGATGAGGTTAAAGAACTTATAAATTAGTTTTATTAATGTAAAATAGCCTTTTATACCAATTGAAATCAATCAATTTGTTGAGAACATAGAAAAAAGTATTTTTACTATAAAAGGCCTTTATTAAAATTGATGTTCTGATCTTAGTTATAAATAATAGTCTAAAACACTTATTTCTAAAATGCATTTTTTTTGGTGATTCTAATAATTTTAAAACTGATTTTTGAGCACGAAGTGTTTTAAGGTTTTTTTCAAAATGAATATGATTGTTGCTCGGAAAAATAACAGAAGCAACAGCCAAAAAAGTATTTAACGGTTTAAAAATACTTGGAAATCTTTCAATGCTTTTTAGAGTATTTGCTTTGCTTGATAGTAAATATAGATCATAGTAATTCCTCAAAGCTACATTCTTATATACATATCCATAATCGTTAAGCTGTTTATTGATAATTGTGTGGGCTATTTGATGCTCATAAGATAATAATGTAAACAAGCCTAATTTCCTTGTTTGAGGTTTAATAATTTGATAATTGAAAACCGAACTAAACTTTTTCAAAGTCATTTCAAGATGCACTTCAATGGCGCATATAGAGCCCTTTTTTATCATTCTAGGATAATGCTTAATGTAATCTGAATGAATTGGTACTTTGTTTACCGATACATATTGATTTACAGATAATATGTTTAGAGCTTTTTCAGCAGAATTTTGATCAATCAAAAAATCAATATCTCCAACCATTCGTTCTGCTATATCTTTATACAAACCTTCTAATAAATTTCCAGTTCCTTTTAAGAAAACAGGAGTAATCTTATTAGCCAATAAAAGTTCATTAATTTCCTTAGCTTGTTCAATGATTTGCTGATTGCGTTCTCTATTCAAATCTGTAATATGCGCCATATATTCTACCAAATCTTTTGGCAAATACTGAAGGAAATTTGCACGTTTTAAGTTGCAATACATAGCAGGAAATACATAATGATTAGTACTTAGTTTGACCACATTATCCCAATCAACAAAACCTGATTTTATTTCTTGTTCAACAATATTGCGGTTCTGTTCTTCGTGAGTAATTGTCAGACATTTTCCTACAAAAAATAACGTTTCTTTATAATTCATCATTAAAAATTTTCTCAATAACAGTGGTCATTTTAGTATTGTTAGAATAGGTTAATTGATAGTAGGATAGTTTTAAAAACCAATCTAAAAAGACAGCAACGTTTTTATCTATTGGAGAAATCCAAGAATCAGGAATGAGTTGTTGTAAAGCTTCTATTTTGGAGACAGTGGTAATTTCTATTTCTACCGTTGAATCGTACTTGATAAAAACCAATGCTTTACATTTTAATTTAACATCAAAATTGATGTTTTTCGGAGGTAGAAAGCGAACCGTTTTATTTATTTTTTTAAAAGGATATTCGATTGAGTTTTTGAGTTCTGGATAGTACGGAAGTAACATTTTTATACCACTCTTCTTTATGGATATGGCAGCTGGATAAGCACGAATATTTTTATCATTGTCTATTGGCACAAAATCATCAGCAATACAATCAAATTCATTTGCATTTAGCAATGCTAAAGAAGTGCTTTTTCCACTTCCCGAAGCACCTAAAACAAGTATTGATTCTTTTCCGTTACTAACTGCTGAGGCATGAAAGACTCCCATCCAGTCTGTTTCTGGTTTTTTATAGATGTCGATTAAAAGGTGCATCGAAAGTTTTCCTTCAAAAACATGCGCTTCTTTGCGTTCCCATTTTCCAATAAAATCAAGATTCTTTAAAACCACAATTGATTTTTCATTATTAAAAATTGTATAATTAAAATCGTATTCAGGTTGACTTTCAATTTCTAAATGTGCAAAATTTGGGTGAACTTTTAGTAAATGAAATTCTGTTTCAAACTGAATTTTGAAAATGAGGCTGTCTATGAAATAAAACTTTTCTGAAATAAAGATTTCAGGAACTTTACAGTTTGATACTTTTAGTTCCTTCTTTTTAAGAAGTGCGTTATTTTCATTATAAACTGCATACACATTTTTTAAAAAATCAGAGATAGTTTCTTTTGGTATTTCAATTTTTTTTGAACACCATTTATTTATATTCTTCACAAGAATTCCGTTGTTAATCTTGCTAAGTATTTCGGCAACAAGGGGCTCAAAAATTAAATATGAATTGGAGTTTTGAAACCAAACGATCTTTTTGTCTTCTATTGTTTTTATAATTAGTTTACTCATTAAAACTAAATAAGAGTTTTAAAATCCACCTCCATCACCAGGGTTCGCAGGACTTCTTGCTTGGGCAGTTTTAGGATGTAATAGCAGGTAGGTTCCTATAGCGGTTAAAGCTGTATATTTTCCATAGTCACCAATTTTTTTGATAGCTTCTTTTCTTGTAATGTTTTCTAATGTGTTTTTCTTTTTCTTTTTCATCTCAAAATTGTGTTTAAATTATTTTAAAAATATTTTCTTATTCATATTTCCTTCATTGGTATTTAGTTGAACAATATAGATTCCTTGCTTTATAGCATCTGATAAATCAATATCAATTAGTGTTTTTGCTTTTAAACTGTTGTAATATACTCTGGTACCTAAAATAGTATATATGGAAAGTGTAGATGTATCACTTCTTAAACCAACAATTCTAAGGTTGCGATCTGAACTTAAATACACGCTAACTTGGTTTAGGTTTTTAGTGTATAGGTTTAACACTTTTCTTAAATCTGAAGTTGAGGTATGTACATAAAATCTTCCAATTCCGTTGCTATCATCATCTAATAGCACTTTATAAGTGCTGGTGTTTTCATCTAAACGAGTTATGGTTTTCTTCTGCGTGTCTTCTAAAAAAACCATCAATCCATTTGGTAAATTTTGATGTTCAATTGAAAAAGTAATTTCTTTTCCGGAAACTGCATTCAGCCCTAAAGGAATAACAGTGTTTTCATAATCATCATCTGGTAAAGATTGCAACATAAAATTAACTCCATTGCTATTTGAAGCTAAATGTGTGTAGAGACTAAAACTGGTAGATTGTCCTGTAAAAGTGCCTGCGTCAAAACCGGGATCTAACCCTTTTGTACTATTCTTTAAATACTTAATTTCTGTAAATTTTTGATTATTTTCCTGGTCCTTAACAAGAACTTTAATGGTTGGATTCTGTGACCCTTTATAAAAAGTAACACCAGTTTGATGACTTTGTAAAGATTCTGTGATTACAAAATTGTCAGCGGTTGAATTATCTGCATTTACAAAAAAACCTTGACCTGGATGTATATAATCCGTACCTCCTAAAGCCACATAATTTGTTCCATTCCAGACATACACAAACTCATGAGTATCCGTAAGGTTTAG
Source organism: Polaribacter sp. (assembly GCA_023254055.1). Taxonomy (GTDB): domain Bacteria; phylum Bacteroidota; class Bacteroidia; order Flavobacteriales; family Flavobacteriaceae; genus Polaribacter. Next base: position 11,033 of record JALQYN010000082.1, read on the forward strand.
TGAATTTGCAGTAATTAAATCACTTGCTTTAATATAAGAAGGAAAAGGATTTCCTATTAAATTCCATTTGTTTAAGGTGCCAAAACCTTGAGAAATTGTTAAAAGGACATCACTTGTTGGGAAAGTTCCAATAAAACCATAATTACCAGCACTTATTCTTTTTAAAGAATATCCTTGTCCTGGGTTAAAATTTGTAGCGACCCCACCAGTTTGAAAATAGTTCCAACTTCCACTAACAGATGTAGTATTATTATAAGTGCTTACAGCATCATTTAGCCCAGCACCAGAAACATTAATTGAATTTGTGGTATTCCAAGCATCATCATATTGTTCTCCTAGAACCGGTGAAGAGACTAAATGCCAGTTTGTGTCACCAACATTTACACTGTAAGTTAAATTACCTGTTGATGTTCCACTTACTATTAAAGAACCTCCACTATTAATTGTTAAATCTCCTGATATTGTTAATATACCACCTAAAGTTAATGAGTTAGCAGAATTGATAGTTAAAATTTCACCTGTGTCAATGGTAATATTTCCTGCAACAGCAGATACACCTGAACTAATTATAGGGGAATTTGGAACATTTGGTATTGAAACGAACGATGAGCTTGTTGGGATTCCATTATCCCAGTTTCCTGCTAAATTCCAAACAGAACTAGTTCCTCCAGTCCAAGTAGTAGTATTCGTTGTGAATGCTTCTTGAGAAAAAGGGAGTAGTGTTTCTCCATCGCCATTAACAACATTTGTCCAATTATTTACATCATCAGCAATTAAGGAATAATAATTACTGTAAGCTCCTTGACTAGATCGAGAAGCGTTATAAACTGCACCATCTGGTGTTGCTGAGTCATCAAAAATTATTATTGATGTTCCTTTTACAAGTCCAGTTCCGGTTAATGTTACTCCATCTAAGTCATAACTCCCAAGTTCAGCAGAATCATTTCCTATTTGAATAGCTGCAATAAAAGTTGTTGGGATATTCTCATCTGTACCGAGGTAAGCAACTATTCCATCTTTCGTAGAAGCAGATAATGAAAAGGAACCAGAAGATCTGCTTAATGACCCAATTGAAGCTCCAAAATCAATATTTGATTCATTATCTGTGTCATTAAAATTTATGACTGTACCAGATTTTATAGTTTTTATCCCTGTGATCCAAGTTAAAACACCTTCGTTATTATCAATAAAACCACCAGTGCCATTTGTTTCATTGTCGGAAAAGTATATTGTTTTATTCGTTATATCAGATAATACAACAATTGAAAAGTCGTCATCTCCATCTGTATTGAATCCAATAAAAGCAATATCTCCAGGAGATAAAGATGTTTGTCCAATAGAGGTGTTTATTGCGCATAGACAGACCATGCACAAGAAAATGTGTTTTTTTCTCATAGCTAACAATTTTTTTCTAAAATTAGAAAAAAACTATAAAAAATAAAAATGAAAAGAAGTTTTCCTTAATTTTTCCTCCAGAAGAAAGGAGAAAATAAAATCAAAACAGTAAACAATTCTAAACGTCCAATCAACATTAAAAAAGCACAAAACCATTTTGCCGCATCCGATAAATGCGCGTAATTATCAACAGGGCTAACAGAGCCAATTGCAGGACCAATATTTCCTAGAGAAGAACCTGCGGCCCCAAGAGCAGAAAGAAAATCCAGCCCTAAAAATGTAAGTATTACAGACGATACTACAAAAATAAGCATGTAAATAATAAAGAATGAAATGATGTTAAATACAATGGTATGACTAACAGGTTTATTGTCATATCTAACAGGTATAATAGCATTTGGGTGTAATGCTTTTTTAAATTCTAAAAAACTGCTTTTTAACATTACAATATGACGGACAATTTTTACTCCACCACTTGTAGAGCCAGCAGAACCACCCACAAAGAAAAGTGAAAAGAAAGTAGCTGTAGCAAAAAAGCTCCACATGGTAAAATCTGCAGAAACAAAACCTGTAGTTGTTATAACAGAGATTACTTGAAACAAAGAGTGTCTTATTGCGCTTTCTACCTCTCCGTAGATCATTGGATGATCAATGGTGGTTTTTAAGGTTGGATCTTGAAAAAAGATAATTATAACTGCTATGATAGTAGAGATCATAACAACTCCAAAAAAGTAATACTTAAACTCTTCGCTTTGAAAAATTTTACGAATCTTCCCTTTCAGTGCAAAGTAGGTTAACACAAAATTTGTACCCGCAATAAACATAAATGCAATTACAATATATTGCACCATCGGCATTCCATTATAGTGCGCTAAACTTGCATTTTTTGTAGAGAATCCTCCAGTACTCATAGTTGCCATTGCATGGTTTATAGCATCAAACCATGTCATTCCAGCAAACTTTAGCAAGAAAAATTCACTAAAAGTAAGTAGTACATAAATAAGCCATAAACGTTTTGCTGTATCAGAGATTCTAGGATGTAATTTATCTGTTGATGGACCAGGAGCTTCTGCCATAAAAAGCTGCATTCCTCCAATACCCAATAAAGGTAAAATGGCGATTGTTAAAACGATAATACCCATTCCACCAATCCAATGTGTAGCACTTCTCCAAAACAAGATCCCTTTGGGCATACTCTCTATATCAGATAAAATTGAAGAGCCTGTTGTAGAATACCCAGATAAAGTTTCAAAAAATGCATCTGTTACACTCGGAATTGCCCCACTAAAAAGATAAGGTAACATTCCTGTAATCGATAAGATTAACCAACCTAAGGTAACAATTAAATAGCCTTCTTTTTTTTGAATATTTGTAGAAGTTGGTTTGTTGAAAAAGTATAACAATAAACCAAAAAACACAGTAACAATTCCTGCATTCAAAATTCCGAATTTAGCTTCTTCATGATGATAGATGCTAAACGGAACAGCAATAAACATAAACAATCCGTTTAAAATAGCTGTCAAGCCAAGAAAACGGTAAATAATTTTAATGTTTAAAGAATTCATTTTTTACGATTTGAATAATTCTTCTACTGAAGAAATTGCTTCTGGTAAACAAAAAACAATTGCTTTGTCTCCAGCTTCTATTTGAAAATCTCCAAAAGACATCAACGCTTCTCCATCTCTAATAATCCCTCCAAAAACAGCTTCTCGTGGGAACCGTAATTCTTTAATAGGTTTTTTTGTTACTTTTGATTTTTCTTTAACTTCAAATTCAAAAATTTCTGCATCAATATTATGTAAGTTGGCAAGCGCAACGACTTCCCCTTTTCTAATATGTTTAAAGATACTACTTGCAGCTAATAGTTTTTTATTAATCAAGGTATCAATTCCGATGGTTTGAGAAATGTTCATGTAGTCCATATTCTCTACCAAAGCAATAGTTTTTTTAACACCTTTAGATTTTGCAACTAAACACGACATGATATTTGTTTCAGAATTGCCAGTTACCGCAATAAAAGCATCCATTTCTCTGATGTTTTCTTCTTCTAGTAACTCAATATTTCTACCATCTCCATTAATTACTAATGCATTTGATAATTTATCTGCAATGTCTAAAGCTCTGTCTTTGTCTTTTTCGATTATCTTAACAGTAAAGTTTTCTTTGCAAAGATTTCTTGCAGTTTTAAATCCTATACTACTTCCGCCCAAAATCATAACATTTTTAATGTTTATTTGCTTTTGACCGATAATAGGATATAATTTTTCGATACTATCTTTTGGTACAGAAAAATAAACTTGATCTTTAAAGTTGTACACCGTATCTCCACGCGGAATAATAGTTTGAGAAACACCTTCTCTTTTAATTGCAATGGTAATAAAATCTACAGAAGGAAATTTCTCTTTTGCTTCTTTAACAGTTAAATCTAAAATAGGAGATTTATATTCTAAGGTAGTCCCCATAATATTAAACAGTCCTTTTTCAAATTCTACGGTATCATTAAAAGAAGCTTGATTTAACAACATCTTTATTTCATTCGCAGCTAATTCTTGAGGAGAAATCATAAAATCTACACCAAACTTTTTAAAGTCGATCACATCGTTTTTTAAAAATTCTGGGTTGTCTATTCTGGCAATGGTTTTTTTTACGCCTAGTGCTTTACCAATCACTGAAATGGTGAAATTTGTATTCTGAGATTCAGTTACAGCTAACAATAAATCTGCAGATTCTATCCCAATTTCTTTTAAAAGATTTATAGAAGTAGCATCCCCTTTTTTTGTAAAAACATCTAAATGATTGTTGATGTACTCTAATTTATCTCCGTCAAAGTCAATAACATAAGTATCTTGAGCTTCATAAGATAATAATTTAGCTAAATGGAAACCAACATCTCCTGCACCAGCTATTATAATTTTCATAAAAGTTAAAAATGAAAGATAGTGCGCAAAGGTATTACTCTTAAATGGTATCCACAAAAAAAAGAATCTATTATTCGATTTTAATAGTGTAAATAAACCGTATATTTATTTTTAAAATTGTTAAAAATGAAAAAGTTAACCATTAAATCTTGGGCTATAGAAGATAGGCCAAGAGAAAAACTAATCCTACAAGGTAAAGGTGTTTTAACCGATGCGGAATTGATAGCAATTCTTATAGGCTCTGGAACAAAAAAAGAAAGTGCTGTTGAATTGAGTAAAAGAATATTAAATTCTGTACACAATAATATTAACGAGCTAGCAGCATTAACTTTTGAGCAATTAAAAGAGTTTAATGGAATTGGAGAAGCTAGAGCTGTTAGTATCATCACTGCTTTAGAACTTGGAAAAAGAAGACATTTCGAGATTGTTGAACAAAAGCCAATAATAAGAGGTAGTAAAGAAGTTTTTCAAATCATGCTTCCAATTATTGGCGAACTTCAGCACGAAGAGTTTTGGGTATTGTATTTAAATAATTCAAATAAAGTAATTGCAAAAGAGCAATTAAGTAAAGGAGGTATTACAGCTACAATGGTTGATGTTAGGTTGTTGTTTAAAAAAGCAGTTTCGTTAGCTACAGTTGGCGTTATTGTGTGTCACAATCATCCATCAGGAAAATTAACTCCAAGCAAATCGGATGAAGTGTTAACCCAAAAAATTAAAGAAGCTGGACAAACTTTAGATATAAAACTGCTGGATCATTTAATTATCACCCAAAAAGATTATTTTAGCTTTGCAGACAATCAAAAGCTTTAACTCAAAAATCTATTTATAAAATTTGATACTCGTTTATACACATAAAATATCCCCAAGATTGCGATATGTTTTTAAACATATTTTTACTCGTGTATTACAAATCCCAGTAGATTTCACAACCAAAATTGAAGAATTTATTGCTTTTAATGGTTTAAAAATGACTTATTCTAAAGCGCCTCTCGGAAATGAATTTTTTATTAGAAATAATGATTTACTATTTGAACAAGGCGTTAACGATTTAGATATTAATATTTTTCATTGGGAAGATATTCCGTGTTTTTTTAATGCTGGGTCAAAATCGGTTATACCGTTTGATATTTTTGCGGCAAGCTTTTATTTATTGAGTAGGTATGAAGAGTATTTACCACATGTTAGAGATGTACATGAACGTTTTACAGCAGAGCAAAGTTTGGCTTTTAAATATCGATTTTTAGAAAAACCTTTGGTAGATGTTTGGGCATATAAACTATTGGAAAAGTTAAAAGAAAAATTTCCAGATTACGCATATAAAACACGTACTTATCAATATGTTTCTACAATAGATATTGATAATGCTTTTGCATATAAACACAAAAGTTTAGTAAGGACTTTTGGTGCTTTTATAAAAGATTTTTTCTCTTTTAAATTGAGAAATTTTTGGGATAGATTTGCAGTAATTACAAATATTAAAAAAGACCCATACAATACATTTGAACTTATTTTAAGGTTAAAAAAGCAATATAAAATAAACACCACATTCTTTTTTTTAGTTGCAGATTACACCACTTTTGACACCAATGTTTCTCCAGCAAAAAATCAATTTAAACTGCTTATCAAAACAATGGTAGATTACGCAGATGTTGGTTTACATCCGTCTTATTTTTCGATGCAAAATGAAACAATATTAAAGAAAGAGAAAGAGCGATTAGAAGCAATTACAAATATGCCAATGGTAAAATCTAGACAACATTATTTGCGTTTTAGCTTGCCAGAAACGTATCAAAATTTAATAGATTTAGAAATAAAAGAAGATTATTCAATGGGATATGCAAGTCACGTTGGATTTAGAGCAAGCACCTGCACACCTTTTTATTTTTACGATTTAGATTTTGAAATTCAAACCCCTCTAAAAATCATTCCTTTTGCATTAATGGATACAACACTTAATGATTATATGGGGTTAACCCCAAGACAATCTTTAGGTAAAATAAGGGAGCTTAAAAATGAAGTTGAAGCGGTAAACGGAATGTTTGTTACATTGTTTCACAACGAAAGTTTGAGTAATTATTTACGTTGGAAAGGCTGGAGTAAAGTTTATGAGTCTATGTTAAAAATTGCAAACGATTGACATGATTCGTTTTGTAAAAAGAAATCAAATAGATGAAGAAAAATACAACAATTGTATTTCAAAATCTTTGCAGTCTAGAGTTTATGCTTATTCTTGGTATTTAGATGTTGTAGCCGATAATTGGGGTGTTTTAGTTCAAAATGATTATGAGGCTGTAATGCCATTACCCTTTCAAAAAAAATTCCTGATTTTATATATTACGCAACCATTTTTTACACAACAATTGGGTGTTTTTTCTAAACAAGAAATTTCTGAAGAGCTACTCCGTTTATTTTTAAAAAACATCCCTAGAAAGTTTTTAAAAATAGCATTGCAGTTTAATTCTCAAAACAAGTATACTAGCCATAATATTATTCAAAAAAACAACTACATACTTTCTTTAAACTCTGAATACAAAACGCTGTATAAAAATTTTTCTAAGGGGAGAAAACATGCAATTCAACAAGGTTTAAAACATGAATATGATATTGAAGAGATACAGTTTTCTGAATTGTTGAAACTCTCTGAACAGCATTATTCTTTTGAGGAAATTCCAGATAAAGAATTTGATAAACTCATCAAATTAGTTGAGGTTTTACAAAGTAAAAACAATGTAAAAATTATTGGAGTAAAAAGAAATCAAATTTTAATTGGAGGCTCTGTTTTTATCATAGATATTCATAGAATAATCTATTTGTTTTCTGCTGTTTCAAAAACGGGAAAAGAAAATCAAGTAGCAAGTTTGCTCTTAAATAATATAATTGAAACACACGCTAATACGAATAAAATTCTAGATTTTGAAGGGTCTATGACCCCAAGTATTGCTTCTTTTTTTAAAAGTTTTGGAGCAAGTCTAGAAGCTTATTTTCTATTTAAAAAATGGTTGTTGTAAAGTTTCCAAAACACAAATGCAGAAACAATTCCAGTAATCCACATTAACAAAGCTGAAGTAATAGCAGCACCTTTAATTCCGTATTTGGGAATTAAATAATAATTGCTAACTACATTAAATAATAATGCCATAGATGTAATGTAGAAGTTTACATGTGCTTTGCCAATGGATGAGAGTAGGTTACCGAATAATCCTCTAAAAATTAAAATTCCAGACACCCCAAAAACTAAAATGATAAAGGAAGTTTTGTATTGTATAAAAGTTACATCAAACAAGCTTAAAATAGTGTCTGCAAATAATCCGAAGAAAAGACAAAATCCGATGCTTAGAATTGAAAAAAGGAGTAGGTAACTTTTAATATACTTTACAATGTATTTTTTATTGTAAATATTTTCTGTAAACACGACAAAGTCTGTGTTGATAAAAGCTCTTGGTAAAAACAATAAACTTATTGGAATTAAAGAAATATATTTATAATTAGTTACCATTTCTGCATCATTTAATAAAATTCCGATTAGCAAAATATCTATTACAAATAGTAATTGAGTTACAACATTAGATAAACTAGCGAAAATTCCATAGCTCCAAAATTTACGATTTATGATGTTTAGTTTTTCTTTAAAGACCAAATCAGCTTTTATTTTTTTAACAAAGAACAACACCGAGAGTATAGGGGTTAACACTAAGGCAATTGCATATCCTTTTTCTTTAAAATAATAACTTAAAAGAAGTATGGTTAGCGTCAATATTGAAAAAAATACAACTTCTGTAAGTGCAAATAATTTATTTTTATGTTGTAATCGAAACTGAATTTTCATCAATTCAAACACATACATTGGAATTAAAATTAGGGATAAAAAAGCAAGGTAATTTTTTGTATTTTCAAATTTAAAATCAATAAAAAAACTACCAATTAGAACGATGAGAATTAAAATGCATGTTGCCCAAATCCCTTTGAAAAAGGTAAATCTGAACAAGCTGTTTTTCTCTTCAGGTGTTTTTAACAAAGCGCCATATCTTAATAAACTTTGATGTAGTCCAAAACCTCCAATAGGAATGATAAAGAGAATAATATTATAAGAGAAAAGTACAATTCCAAGTTCTTTATTCGGAATTAATTGTAATGCAATCCAAGAAGCCAGAAAAGATAAAAGCCTAGAAATTATAGATGCAGATAAAATGTAATTACCAGCTCTAGAAACAAAATTTTGTATGTAACTCTTTAATAAATTCAAGAATTTCTGTTTAATGATTTAAAATATAATTTTGAAAAAGCCTCGGCAATATTATCTTGATTAAATAGATCTTTTACAAATAAATGCATTTTTTCAACCTCTAGTTTTGTTGGGTTGTTATACTGAGCCATAATTTCTTTAGTCAAAGCATTTTTATCTTTTACAGGAATTATAGAAAAGAAATCTTGTAATTCTAATTCGTTTAAAATTCCAGTATTTGTTGTGATTGTATAGGTTCCGCAGGCAATCGCCTCAAGCGATACAATGCCAAATGTTTCATAATTACTAAAGGATACACAAACGGTTGCTTTTTGTAAATGCTTAGCTAATTCTTTTTGAGAAACGTGATTGTGAAACTCAATTTTAGCAGTTTTGAATTCCAGTTGATCTATTGTTTTTTGATACTTCTCAGAGCCTCCACCAATAAATTTCCAGGTAAAACTAGGTATGCTGTTTTCTAAAAGCTTTGCAACTTGTAGCATGTCTGATATGTTTTTTTGAGCATTATTTAAACCAGAAACATGAACAATTGTAAATTCTTTATTTTTTTTATTTGAAGGAATAAAAAGAGCTGTATCAATCACATTTCCGACAGGGATATAATTTCCTTTCAACCCTAAATCTTGCATTTCTTTTTTCAATTCATTGCTAACGGGACACACAAAAGTTGCTTTTTTTACAATCAATTTTGAGCACATTTTTTGATAAAAAGGAATGCTGTATTTTCTGGATTTCAAATAACCTGTCCAGTGTTCTGAAATGATATACTGTTTTCTTTTAATTATTTTTTGATGCAATGCAAACAACCCAAAAGGATACAATGTGTTTACATGCATCAAATCGTAATTGCCAATCAATTTTAGAATTTGAACGTACGCTTTGTAAAAACGAATAGTTTTTAAAATGGGGTTTTTAGTGTGTTTAATATAGCCAATATAAGTGGTCACGTTGTTTTCAACACTTTTTTCAATGGTGGTTTTAGCATTTTGTTTGCTAGATACAATATGTAAAACAGAAACCTTATGTAGTAAACTTATTGCTTTTGCATGCCTTTGAATAAAATCACCATTTGTTGGAAATTCCTTTGAAGGAAACCAACTACATAGAAAAAGGATGTGTAATTTTTTAGTCAAAAACCTATAACTTTAGTTACAAATATAAAGACTTAAAAGAGTTTTAAGGTTTGGTTTATATTTATATTTTTACCAAATGGACATAAAACATGTATTTTTTGATTTAGATCACACCTTATGGGATTTTGAAAAAAATTCGAATTTAACTTTTGAAAAACTATTTAAAACGCATAATGTTGAGTTGGATTTGCAAGATTTTTTAACAGAGTATGTTCCCATAAATTTTCAATATTGGAAACTCTACCGAGAAGAAAAAGTGAGTAAAGAGGATTTGCGATATGGCAGATTAAAAGAGACTTTTGATAACTTAAATTTCTCTGTGACAGATGATTTGATACATCTATTATCAAAAGAATATATACATTTTTTGCCTTCTAATAATCATTTGTTTGACGGAACGATAGAGTTGTTAGAATATTTGCATCCAAAATACGAGTTGCATATTATTACAAATGGATTTGAAGAAGTTCAGAATTTAAAATTAGAAAAATCTGGAATTGAAAAATATTTTAATAGCATAATCACATCAGAATCAGTAGGGGTGAAAAAACCGAATCCAAAAGTTTTTAAATATGCTTTAGACAAAGCCAATGCAAAAGCAGATAATAGTATTATGATTGGAGACAATTTAGAAGCTGATATCATAGGAGCTATTCAGTGCGGAATTACAAGCATTCATTTTAATCTAGAAAATCTAAAATATGCAGATAAAAAATACATATCTGTTTCTCATCTTTTAGAAATAAAGCAATATCTTTAAACCCTAGTCGTTGTTGTTAATGAACACTTAAATACATGAAAAGCATTAGAAAAAATCCAATAATTTTACTCTTTGTATGTTTGCTATCTTCATGTATTCATAATCTTGATTTTAATCAAGTAGAAGATCTTACAGCAGAGCCAGTATTTAAATCTTCTTTGGTTTATTTTACCTTAAACCAAATCACTTTCTTCGACAGAATAAACTCTTTAGAAATAGTTACACCTATAAGTCAAAACTCGAAATTTTTATCTTTAAACAGCTCGTTTGTTAGAAACAATTTAGTTAAAGTGCAATTAGATTTCGAGATTAACAATCAATTTGATAGAGATTTTAACGTAACCTTTCAGTTTCTAGATGATAATGATGCGATTACACATAGTTTGCAGACCTTTAATATTGACGCTAACAACCTAAAATATTTACACAATGAAGAAATAATGGTTGCCAACAATCAACTGTTTTTATCTTCTACAAAAATTAAAGTTTTGGTGCAATTAGCACCAAGTACTTCAGGATCTGTTATTGACCCGAATATAGAAAAAAACTTAGTTTTTAAGACGGCTGGTACTTTTTTTCTTAAAACATAAAAATGAATAGTAGAACGTTTGTTATTGTTTTTTGGTTGCTTTTTAGTTGTTTTGGATACAGCCAAAATAAACAGCTGTTGTATGGTTTTGCAGAAATGCCAAATACATTGCTCTCAAATCCAGGAGCAGAAACTAACTTTAAATTTCATGCTGGTATTCCAGGCTTGTCTGGCTTGTCATTTAATATAGGATCTTCTGAAGCAACAATTGCAGATCTTTTTTTGAATGATAAAATAGATTTTACAACAAAGTTTAAAAATTTATTAGGAAAACTAACAGAAAGAGATTTTGTAGACTTTAACACAAAGATTGAAATTTTAAATGGAGGTTTTCGATTGAATAAAAAAATGTATATAAGCTTTGGTTTGTATCAAGAAATTGATTTCATAGGATATTTTCCTGATGATATTGTAAATTCGTTGTATTATGGAAACGGAAATAATGTGTACAAAACAATTCATTTTTCTGAAATAAAATATAAAGGAGATGCTTTAGGAGTTTTACATGCTGGGATGTCTTATAAAGTAAATAAAAAATTAAATATTGGTGGTCGATTTAAACTCTATTCTGGAAGTTTGCATTTGTCTTCTAATAATAATTCAGGGACTATAACTACTGTAAACGGAGATACAAATATTTATAAACATTATTTAAGTAACCTTAATCTTAATTTTTATTCTTCTGGGCTTTTAGATGAAAACAATAACGTAAATATTGATGCAACAGAAACCATTGGCAACTTTTTTTTGAGTAAAAATATTGGAGTAGGTATAGATGTAGGTTTTACGTATCATTATACACCTCAAATTGAGTTTACAGGAAGCGTTTTAGATATTGGTTTTGTTAGCTATACCAAAAACATTAATAATATATCAATAATTGGTAGTCATCAATTTGATGGGGTAGAAGTGTTATTTGATGAAACTAATACGGATTATTGGTCGCCTATCAATAAAGATTATTTAGAAGAACTGTATAATGAGGCTAAAGCAAATGTTCCAAGTGAAACAAACACAAATTCTTTTGTTTCTTGGAGACCCATAAAATTTAATGGAGCTGTAAAATATAGTTATGGTAGAGCAAGATCAAGTAAAGAATGCTATGATGAAACTTATAAAGAATATTACAGTAATTCGGTAGGTGTTCAGTTATATGCCATTACAAGACCTTTAAGTACACAAGTTGCAGCAACACTATTTTTTGAAAAAAGCATTAGCGAAAAATTTCACGCTAAACTAACATATACGGCCAACGATTATTCAATGTCTAATATTGGGGTAGGGGTTTCTACTCAGGTTGGAATATTCCATATGTACGGTTTGGTTGATAATATATTTAATATGACAAATTTAGCAAAAGCTAAAAGTGCTTCTGTTCAATTTGGGTTTAATTTAATTTTTGATTAAGATGAAGAAAATAATTTTTTTAGGATTTGTAATTAGTAGTTTTTCAATTTTTGGACAACAGACAGTAAACAATTATAAATATGTAGTGGTTGCAAATAAGTTTGATTTTTTAAAAAAAGTAGATCAATACAAAACAAGCTCATTAACCAAGTTCCTTTTTAATAAATACGGATTTACCTCCTTTTTAAATACTGAAGATTTACCACAAGAAATAAGAGACAATAGATGTTCCTCTTTATTTGCAACGATAAAAGATGCATCTTCAATGTTGACAACCAAAGTACATTTAGTTCTAAAAGATTGTAATGATAAAGTGATTTACGAGAGTCCAATTGGAAAAAGTAAAGAAAAGGATTATCAGAAATCTTTTCACGAAGCAATTAGAAATGCGTTCAAAAACCCAATTATAAATAACTACACTTTTGAACCACAAAATAGTGTTAAAAAAGCGATTGTAAATGTTGCTGAAACCCCTAAAGTGTTGCCTAAAGTAAATAAAGTTATCGCAGAAAAAAAAGTTGTTAATACCCCAATAATAACAAAGGCAGAAAAGCCAGCAACTGTAATAACAAATGTACTCTATGCGCAAGCAATTGAAAACGGCTTTCAATTAGTAGACACTACACCCAAATTGATTTTTAAAGTTTTAAAAACAAAACAGGAAAATCTTTTTATTATAGAAAATAAAAACGGAATTCTATATAAAATGAACGCTAAATGGATTGCCGAATTCTACGAAAACAATGTGCTCGTTCAGAAAGAATATCAAGTAAAGTTTTAGTAATTATACTTGTCTTTCCATCTATTCTTTAGCAGTTCTCTAAACGCATTTTCTCTAGAATTGTTTCCGGGCTCATACAATTTTGTATTGCTAATTTCATCAGGTAAAAATTCTTGATTGATAAAGTTATTCTCATAATTATGAGAGTATTTATAATTTTTACCATAGTCTAAATCTTTCATCAATTTTGTTGGAGCATTTCTTAGAGCTAGAGGTACAGACAAATCGCCAGTTTTACGAACCAGTTCTTGCGCATTTCCAATAGCTTCGTAAGATGCGTTACTTTTGGCAGAATTTGCTAAATAAATAGCACATTGGCTTAAAATAATCCTTGACTCTGGATGCCCAATAACAGATACAGCCTGAAATGTATTGTTTGCTAAAATTAATGCTGTAGGATTTGCATTACCAATGTCTTCTGAGGCTAAAATTAATAATCGTCTGGCAATAAACTTAACATCTTCTCCGCCTTCAATCATCCTTGCTAGCCAATACACAGCAGCATTTGGATCGCTCCCTCGAATAGATTTTATAAAGGCCGAAATAATATCGTAATGTTGTTCACCTGTTTTATCATAATGAACAGTGTTTTTTTGAACTTTTTCTAAGACAAATTTATCTGTAATTTTTACAGGATCTTCAGAAGAATTCACCAATAGTTCAAACACATTTAAAAGCTTTCTAGCATCACCTCCAGAAACACGGATTAAAGCATCTGTCTCTAATAATTGAATCTTTCGTTTAGAAATCAACTCATCTTTTTTAATGGCTCTATCTATCAAAGCAATTAAATCTTCCTTGTCAAATGAATTTAAAATATACACCTGACAACGAGAAAGGAGGGCAGGAATTACTTCGAAACTTGGGTTTTCTGTAGTAGCACCAATTAAAGTAACCCAACCTTTTTCTACAGCACCTAATAATGAGTCTTGCTGAGATTTGCTAAAACGATGAATTTCATCAATAAATAATATGGGGTTTTTACTCGTAAACAATCCACCACTATTTTTTGCTTTTTCAATAACATCCCTAACGTCTTTAACGCCAGAACTTATGGCGCTTAATGTATAAAAAGGTCTTTCAGATTCTTTTGCAATAATGTTTGCTAATGTGGTTTTTCCAATTCCAGGAGGCCCCCATAAGATTAACGAAGGAATGATTCCTTGTTTGATATGATGTGTAAGAATTCCTTTTTTACCAACTAAATGTTGTTGACTTATATAGTCGTCTAAATTTTTGGGTCTAATTCGTTCTGCTAATGGCTCATTCATAAAGTAAAAATAGGAAAGTTTTATGACAGAATTTCAGTAAATTTTAATTGGTTAAATTTTTGCTATTTTTAAACGGATGAAAACAAGCAATCAACTCAAGTATACAAAAGATGTGGTATTTATTCCTCTTCTTTTTATTTTTATAATTTGGTTTGTGTATTGGGTAGAAATACGTTTTGAATTGAATTTCACAAAAGCAGGTATTTTTCCAAGAAGTTTGAGTGGTTTAAAAGGGGTTTTTCTCTCTCCTTTTATTCACAGTAACACAAACCATCTATTTAATAATTCAGTCCCGCTATTCGTCTTATTAGCGTTCTTAATCTACTTTTATAGGTCAGTATATTTAAAAGTGTTGGTTTTGGGTGGAGTTTTATCTGGGTTTTTAACTTGGATCATTGCTAGAGAAGCCTATCATATTGGTGCAAGCGGAATTGTGTATTTGCTTTTTAGTTTCGTTTTCTTTTCAGGAATCATAAAAAAACAATTTCAATTGGTTGCCGTTTCCTTAATTGTAATCTTTTTATATGGAAGTATGGTTTGGTATGTGTTTCCTATAAAAGAGGGTATTTCTTGGGAAGGACATTTGTCTGGTTTCTTGGTTGGTTTGCTTTTCGCATTTGTCTTTAAACAAAAAGGAATAGTTAAAGAAAACTATGAATTTAGACAAACAGAATTCGATTTACTTTTTGACGAAGAAGGTAATTTTAATCCACCAAAACTAGAAGAAGAAGAGGAGTTTGCAAAAGGAGAAGGTGACGATTAGAACTTTTTATAATCTTACTAACCACTAATCACTAACCTCTGTCTAACAGTTTCATATAAAAAGGCACCACAAGCTACAGAAACATTTAAAGATTCAATTTCTCCTAATAAAGGTAATTTGGCTTTATAATCAACCATTTTTAAGATAGACGGATTTACACCTCTGTGTTCAGAACCCATAATAATTGCAATAGGCTGATTAAAATTGATATCAAAAATAGAGTCTTCTGTTTTTTCAGTTGCTGCAACCGTTTTAATAGCTGAAGCTTGTAAAATAAAGAGTGCATCTTTAATATGATCTACTTTACAAATAGGTACTTTAAAAGCTGCACCAGCAGAAGTTTTAATGGTTTCTGCATTTACAGGAGCACTTCCGTTTTTTTGAATGATTATTCCATTTACTCCAGTACATTCTGCAGTTCTTATGATCGCACCAAAATTTCTCACATCAGATAACTGATCAAGTAATAAAAACAAAGGAACTTTATCTTCATCAACAACCTTTTCTATCAAGGTTTCTAAATCGTAAAAATCAATTGGAGAAATTTGCGCAACAGCACCCTGGTGATTGTTGTGTTTTGATAAGCGGTCTAATTTTTCTACCGGAACATTACTTGTAGAAATGCCGTTGGCTTTTATCAAACCATTCAATTCAGAAAATAAGCTTCCTTTTAGGTCTTTTTGTAAGTAAACCTTACTAATTGTATTGCCGCTATGAATTGCTTCTATAATAGCTCTAATTCCAAAGATGATTTCTGTTTTTACTTCCATGCTGCAAATGTAATTATAAATAAAAAAACCACCTCAATTGAGGTGGTTTCTTTTCTAATTCTAATAATTAATTAATACCCAGTATTCTGAGTCATATTTGAATTTGCATCAATTTCACTTTGTGGAATTGGCCATGCAAATGCATTGTTAGGATATGTAAATGTAGTAGTAAAGTTTTGTTGTGGAGAAGATTTAACCAATCCAGCTCCAGTTCTCATTAAGTCATCAAAACGGAAACCTTCAAACATCAATTCTTTTCTTCTTTCATTTAAAATATCTGCTTTAGTAATTGAAGTATAAGCGGCAGCACCTCTTTTGCTCGTAATTGCATTTAATTGCGCCATAGCAGCAGGGTAAGAAGCAGCTCCTTCTTCAAATAATGCTTCTGCATAATTTAAAATAACTTCTTCAATTCTAATCACAACAACGTTGTCATATCCTTGGTTTTCTGGCCATTTACCGATATTTCTAAGCATCGTTCCTTCCATACCTAAAATACCTTTTCTAACATCGCCAGCAGCATAAATAGCATCAACACCATCTAACACTTGAACATCACCGTAGCTTCCACCACCAGTTGTTCTGTAGATATATGCTAAACCATTACCACCTAAGTTGTCAGTAGGACTAAAAGCCAATTCAAAAATTGAATTTCCATTACCTTTACCAGCCCATGAAGACACATAGTTTGCAGCAGACATCACTGGATATAAACCAGAGTTTATCACTATTTGCGCAGCACTTTTTGCTCTTGGATAATCTCCAAAATAAATTGCTACCCTAGATTCTAAAGCTTTCGCTGTCATTTGAGACATGTATTCTCTTGAGCTATTAAAATATGCAGGCTTCATCTTAGTGTACGCCGATTCTAAATCAGCATAAATATCAGCCTTGTTAGAGTCTACAGTTGCACGTGATGGGAATAAATCAGATCCTTTAAACTCCTTTACATAAGGAACACCTAAAGTACCACCTGCGTGTTGTTGACCGTAGGTCTTCACTAAGTCAAAATGTGCTAATGCTCTAATTGCATAAGCTTGACCTTGTAAGTGAGCACCATAAGCTGCATCTCCTGTTAATTTAGATATATCTGTTGCAATAACAATATTTGCAATTGCAATTGCACGATATGCATCATCAAACATAAAACCAGAATTGGCATTATATGCTAAAGATGCTTGTGTTGTAAAACGTCCAGAGTTACCGTTAGAAAAACAGTTGTCAGAACGAACTTCACCATTTATGATAAAATCTCTACCATAATATCCTGAACCTGTAAACACATTATAGGCTCCTTTAATAATACCTTCTACATCCGATATAGTCTTTATACTTCCTTCAACTGATTTAGCTTGTTCTAAACTAGGGTCTAGATCAGCAGTATTACATGAAGAAAATATTAACGTAAAGATGAAAAGTGTTGTAAATAATTTATTTATTTTTTTCATGATCTCTAAAATTTAATGTTAATACCAAAAATGATAGATTTTACCGCAGGTGTTGTTAACGATGCAGTACCTCCAGCATCTACCTCAGGGTCATACTTTAATAAGTCATCTTTAACCCAAGTAAACAAGTTGGTACCTCTTACGAAAAATCTTGCAGAAGAAACTCCTATAGACTCTAAAGCTTCAGAATCCATATCGTAACCAAAGGTTAAGTTCTTCAATCTGAAATAAGTTCCATCGTATAAGAATTTAGAATGGCTTTGCCATGGAACTGTGGTAGCTTTCATTCTACCAAATCTTGTTCCTGTATCTCCAGGTTTTTGCCATCTATCTAAAATAGCATCTACACCTTGATAGTACAACGTAGAAA